>DATBQZ010000237.1:0-29292 GCA_036560565.1 Candidatus Nitrosotenuis sp.
TTTGATGAAACACTGATAACACATTTTATCATCTTATGGGATATTGGATTTTTGGACACATAATCATGTCAATTTGTGTACACGTCAGTATTCCAAATCTTTGATGGTGTTTATGGCCTAATGGAGAAACATGTATCTGACAGATAGTCAATGGATCACCACATGACGTGATACACATTTTGGATGGAAAACATGACGACGAAAAAACACAGTACTACAAATAACAAATAAGAAAATAAATCAAAGATATATCACAAAAGGAATTCAAAAGCCAAGAAACAAAAGATGAAAAAATTAATCGCGAATTGATCAAATAGGATGTCAATAAGATACAACAAGATTCAAAAAATTAAGAGAATGAATTTTTTACATCTCAAACAATCGCCCCAACATTAAATTCCTCCTGTATTATGGATTCGGTAAATGTAAAAGTTCGGATGAAAGATCCGTATTGATACTGACAGATCAGTCCATCACACTGACAAACTTGTCCATAAAACTAACACAAATGTAAGCGCGGCTTAATAACGATACCAACAATAAACTATTAGTGAACACTTTGACTACGAAGAAAATTCTCATACTTCCAGTAATTGCCGCTATAATTTCTATTGCATTCTTTTCTATCAACACTGTTAATGCAGCAGGTCCCTTAGATCTTACAGGACTCAGCAACTTTGCTATTCTTGCTAATACCTACACCAACTCCAACAATCCGACCACTCTTACTGGAGATCTTGGATATACTGTAGCACCTGCAACTCCAGTCTCAACACTTAACGGTGTAATCTTTACAGGCCCAACTGCTACCTATATTACAGCAATAGCCAATCAAGCATCTCTCTTTACAGCCGCAAGAAATTCAGCACAGTCTGGAGCTTGTACATCAATAAGTCCTGCAGCACAAGTCTTGGATTCACTTACACAACCACTAACACCTGGTGTCTATTGTATTGGTGGCGCTACCGATGTAAACGCTGCCGGAATCACTCTTAGCGGTAATGGAGTTTACATTTTTAGAATAAACGGTACACTCAACACCTTAGCTGGCTCAGTGATTTCACTAACTGGAGGCGCAAATGCTAACGATGTGTTCTGGGCGCCAACAGGTGGAACAACACTTGGAGCAAACAGTGTTTTCAAAGGGAACATAGTAACTCATGCAGCTACTACACTACTTAGTACCGTATCTATGACTGGAAGAATCTTGTCTAATGACGCAGTTACTACAACAGGACCAAACGATGTAATTACATCTCCTTCAACTACTTCAGCAGTAGCAGCCGTCATAATCAGCAATGACTGCACGTTTGACTGTTTTCCACCAACATTAGGAACTGGCAATAATAACGCAGACTATGTGGATAATGGCTTTTCATATAACGGAATTACCTCAGATATCGTTACATTTTCCACATCATACCCAGTACTAACGACCAAAGTCGGAGCTGTCAACAAGGCAGTTTTCAAGATATATGAAGACGGCGGACCATCTGAAGTAAGACATCTTGAATTGGCCTTTGGCCTATCTCCAGGACAAATATTTGGTGATAGCGAGGTTGTAGTGGAATGGGACAAGACATGGAATGGAATAGAGACAACCAAAGTCAAAGATCCAAAACATGCCCTAAAAGATGTCAGTATAGTGACAGCGGAAGGACCATGCAAGCCAAACTCTATCAAGAATGACTGCCTGATTGTAACGATATATCACACATTTGCATCGCCGCTTGAATTCAACGGCGTTGCAATTAACGTATGGGATGACAGTAAAAATGCATGGCAAAACAGACTCACTAACGGTGTAATAGTTCTCGGAGACTCAACTAGGCCCGCTGCTAAACATGTTGTAGCTGACTCAGCGGGACACGTAAGCGTAATAACCGAATTGACTTCACACATAGCAGTTGATAAACTTGGTAAATATTGGAGTTTAGATAAAAATGGATTTTGGGTTAAAGCATTTGTAGCAGGCGAGAGAAACGACATTTTGTCATATTGGAGTGGCTATGACAGAAACGATCTAGTGTCATTTGCACAGATGAAGAAAGGTCAAGCGTTGGTAGCAAAGGGAATGTGGGACAGCTCTAAAATTCAAACTAGTCCTCTTTACATAATTGACAGAATACAAAATTTCGTAAACGATAGAGACACTATGAACTTTGCAAATGCGAAAAAAAGTCAGAATCTGATAGCAAAGGGACTATTTGATAGCTCTGCAATCCAAAATCACAAGCCTGGCATAACTGACAAGTCCTATGTAGATAACAGAGACACTGTAACGTTTGAACAGATGAAGAAAGCTCAGGCGATGATAGCAAAGGGACACTTTGACAGCTCTGACATTCAAAACCAAGGTACGCAAAAACAATCTGTGAGCCCTGCGTCTGCATACTGCCTTGAAAACGGCGGCAAAATCCAAGTCAAAGGGACTGGCAAGTTCATGCAAAGCACCTGTATGTTTCCCAACGGATCACAATGTGAAGAAGGGAAATACTTTAGAGGCGAATGCAGCCCAAAGAAAACTTGATCAAGAAAAGTTTTTTTAATTATTTTTTAAACAAAACAACCTACTTTCTCTGCGTCTGATCCGTAATAATCTGAGGCTTGAAATGCTGAATTTTTACCATTCTGCAGACCAAAATCCTTCGAATTTAATCTAAAGTGTGGTCCCGAGTGAAGGAGTTGAACCTTCGACAACCCGGTTTCTGTGTATGCCTAGGTAGGCTGACTTCGGTTAGCCGATGGCCAACCACTACAGCCGGAAGCTCTACCAGGCTGAGCTAACTCGGGACAAAAAATGTCGGCGCACTACTATTAAATAATTATCGCTGTGGCGTCCAGTGGAAATCCGCAAAGTTAGTGTTTGTGTGTCTTGATGCAAGAGCTGCAAAACTCATCCCCGCATTTGTCGCACGATATGAGCTGACCTGGTCTGTAGCCTGTAAAACACTTGTCGCAACTGGTGCCATTCAATAAACAGCCACAAAACACGGGATCTTTTATCTTAATCGCCGATCACGGGATCAAAAAAATATTAAATAATCTAGGCAAACCAAATTCTACATGTCTGAAGTCTTGCTTGATGGGTATGCCTGTATCCCATACACGCACGACCACAAATCAATTGAAATCAAGGATTCTTGGCAGACCTCTAAAAACGTGGAAAACATGTACTTTGTAACTGCCACCTTTTCGCAGGACAGCAAACCGTACTTTCCATCACACGCAAACCATTATCTTCTTGTCAAATTTGCCAACGATACAAAAATAGTAAAGGAACTGGAGAAATTCCAGCAAGACAAGACCTCGTTTGTATTCAACATGGACAGCGAATTCTTTGAGAGGGAGGTGGACGGAAACATGAATTTTGTATCTGTGTATTATCTGGAATATTCAAAATCAGACGATGACATGTCTGATCTGGCGTCCGTGGTCTCAAAAAACGATCGAGTGAAAAAAGCATCTAGCGGGAGCATGACTGCTTATTCTAATGTGCCGCCGAAATTCACCTTTCCATACAGCAACAGTATTGTGGTGTTGGAAGTCTCTAGCCAAAAAAGCCACCAGAGTGTAAACAAGTACTGCGAGCAAACGCGTCGCAACGTGTGTCGAAAAGGCATCACCATGATAAATCTCGTCGGCCTCTCAATCCTTGAAAAATTAAAGTAAACAAGATCCTAGATCAGGCAAGCCGTCATAAATCTTAAATATTGAACAAAAATTGGTTTTGATATGAGTAAACCCGCAGAATTGGGATCATTGAAAATCGGCTCATACATTCTATTGCCAGTTGGGGACCAAGCAACAGGGGAGCCGTGCAGAATTTCAGAATATGACACAAGCAAACCAGGAAAGCACGGAGCTGCAAAAGCAAGAATTGTAGGAGTCGGAGTGTTTGATAATCAAAAGCGCCCACATGTTGGCCCAGTTAGCATGCAGGTACACGTTCCACTAATTGACAAAAGAGGCGGTCAAATCATCTCAATTACAGGAGACCAGATACAGCTGATGGACAGTGAGACATTTGAAACAATTGATGCACAAATGATAGATGACGAAGTCCAAGGCAAACTAGAACAAGGACAAACTGTCGAGTACTGGAATGTAATGGGCAGAACTAAAATAATGCGCATCAAGTCTTAATTCGGATGCTGATGATGAGTGGAAAAGCCATCTGATTTTTGATGACGATTATGAGTATTGAGGCATCCACTCTGTTAATACCACAGAGGCACCAAACCCCTATCAAATGAATCTGGCCGCATTGTTTTCTGGGGGAAAAGATAGCACCTATTCAATATTTGAGGCACAAAACCGCGGGCATGCAGTCAAGTGTTTGGTGACAATCCTTGCAAATTCTGATGAGAGCCATCTGCTGCATCATCCAAATGTCGGACTTGCCGTATTGCAGGCAAAATCCATGAAGATCCCCCAAATCACAATTACTGCAAAATCAAGTGACACCGAATCCGAACTTGAAAATCTCAAAGAAGCGTTGTCTGCTGCAAAAAAAGAGTACCAAATTGACGGGATTGTCCACGGCGGGATCCTAAGCGAGTTTCAAAAAACAAAGTTTGAAGGCGTGGCAAAAGAACTGGGACTGCAAGTAGTGTCACCGCTCTGGCAGAAAAACCAAACGCAGTACATGCGGTTGCTGCTTGATTCGGGGTTTGAATTCATAATCACTTCGGTTTCCGCCGACGGTCTTGACAAATCATGGCTTGGCAAAAAAATAACAAAAGACGATCTTGGCAAACTAGAACAGTTATCTGAAAAACACAAATTCAATCTAAGCTTTGAGGGCGGCGAAGCTGAAACGTTTGTGGTGGACTGTCCTCTTTTTTCAAACCCAATCGAAATTCAGGACTCTTTCATATCCTGGGATGGGTACCGAGGAAGGTTTGAAATAGTGCGTGCAAAAATAAAAGGCAATGCTGGATAACCTAAAGACTAGCCTTCGCGCAGCAATCAAGAAAATTGTAAACTCTTCTGGGATAGACGAGCAATTAATCAACGAACTGTCCCGTGACGTGCAAAAGGCGCTTCTTCAAGCAGATGTAAATGTAAAACTTGTACTGCAAATAACGGAAAATCTAAAACACCGCTCGCTAAATGAAACCCCGCCGCCGGGACTGTCAAGAAAAGATCACATTGTAAAAATTCTATACGACGAACTGGCAAGCCTTCTTGGCAAGGAAAATGAGTTTTCCTTCAAGCCTGGCAAGCTGAACCGGGTGCTGATGCTTGGAATCCAAGGCAGCGGAAAGACCACCATATCATCCAAGCTTGCAAAATTCCTGACAAAGCAAGGCTACAAGGTCGGCGTAATCGGGGCAGACACGTTTCGACCGGGAGCGCTGGTCCAGCTTAGAACCATGTGTGAAAAAGCAAACGTCGAAGTGTATGGTGATGAAAACAACAGGGATTCTCCGGCAATTGTAAAGGCCGGACTGAAGCATTTTGAAAATTCCAATCTGGATATCATACTGATAGATACTGCAGGGCGCCACAAGGAAGAAAAAGATCTGCTTGACGAAATGCGGGAGATTGGCAAAATAGCAAACCCTGATCTCGCATTGCTTGTAATTGATGGAACAATCGGGCAGCAGTGCTACAGTCAGGCAGAATCATTTCACAAAACCGTTCCCGTTGGAGGCATCGTAATCACAAAGCTTGACAGCTCTGCCAAGGGAGGCGGGGCACTGGCAGCGTCTGCAGCGACAGGTGCCAAGATAATGTATGTCGGAACCGGGGAGAGGATAGATGATCTTGAGATATTTTCCCCAACTAGATTCGTTGGAAGACTGCTTGGCATGGGGGACATACAAGCACTGCTTGACCTTGCAAAGAGGCTTGAAAACGAGGCAGACGATGTTAGGCTCAAGCGAATCTCTAGCGGAAAAATGAACATGGATGACTTCTATTACCAATTAGAAGAGGTGACAAAGGTTGGCTCGCTGAAGGGATTCTTGGATAATATGCCGGGGCTCTCAGGGATGGTAAAAGATGATCAGCTAGACCAAATGGAGGGAAGAATCTCAAAGTGGAGATTCATCATACAAAGCATGACAAAACAGGAAAAGGCAGACCCTGATTTGCTAAACGCATCTAGGATCAAAAGAATCGCACGTGGCTCTGGCTGGCCTGAGCATGAAGTAAAGGAGCTATTGAAAAATTACAAAAATTCCAAAAGCATGATGAAGGCATCAAAAGGAAGGCAGATGCAGGGATTCCTCCGTAAAATGGGCATGGGCTAAGACCAGTACTATACCAGTAAATTACTAATAGCATGATTGCACGATTTTTTCTGTGAGAAAAAACATTAAGCCATTTGCAAATGTATTGCAGATATCGCAAAAAATACTGAAAGAATATGATTTGTGCGACGTGTGCCTTGGAAGACTGTTTGCAAAAAAACTTGGGCTTGTATCAAATAAAAAACTCGGCGAAAAAATTCATCGCACACTAAAAATAAAGAGCACAAAATGCTATGTCTGTAAAAATATTTTTGACGGCGTCAGCTCGCAGGTGGCAAAAATGCTTGACGTCTCATCCGATTACGATTTTACGACATTTTTAGTTGGCACCAAACTAAAGCCGTCAATTCTGGACCGAGACGATCACATGCGCTCAAGGTTTAGGCTAAAGGGGATTGACGGAATAAAGACAAACATTACCAGGGAGTTGGCAAAACAGCTCACTCGCAAAACAAAAAAGAAAGTCGAGTCATCTGAGCCGGACCTTGTCTTTATGATTGATTTTAAGGAAGACTCGTGCACCATTCAAACAAAGCCCGTCTTTCTTTGGGGCAGGTACACAAAGCCCGAGCGCAACGTCCCGCAAAAACAAAAACCGTGCGCCACCTGTCTTGGCAAGGGATGCATTGACTGCAGTCATCACGGCATATCCGAGTTTGATAGCGTGGAGGGGCTGATAAGCAAATACCTCTTTGAGAAATTTGAGGCACTGCAGGCAAAAATAACGTGGATTGGAGGCGAGGACAGCACGAGCCTAGTTCTTGGCTCGGGGCGCCCGTTCTTTGTGAAACTGCTTAATCCAAAAAAACGCCACCCGCGACTGCCAAAAAAAATAACGCTTGGAAAAATCACAATAAACAATCTAAAGCCAATCAGCAAGACTCCATCTGGCCCAGTGCAGTTTACCTCAAAAGTAAAACTGTACATCACATGTGAAAACAAAATCGAACAAAATGACCTCTCAAAACTTGATCAGCTTGAGAAGAACACTATAGCAGTTTATGAAAAGTCTGGAAGAAGAACGGAAAAACTAATCCACAGTACGAAATACAAGCCAGTCTCTGAGAACTCTTTTTACCTTTCAATGATTGCAGGAGGCGGCCTGCCGTTCAAGCGATTTGTCAGTGGTGACGACACGTTTCCAAACATCTCGGACATTTTGGAAAACAAGTGCAGGTGTGAGACATTTGATTTTGAAGCAGTCAAAATCATACACTAATTTGCCTAATGTCTAAACTAACATTTTTTACACCTAGCTTGAAGATATAATTCCGTTGGATCATCTGGTAAAAGTACGAGAGGCGCACGAAAAGGGACTTTTGCCGCAAGACATGCTTGAGTTGATCAAGGAAAGATTCAATCTGGTAGAGTCTGGAATAAAGAGAATCGAAGATGCGTCTGGAACTCCTTACCCAATATCATATGTGGAGCCATCTGCAATTTTATCAAACTCTGGCAACTCTTTTGAATACGGCGTGCTTTTTGCAAGAACGCTTCCGGTGTTTTTTGAAGAAAAATTCCAAGTTGTAATACAGATTTCTGCACCGCTTGTCGCCTTTGGACTCAAGGGTACCATACATGCAATACTTGCGCACGAGTTTCTTCACTATTTGGAACTTGTCAGAAAGATATCTAAAATGGAATTGCTGTCTGACGAAATATCTGGAAACCTTTTTGAAAACGTATATGCCGACAGCACCCGGCTCTTTGAGGCGCGCGCAGTGTTTGACGACAAGACCCTTCTAACACACATTACAAAAAAATTCCCGACCGGCTTTAAGGACTATAAGCTTGAGGACAAAACCGAAAAACTCTGGATAGCAAGGGGCCTACCTGTCACAAACATCATGCTTGACACAAACACGGTAAAACTATCTGCCGAATCCTTATCCAAGGTAGTTTTGGATCCTGCACTGCTGGGAAAAATAAAAGAATTTGAGGAAAAGGAATCTAAGCTGAGAAAAAGAAAGCTCTACTGATTAAATTCAGTTAGGCCGCACTTGCCGCACGTGCGTCTGTCTTTGTGTTCTGACATGAAGACGCCTTTGCCGCATCTGGAGCACAGTCTGTGAAGCCTTGTTATTTTATCGCCGGTTATCTTGTAGTATTTGTGGATTGCATCAGAAGCGCCTTTTGCTGCTTTTTTTCCTGCCATTATGCCGCAGGCTCCTCTTTGGTCTCTGGAGGTGGTGCGTTTGCAGCCTTTGCTTTGTCAAGTCTTGCAAAGATAACCGGGTTGACCTGTTTTTTTGCCAAGCCCTCATCGTCATATATGTAAAAGACTCCTGTGATTTCCGGCCTACCGCTGTGGTTTTTCATGTTTATTGGAATCACAACTTTGCCGTCAAGCTTGAACTGTTTTGAAATCATGTCAACTGCCTCTAGTTTCTTGAGCTTTCCACCAAGGCCTCTAAATGTACACGTTATTTCCCTTCTTGAGAGAAATGTATTGTTTACATCGCTTAGTGTTTCAATCATTGACATGTATTCAAGCTCGTTTTTCTTTTTCATATAAACTTTGATTGCCATTTAAGAAGAGATTTAAGAAAAAAGGCCGTCCACATGTCATGGATAGATTCATGCTGCATTTGAAAAACACACGATTTGTACCGGAAGACTCTGGCCACTTGCTTGCAAAGGCAAGGCAAGTCTGTTCTGGGACAAGTACCATAATCCGAGACTCGCGGGTTTCAAGCAAGTATGTCGAGTTTGACGTCTCAATTGACAAATCAAAGCTGGACGAACTGGTGTCCAACCTAAACCCAATTGCCCCACTCGATCACGCAAAACACATAGTGGAAGAACACATAGAAAAAGAGGACGCAATCAAGCTTGGGATTTCGTATTTCAATGATGAGCGTTTCTGGGAATGCCACGAGGTTCTTGAAGGCGTGTGGAAAAAATGCTACGAAGGAGAGCGCGACCTGGTCCAGGGAATAATTCTAGTTGCAGCAGCGCTTGTCCACTATCAAAAATTTGAAAACGGCATTTGCATTTCAGTGCTTGGTAGGGGGCTGGACAAGCTTGCCAGGTCAAGCGGGATGTATCACGGAATAAACATCGATGAACTAAGGAACAAAGTCCGAATGATAATAAATTCAGAAAAAATATCGCTGTTTACTATTTGATTAGTTGTATGGCCGTCTTCAACACTTGAGCCCCTTCAAGAAGACCTATACTTCCAATTTTTGCATTCATTTCTGTATACCTGACACTGTTGTCCTTTTTTACCGAGTCTCCTGAAACAAGGACCGGTACGGGATCATCACTGTGCCCTTTGTTGATGCACGGTGTGGAGTGATCAGCTGATACCACAACTGCCACCTTGCCCGTATCAATGTTATCCAAAATGGTTCCAAAGAATCTCCTGTCTATCTCTTCAATGTTTTTCATTTTTCCAATCGCGTCACCATCGTGACCAAATTCATCAGGACCCTTGAGGTGCACGTATATGGCATTTTCAGTTTCCATCGCCCTTGCAGCAACTCGCGCCTTTTCCTCATAGTCTGTCAGCCCGCCTGCGTTAAACGTCTTCATTTTTAGAATTTCTGCAATTCCTATTTCAACTGGCATGTCCACAATGCATGAAAACCTCATCGAGTACAGGTCGTTTATTGGGACAACCTTTGGGTAGTGGTTTCCAGCATCGCGCAAAAGGATGCTGTTTAGTAGTTTTTTCCCTTCCTTCTTTCTTTTCTGGTTTGTCGCACTCTCTTTCATTATTCTCAGGGATTGCTCTGTGAACTCGTTTACCAAAGTAGCGGTGAGTGCGGCATTTGGAATGTCTTTTAGCGGCAGGCAGCGCTCTATTTTGAAATAATCCCCAACTGCCTTTGCGATTCCCATTCCGTCAACACGAGCATAGGCAGGATCCGTATTTGTAATTTCAGAAGAAAGCAACTTGCCGTCGCATCGTATTCTGACAACAACTCTGTGGCCTATTGTTGGAGTAACCACAACTGATACGCCTGGCTCTGAAAACTTTACCTTGCTCTCAATTTCCTTTGATATTGCAAGTGCATCCTCCCTTTCTATTTTCCTTCCAGCCCTTCTGTCTGTGATGATTCCGGCGTCGTCTAGCGTGGCAAAGTTTCCGCGCAAAGCCAAGTCACCGTCCTTAAAATCAATACCAGTCCCTATCGCCTCAATTACTCCGCGTCCTGCATATTCTGCATGCTGGAACTTGTATCCTAGCATATTGAAAACGGCAATGTCGGATTCTGGTGCGATTCCCTTCCCGACAGAAATTACCTCTCCCATAGCTCCGTTCCTTGTCATCTTGTCAAGGTTTGGAGTGTGGGCAAAGTCAAGCGGAGTCTTTCCCTTTAGATCCGGATGCGGCAGATCTCCTACCCCGTCAAGTAAAACATAGATAATTTTCACATTGCTGCCAGCTATTGTAATCCCCTTGTCTTGGTGCTGATCCAGATCACTTTAAACTTTGCACGATGTGATCGAACCCTGTTGTCAAAGTTGCGATCGTTGAAAAGGTTTTAACTCGCACGTAATCATACTATCGATTATGGGGAGCATGAGAAAAGACTATGTGTCAGAAAGATTTGTCATTGTCTCCCAAAATGAGGAACAGCACGAAGAATCAAAAAAATGCCCGTTTTGTCCCGGCAACGAAGCCATGACGAACCCTTCGCTGCTGTCACTTGTTGCAAAGGACGGCATGCTGCAAAGACTGCAGGACAGTGAGGACAATTATGTGAAAGATTGGACCGTTAGGGTTTTTGAAAGCAAGGTTCCGGCAGTATCTGTTTCTGCAGAAAACTCTTACTCTGACAGGCCGCTTTACAGCGAGCCGGCATACGGGTATCATTACGTTGTCGTTGCGTCTGAGCGACACAAGGACTCGTTATCAACCATCTCGTCTGAGCAGTGGTCAAACATACTTGTGGTAATTCAGGATAGGCTCAGGTGGCTCTACACGCAAAGAGGCGTCACATACGTTTCAATTTACATAAACAACGGAAAAGAGGCGGGGAGCCTCGTATCGCATCCCCACATCAACATGGTTACATTTTCTACCATTCCTCCGCTGATAGAGCAGGAAGCAGAAGCGTCGCACAGGATTGTCAATGAAAAAGGCGCATGCCCGCTATGCCAGACGGTAAATACCGAGACTGGGGGCCCAAGACAGGTGCTGCAAACCGAGGGCTTTTTGGCATTCTGCCCGTGGGCACCGTCATACCCGTACGAGTTTTGGATCTGTCCCAAAAAACACACGACTAGTTTTTCCAAAATAACGCAAAAAGAAATCAACGACCTGTCGTTGATCCTGCGAGCTACCCTAGGGGGCCTGACAAACAGCCTAAAGAACGTCTCTTACAATTTAGCTTTCCACCTCTCACCTGAAAAGAAGAACAGCAGACAAATTCACTGGCACATCGAAGTCTATCCGCTTACCTCTGCCTGGTCTGGACTGGAGAGGGGATATGGAATATTTCTCAACTCGATTCCGCCAGAAAAGGCGGCAGAACAGCTCGGTGCTGCATGCCGAAAGGAACTTGCTGGGCTTGTTGGCATAGTTTAGTCCAATCATCAGACGCGATAAAAAGCCGCCTTTCATACCGTTTATTTATCTAAAATTAATCTTGTAGTTTATGGCAGTTGAAAAATATCTGGCAATTGCAAGCCTTGGACTGTTTATCATGTTTAGCGCAGAAATAATTACCTTTTACACTTTCTTGACTGCACCTGTAATTGAAGTGGAGCCCGAGCCGCAAATTCTAATGTACATTTCAATTGGCGTTGCACCTGCGATGTGCATTGCGGGAACTGTTTTCATTTTGTCAAAAAGATACGGCTCAAGATCAGTTGGCAGCATCATAATAGCTGGCGGTGTAGTTTTGCTAGTCGGAATGTTTTACGCGCACATGCTGATTCCAAAAATAGACAAAAACTATTTGGTGTTTGCAGTCATGACTGTTCCACAACTGTTCATGGCAGTGTCCGTCCCAATTATGGCAACTGGCGCATTTCTGCTTAGGACAAAGAAAAGACCAATCAAGGAATATTTCTAGTGGTCAAACCTCATTCCGTTTGAGTGTCGCTTAAACCCGAGCCTCTCATAGAACGGTTTGACTTTATCGTCGCAGTCCAAAATGGTCTTGTAACAGCCTTGGGACTTGGCGTATTCTAGGGCCGCCTGCATTATTTTAAACCCAATCCCCTTTCCCTCCTGCTCTTTTGTCACAACCACATCCTCGATGTGTCCAACCAGCCCGCCGTCATGGATGAATTTTTGCTCTATGAGAAGGGTGGTGGATCCAATTATTTTGTTATTGAGCACTGCAACAAAAATCACATGATTTGGATTTGCCGCTATTTTTTTTAGAATTGCCCTTGCCTTTTCCTTGCCAAGGTTGCTTGCAGTCTTTAGGCTGTCAAGTGACTCTAAAAAGCCGTCATTCAGATCACGCTCTTCTATTTTTCTAATTATGATATCTGTCATTTAGTCTAGATCTTGCCAAGTTTTTCTCTGAATTCCTGGTATGCTTTTTTGTATGATGCCTTGTCCCCTATGTCGATAAAGCCGTTCTTTATTATGAAGCTGTTGACGTCTTTCTTTTTTGCGAGCGCCTTTTTGATCACGTCATCCATCCCGTATGGAACGTTGCTTGGAATAAACCCGAACACTTGGGGCTCCATCACATAGCACCCGATGTTTATGTTTGCGCTGATCTCAGGCTTTTCATTCCACGCAGTCACCCTGCCGCTTTTTGCAGTATCGATAACGCCGTACTTTATCGTAGTCTTGTACTGGTGCAGGCTCATTGTGATGAATGATTTTTTTGCCTTGTGCTGGCTTACCATCTTTCTTAAATTGAAATTGAAAACAGAGTCGCCGTACACGCAAACAAACGTGTCATCGATGAGCGATTCGGCAGTCTTGAGCTGGCCGGCAGTAGCAAGCGGTCTGTTTGCCACTGCATATTCTATTTTTACCCCAAGCCTGCTCCCGTCTTCAAAATAGTCCTCGATTGTTTTTCTCAGATAGCTTACGCAGAGAACAATGTCTGTTATTTTGTTATTTCTTATCCAATCTATTAGGTGCTCAAGCAGGGGCTTTTCACCAAGTGGAAGCATCGGCTTTGGAAGAAATGTTGTATATGGTTGCAACCTTGTGCCAAGGCCGCCGGCAAGTATTACCGCCTTCATGCCTTTAATTGAAAATATAGAGTATTTATGTTGATTTACGAAAACTGTCTATTAGTTTTATAGAATTTTGGAAATTTTTGCCACTACTTGTTTTGGATTTTCTCCAAATACGATTATCATTGGTTCTTTTCCAACGTCGCCAGTATGGTATATGATGTCTGGCGCGGACTTTGAGTTTCTGATGGCGTGTTCTACTCCCCAGGAAACTGAAGAGTTTTCCTTGTTTTTTGTGTTTGCCGGCTCGTCCGTCCTGTCATAGCTTGAAATTTTGCTTTTTGTTTTTCGAAGCTTTTCAATTGTCTTTTGATCATACCTGATGTTCATTGCCGACCTGATTTCGGGGAATTTTTTTTGCATTGTAAGAACTGCTGTCGCAACATGTCTGGAGCCGCCATACTCCAAATTTCCTGCAACGACTAGCCTTTTTCCGGCCTTTACAATTCTTCCTGAGACACCCAAAATGTCTGACGCTGACTTTGGATTTTGTTTTGAATATACGAAGTTTGTCTGGCATTCAGGAATCAGTTCGTACGAGTCTTTGATGTTTTCAAACTCTATGATGGCAGAGCTCAGGTCTTTTCTAATTGTGTCTTGTTTTGGATGTATGACCTTGACTCCGCGCCCTATTTTCTGGGAGTTTTTTATGGACTGATACGTGAAATGTTTTGCAAATTTCACCGCATCACCAAATGTGTTTTTCGCAGCAACCGCGTATCCTAGTGCAAAAGCAAAAGTGCAGCCGCTTCCATGGGCTTCATGATTTATCCTATCTTCTGATATGGTGTAGCCTTTTTCACCTTCAAAAATAAAATCAGAAATTTTGTTTTTGACAAACTTGTGGCCTGTTATGACTATTTTCTTTGCGCCCATACCTGATAATTTCTCTGCGGCACGTGTGAGGTCTGACTCTTTTGTGATTTTGACTCCAGATAAAACCTCTGCCTCAGACACGTTTGGAGTTATGATTTGGCATAACGGGATGAGCAGTTTTCTAAATGGTTCTAGCGCGGATTTTTTCAGCAAAATTCCGCCAGTTGTGGACTTTATGACTGGGTCTAGTATGATTGGTATTTTCCCGCCCTTTAGCTTTGAGTGAATGATTCGTATTGTGTCTGAATCGTAAACCATCCCTATCGTAATGGCGTCTACCTCAAAGTCAGAAAGTACGGAGTCGATTTGGGTTTCAATCGTTTTTGGAGAAACCGATTCGACGTCTGAAAACTTTGTAGAGTTTTGGCTCGTAATTGCGGTGATGACACTAAAACAATTCACGCCAAGTGCGGATGCAACTCTGATGTCTCCCTGGACTCCTGCGCCTGATGACGGATCAGAGCCTCCAATCGAGAGTATGTTCATGATGTGTCTAGACAAGTATGTCGTAATAGTGTTTTTGCAAAATTGTTCCTTGGCGGATTCTATTTAATGAAATTCTCAAGTGCTGATTGTTTTTCTGCTATTGTTTAAATCTGGATACAACGTACTAGAACACATGGGAACGCAAATGAGTGCTGCAAGACGTGGCATGATAACTGACGAGATGAAGCAGGTTGCCCGTGACGAGGATGTTTCACTTGACTGGCTACGATCAAAAATTGCAAGCGGCTCTATCATAATCCCAAGCAATAATGTCCGGCCACAAAAGATACACCACGTCGGAATAGGAAAGGGACTGAAAACCAAGGTGAACGTGAACATTGGCACCTCCACACTTAAAGTGGACCTAAACGAGGAAATTGAAAAGGCCCACGTCGCAGTAAAACATCATGCCGATACAATAATGGATCTTAGCGATGGCGGCGATGTCGGTGCAATAAGACGGGCATTACTTGAGGCGGCACCGATAACATTTGGGACGGTTCCAATTTACGAGGCATACAACCACGGAGTTGAAAAGCACAAAAATCCGCTAGACATAACAGAAGACGACTTTCTAAACGCATTTGAGAACAACGCAAAAGACGGCGTCGATTACACCACGATTCACTCTGGGATATCAAAGGAAATAGCAAAAAGAATTCTCAAGGTACAGCGATACGGAGGCGTGGTAAGCAAGGGTGGAACGATCACGGCTGCATGGATGCTAAAGTACGACAAGGAAAATCCCTACATCACTCATTATGATTATCTTATGGAAATTGCAAAAAAATACGACGTTACGTTTAGTCTTGGCGATGCGCTAAGGCCTGGCTCAATTCTAGATTCCCACGACGAACTCCAAGTCCAGGAAATGATAAACATATCAAGACTGACAAAGCAGGCGCACGAAAAAGACATCCAGGTAATGGTTGAAGGTCCAGGACACGTGCCGCTAAACGAGGTTGCGGCAAACGTCAGACTGGCAAAATCTCTGATCGGCGATGTTCCATATTACGTGCTTGGGCCGCTTGTGACAGATGTTGCATCCGGATATGATCATATTTCAAGCGCTATTGGGGCTGCAATTGCTGCAAGCGAGGGTGTTGACCTACTGTGCTATCTTACCCCTGCCGAACACCTGGCGCTCCCAAATGCGGCAGAAGTGAGGGCAGGACTGATTGCCTATAGGATTGCGGCACATGCTGGAGACCTGGTCAAATTAAGAGAAAAAGCCATAGTCTGGGACATGAAAATGACAGAAGCCAGGCGCACACTTGACTGGGAAAAACAAATAGCGCTGTCAATAGACCCCGAAGAGGCAGCCAGAATCCACAATAGGACAGGACAGCGGGATGGCAACAACGTCCCATGTACGATGTGCGGTGGGGCATGTGTCTACGTGATGCTGCCTCAGCAAAGAAAGTATGTCAAAGAAAACGAAAGCTTACAGCAGGTTGAATAGCACATCTGACAAGCTTGGAACTGTTTCGTACTTGTGAATTTCCTGCGGTTCTATCCATACGTATGACGAGTTCTCCCAGTTTAGCGAAATCTTTTGGTCTCTCATAGAAAACAGAAACGGAAACACCATCCACTGGTGATCCGGATACTGCGGCGAAGAGATTGCCATTTCTTGCCCTGCCTTTAACAGCTGAATCTGGTCGCTTTTTACTCCAATTTCCTCATAAATTTCGATTTTTGCCCGCTTGAGCGGCTCTTCCCCCTTCTCAATAATTCCGCTTACTGCGCCCCAGAGGCCTTTCATGCTTTTTACGTGCTCGCTTCTCTTTAGGAGGAGAAGTTTATCGCTGCTTGTAACAAACGATGTTACTATTTTTGTGGAACGCATGACTGCTTATTTTTCAATTGCGTTTATCATCACGTTGAGCTTTTTGTAAGAGTCTTCCAAGTTTACATTCTTTGCCAGCCCTTGTTGGACTGTTCTGATGTAGTTTGTAATGTCTTCTGACTTGTTTTCCTGTATGTCTGTTAGCAGTCTTCCTATGTCCTTCCAAAGCTCTTCTGCAGCCCTTCTGATTTCTGGGTTTGCAATTATTGTCTCGATTAGATCAGTTGACTCTGTCATTATGCTTTCTGCCAGTATCTTTTGGATCTTAAAAGTAGTGCCGGACATTCGCTCTGTCAACGAAATCTTGTCGTCTTTTGCAAGTATGTTTGCAAATGCCAAGTTGACAAGGTGTGTTAGTCCCAAAATGATTGCGATTTTTTTGTCGTGTTCAATTGCATCAATTGTAACAAAATTAGCTCCGTCGAAAAGTGTTTTTACCAAATTCAGTTCTTTTTTTGCATCCTTGATTGGAATTGCTATGATGTTCTGACCTTTGATCTTCTTTGCACCTGGGCCAAACATCGGATGGATGCAAACCGGGTTTATCTTTGCTGGAATTTTTAGTAGGGCTGCGGCCGTTTTTGCCTTTTGCGATGAGATCTCAATTAGATATGAGCCGCGTTTCATCTCCTTTGCAATTAATCTGATTATTTCTGGAGTGCGTCTAGTTGGCGTACACAACAAAACGATGTCTGCACTCAAAACCGCCCCAACAAGAGATTCTGACTTTTTTACTGTCTTGTCGGTTATTTGGACCTCTGAATCATAGCCAGTTACTTGGTGGCCATTTGAGGTAAAATACTTGGCAAACCACTGCCCCATCTTGCCGCCAGCTCCGATTATTGTAATACTTTCTTTCATTTCGACTTGTTCAGAACCTCATGTAATATCTTCATTCCGTCCATTAGTTTCTTTTCGTCCTGACAGGCAGAAATACGAATAAAGCCCTTATAATTGCCAAATCCGTCTCCTGGAGCCACGGCAACCCCGTGATCAAGCAGCATGTTGGAAAACTCTACTCCGTCAAAGCCCTGCTTGTTTACCTTTGCAAAAAGATACATCGCGCCGTCTGGGGCAACAAACTCCAAGTCCATCTTTTCTGCCTCCTTGATCACGGTGTCGATTTTTGATCTAATGCTTTTTGCATTGGATGTAACGTCTGCATCGAGTGCCTTTAATGCGGCATATTGGATTGGCTCTGCCACGTTTGTCAGGCAAAGGGCCTGAAGCTTTACCATTTTCTCAATTGTTTTTGGATCCGCTATGGTGTATCCTATTCTAAACCCCGTCATTGCGTGAGACTTTGAAAACGATTGGGTTACGATGTTTTTCTTATAGTTGTATGACAAAACGCTCTTCCAGTCTGAAAATGAATATGATGAGTAAATTTCATCACTTAGTACGTAGAGATCGTTTTTTTCTGCAATTTTGATTATCTCTTCTTGGAGTTTTGGGGGAAGGATTTTTCCCGTCGGATTGTTTGGGTAGTTTAGGACAATCATTTTCGTGTTCTCGTTTATTGTCTTTTCAATTTGTGAAATGGTTGGCTCCCACTTGGACTCTAGTGTTGTCGGGATGGTTCTTACTTTGACCCCTGCATTAATTGCACAGTCCCTATATGCGGGCCATGCCGGCTCTATTACGATCATCTCATCGCCTGGATTTAGGAGCGTATTGATTGCAAGATAAATTGCAAATCGCGCACCTGGTGACACTAGTATGTTTTCTGTCGTTACCGCGGCGCCAAATTCCTCTGATGCGTATTTTGCAAGCGCTGATCTGAGCTGCGGTATCCCAGCTGCCGGCCCATACCTTACAAATCCCTTGTCAAATGCCTCCACTAGGGCGTCTCTGACTGTCGTTGGCGGAACAAAGTCTGGCTCGCCTACCTCCATGTGAATTATTTTTTTTCCCTGCTGCTCGAGGCTTTTTGCTTTCAGAAACACTGTGAGGTGGGTCTGCTTTCCATCGGACTGGACCTTTATGGATTCGTTTAAGAGAAAATTTAGAAGCTTTTTTCCAAGTGCCTCGTCAAGTCCTGTACTCTTACAAAATTCGCTCACGTCTTTTCTGAGCTGTTCCTCTCTGACTTCGTCAGTTACGTTGAGCCCGCTGCTCTTCTTTAGTTCGCCAATCTGCTTTGAAATGTCTGTTCTTTCTTTTAGGAGCCTGAGCATCTCTAGTGTGATGCTGTCTATTTTGTTTCGTAGCTGATCAATATTTGACATTTTACAATGTTGGTTTTATGAAACCACCCAAAAGTGCATGATCTGCAAGTACTAGTGAAACAAGTGAATCAACAACAGGCGGTGCTCGCGGGACCACACACGGATCGTGTCTCCCATGTACCTGTAGCGTGACTGGTTTTTTTGTCTTGATGTCAACCGTAGTCTGTTTTTTCGCAATTGACGATGCTGGCTTGAATGCAACTCTCATCACGATCGGCATCCCGTTTGAGAGCCCTCCTAGGATTCCGCCTGCGTTGTTTGTTTTTGTAATTATCTTGCCGCCCCTGATGATATATGGGTCGTTGTTTTCTGAGCCAAACAGTTCCGAGCCTGCAAAGCCTGAGCCAAACTCTACTCCCTTCACGGACGGAATGGAAAAGATTGCCTTGCTGATGTCTGACTCTAAAGAGCCAAAGATTGGCTCGCCTAGTCCTACTGGTATGTTGACCGTGGTTGATTCAATCACTCCGCCTAGCGAGTCACTGTTTTTTCGTGCATCCAAAATTGCCTTTTTCATCTTTTCTGCAGTTTTTTTATTGGGGCACCTGACCTCGTTGTCATAAATTTGGTTCTTCATTTTCGCCTCAAATTTTTCATTCATTGAAATTTTTCCTATCTTGACTGTGTAGGAATTAGTCTCAACTCCCAGTGTGACTTTGAGCAGTTTTCTTGCAATTGCCCCGCCCATGACATGGGTCGCAGTTAGCCTTCCTGAAAAGCGGCCGCCTCCCCTATGATCATTGAATTTGTTGTATTTTACAAAAGCAGGATAATCTGAATGCCCCGGCCTGATCTTTGTTGTTAGCTCATCATACGCCTTTGAATTTTGGTCCTTGTTCCAAATTATCATTGTGATTGGTGCGCCAGTAGTATATCCCCTGAAAACGCCGGAAATTATTTCGACTATGTCGCCTTCCTTTCTTTGGGTGGACACAAGTGATTGTCCGGGCTTTCTGTAGTCCAGCATTTTTTGAATATCTTTTTCCTGTATCTCAAGTCCTGCCGGACACCCGTCTAACACTGCACCCACGCATTTTCCATGACTCTCCCCGAAACTAGTCAAAACAAGTCTCTGACCGATGGAACTGCCGGACATCAAATAAAAACCACCATCTGAAGCATATAACCCTTATACAGTTGAAATTTTTGCTCCGACGTGATTCATGTCGGAAATAAAGCTTGGATATGACACATCGACTGACTCTGGGTTGGAAACTGTACAGTCCCCGACGTACATTCCTGCTATGCAAAACGCCATGAACAATCTGTGGTCGTCTTCTGAATTCAGATTTGCACCTTTTACTTTGTCTGGAGGGCCTAGGATCAGACCGTCTTCTTTTTCGGTAACCTTGATTCCAATCTTTTGCAACTCTCGTGCAAGTATGGCAATTCTGTCAGTTTCCTTGTATCTTGCGTGCTTGACGTTGTGCAGTTCTATTGGGAATCCTGATTTGAGCGCAAGTATTGAAAGCGGCGGTAGAAGATCAGGCGTGTTTGAGAGGTCAAATTTGCCGCCAAGTAGCTTTTCAGGCGCCTTTACCTTGATTGTGTTGTTGTGCATTGAGATGTTTACTCCGAGTTTTTCCAATATGTCAATTATCGCCTCGTCTCCCTGCGCCAAATCTCCAATTGAAATCTTGACTGTAAACCCGTCTCCTACTAGCACTGCAGCCGACAGTAGTAATGCGACACTTGAAAAATCAGATGGAATCGTCACCGTTCCGTGTTTGTATTCCTGTGGCTCGATCTTGTATTTTTTGTACGGCTTGATGACTTCGACTTCTACTCCGAATTTTTTCATAGTTGAAATGGTTGCATCAAGATATGGCTTTGATACTAGTTCTGAGCTGATGTTTACTGTAATGCCTGTCTCAGTTCGCGGTGCCACAATGAAAAGCGCAGATATGAACTGACTTGAAATATTTCCAGGTATTGTAATCTCTCCGCCTCTGATTTTTCCAGTTACTGTAAGTGGGGGTTTGCCGTCATTTGATTCGCACTTTGCCCCAAGTGATTCTAGGGCGTCTGTCAGCTGCTTCATGGGTCTTTTTTTCAAACTCTCGTCTCCTGTTAGAATTGTTTTCCCGTCGCGCACTGCGGAAATTGCAGCTGCAATTCTTATTGTCGTTCCAGAATTTGACGCATCCAGCGTGAGATCCCCTTCGTCAAACTTGTCTATTCCCTTTACTTTGAGATTACCTCCTGCCTCTTGAATTTCTGCGCCAAGGCTTTTGCAGATTTCAATTGTGGCATTTGTATCCCTTGATCGTAACACGTTTTTGACGATGCTTTTTCCGTTTACAAGTGACGCCAAAAATATTGCCCTGTGCGTATAGCTCTTGTTTGGGGGGCACGTGATTATGCCACTTAACTTTGATTTTTCTACCTTACAGTTCATGAGCATCTGCCTTTTTGTTGTTTATTTCAGAAACGAATGCCTTTCCTTCAAGTTCTGAGAACACTTTTTCTATGTTTGAGACGTTGTCTTTTTTTACTATTGCTGCAATGGCTGGCCCGTTTCCAGAAACCGACGCCCCAAGTGCCCCATTCTCAATTAAATTCGAGATTATTTTTGGGTCAGAGTTCAATATTGTGGACGTGGCAAGCCCGTTTAGCACCATCGCGTTCCAGTATTCGCCTTCTTTTGCAAAATTCCAAGCCTTCTCAAAGATCTCCTTGATGTTTTTCAAGTTCTTGACGTTTCCACGTTTGCGCGATTTTGGGACAAACACAACTGCCACAAGATTCGTTGGGGTTTTCTGCATTTTTATAATTCGTCGCTTGTAGTTGTCAGTTACTATGGTTCCGCCAAAATAACAGGCGCACGCATCGTCGTATGCCCCAGTTATGCTGACCTTTGTTGCGATTGACGCCTCTACTCCAGGAATCAAAACTTGGCTGTCGCTAAATTTTGTCCTAAACATCTTGTTGCATGCAAGTGACACTGCGGAGGAAATCGCGCTTGAGCTCTTCAGTCCGTAGCCTGTTGGAATTTCCGAGTTTAGGGAAATCTGTATTTTATTTTTCTCAAGATCTTTTTTTGGAACCGTGTACTCTACCACCTTGTTGATTAGCCGTGAGCTCATGTTGTGATTGTCAACCTCGACTTCTATGCCGTGTCCGTCAGAAGCTTTTATCGTTGCCTCTACTTTTGTCGCAATGCCAAGTGTCGAGCCCTTTCCGGTGGCAATCGCATTTACTATTGATACTGCGCCGTGAACGGTTGCCTTTACCTGTGTCATCAGAATCCTCCGAGAAGAATTTTTCTCATTGCGTCATACGGAGCTTTTACCTTGTGCCATATTTCAAATGCAAGACATGCTTGACCAAGCAGCATCTCGTATCCGTAGATGACTGTCGCTGAATTTTTCTTACTCTGAATGATAAAATCAGTGTTCATTGGCATGTATACGATATCATAAACAACACTCTGTGAATTTATGGCATTAGTTGAGATCGGGCTTGGCTCGTTTTTTAGGCCAACCGAGGTTGTGTTTACTATGAACTTGTATTTTCCTGTATTCTGCCCTGCCTCGTCTAGCGTAATTTCGTTTGACTCTACTCCCAAACTAGCCGCAAATCTTGCCATCTCCAGTCCTTTCTCCTTTGTTCTATTTGCGATTGTTATCTTGCGAGCTTTTTCCTTTGCAAATCCTGCAGCTATTGCCCTTGCAGCCCCACCTGCACCAATAAGCAAAACGTCCTCGCCTTTTATCGCAATGTTTCTTTTTTTGATTGGCTCCAAGAATCCGTCCATGTCTGTGTTGTACCCAACTAGCTTGTCGTTTTCATTTGTGACCGTATTTGCGGCGCCAATGGTTTTGCATTCCTCGCTTGACTCGTCAAGATACTTCATCATCTCCATTTTGTGTGGTATGGTTACATTAAATCCTGAAATCTTGATCTGCCTGAGTGACTCTATTCCCTCTTTGAGCTCCCCCCTTGGAATCCTGTATGCGATGTATGTGCAGTCCATCCCAAGTGCCTTAAACGCTGCATTGTGAATGTTTGGGGAAAGCGAGTGATCTATGGGATCACCGATTACTGCGAAAGTCTTTGTCATCTTTATTTTTGCAAACGTATGATTGATTTAACTTCATCTACGCTGAACTGACCTGGAGCAACTGGCTTTCCAAGTGAGACATACGTAAAAGGGCTACCAAGACTCATGCACAAAATGCGCGACACCTTTCCGTAATCGCCCATCGAAAATGCAATCATACTTGCATCTTGTTTTCTGTACAGTGATAGGACAGTTGTTGCGTCGCTAATTGAATTTGCCATGGTTACAATCTTTATGTTTTTTGAGAATTTTTTCATCTTTTGCATTCTTGAGTGCAGCATGGAAAAACTTGGAGTTTTCTTAAAGTCGTGCCAAGATACAAGAATATGCGTCCCTGTTTTTCTCACATACTCTAGCAGAGATTTGTTTTTTGAAATAGCTGAAAATTCCAAGTCAAGCAAATATGGCCTGTATTCTGCAATTAGCTTTAGAATTGATATTCTGTTCTGCTCTGTTCCCTCAAACTTGCCTCCTTCTGACTTTGGTCTAAGCGTGCATACGCACCGCTTGAGGTGATTTTGCACCAAATCTAGTGCCTCTGGAACCTGCTCCGGCCTCAGAAAGTCAAATCTGATTTCAGCATAATCTGATTTTTTCAGTGCCAGTCTTAGTGTGGATTGGATCCTTTTTGGGGTTGTCTCAGTTATGCTGACGCACGTTTTGTATGCCATTTTTATTTTTCAAGAATGTATTCGTCGGAGACTTCCATGCCAAAGTGTCTTCCAGTTGCTGATTTTGCATGAACCATCACTGTGTCGCCTTTTTTTAGATGGGTGACTGAAACTAGGTGTCCTCCTGGCTTTACAAATCTGATGGTCTCTGCATCCTGGGCTATTATTCCGCCTACCTCGTCACCAATCTGCGCCTTTATCATGAGCATTGGCCTTCTTTCAATCTTTGAGCGGCCAACAGTTGCGCGCCTTGCCTTTCCCTTGGAATCTAAAATCAAGACCTCAGAGCCTGTCTCAAGCTCTGATAGATATTTCGTAGTACCGTCCGGGGCAATGGTATAGCAGTGGACCGCCCCTGCATTTACTCGGAATGGTCGCGGGGATGTAAACGATGATCCAACCGATTCATTGTGGACTAAAAACAAAAAGTTTGACCTGCTTCCAATTAGCATTCCCTCGCCTTTGTGCAGCATTGATGCAGTATCGACGCACACTCGCTCCCCATCTCCGACTTCTTTTATGTCAATTATCTTTGCTTCTTGTAGCTCAAAGCTGCTGCTTCCAAGGTACACTAGCGCTTCTCTTGCCTCGTTGATTGAGCTTGCCTCAAATATCACGCCGTCTACGCCAATTTCCAAAATGGAGAACATTTTTCTTACCTCCTCTGGGCTTCGGGCGGTTGCGTAAATGTCTGTGTGGATTTTATGCAATTTTGCAATAATGTTTTCTAGCGGAATTATTTTCCAGTCCTTTACCTCTATTATGACAAAGTCCAGTCCCTTCTTTGCCTCATCAAGAATTTTTTCTATATCTGCGTTTGATAAAACCTTGAATTTTTTCCCGACCTTTTTCCCCCTTGGCCTTGCTGTGTCTTTTTCAAGAACCACGTATTTTGCGTTTGATGACGGGTAAATCGACACCAATTTTGATTTGCCAAGAAGTTTTGGATCCAAGTACACTGTTCTGACTCCCTCATTTTCAAGTGCGGCCAAAAACTTGCCAAGGTGAGACTTGGCAACCTTTGGTAAAATTACCAGTTCCTTACTTTTTTCCAATTTGCTTCTCTGCTTCTTTTGCTGACTCATTTCTGAAAATGATTCCAGCTAGTGCCTTGACCATTTGTTCTGGTGATTTGTGAGCAAAAATGTTGCGACCATACGTCACTCCTTTTGCACCTGCCTTCATCGCGTCCTCTGTCATTTGCAAAACGTCTGCATCAGTCTTTGCCTTTGGACCGCCTGCGATTACTACCGGAACAGGAATCGCCTTTACTATTTTTGAAAATGAATCTATGTCGCCGGTGTACAGTGTCTTTACAATGTCTGCTCCAAGCTCCGCTCCAATTCTTGCAACATGACCTACTATTTCTGGGTCGTGTGGATTCTTGATGTTCTCGCCTCTGGGATACATCATTGCAAGCAATGGAACTTGCCACTTGTGGCATTCCTCTGAAATTTTTCCAAGCTGCTCTAGCATTTCCGGCTCTTCTTTTCCGCCGACATTGATGTGAAGCGATACTCCGTCTGCCCCAAGTCTTAGCGCTTCCTCTACGCTGCCTGTCAGCATCTTTCTGTTTGGAGACATTGAAAGAGACGTACTTGCAGAATAATGAACTAAAATGCCAATGCGCAATGACTTTGGCAGTGATTTTATGATTCCCTTGTTGATTATGATGCTAGTCAACCCGTGGTGCTCGCATTTTTGAATTATATCTGACGGATTTTCTAGTCCCTCTACCGGGCCGCTTGAAATTCCGTGGTCCATCGGAATGCAAAGCATCTTTCCTTTGCGTAAAATCCTGTCCATTCTTATCTGGAATCCGCTGACCATGTCGGATCTCCTCAATGTGCCCTAATTAAAAATAACGTACCGTGATCAAGCTTGGAATTGGGTGCCAGCATCAAAAAAACCCGTCAGGATTAAATAATATTGAAAAGCCATTAAAATCACATCCATTGAGCCAAATCACTGAGCAAATCTATTCAAGCGATATTGGCGATATCTTAGAAAATTCATTGCGCAATATCCAGCCGTCCTTTGATGACACCATACGACTGCTAAAGTCAGAAGACGTGCATCTGATGGGACTAGTAGCAGGGCACCTCACACAGAAAAAGTTTGGCAAAAAGGCGTCCTTTGTGAATAATATTATTTTGAATTATACAAACGTCTGCATTACCGACTGCAAGTTTTGCGCGTTTTACCGCTCTCCTGGGGACTCTGAATCCTACACTTTGTCACTTGACCAAATCGAGGCCAGAGTAAAAACATCGTGGGATCTCTTCAAGATTAGACAAGTTCTGATTCAGGGGGGACACAACCCGAACCTTGGAATAGAATACTATGAGGATGCATTCCGAATGATCCGAAAAAAGTTCCCGCAAGTCGGAGTCCACGGACTGTCTGCATCAGAAATTGACATGATATCTAGAATAGAAAAGACGTCTACAAAAGAAGTCCTCTCTAGACTAAAGGATGCAGGGCTGCAATCAATTCCAGGAGCTGGCGCAGAAATTCTAGTTGACAGTGTCAAAGATGTTATCAGCCCAAAAAAGATCACAAGCGATGAGTGGCTTAGGATAATGGAGGAGGCGCACTCCCTGGGACTGCCTGCCTCTGCCACTATGATGTATGGCCATGTTGAATCATTACACGATATTGCAAAGCACTTTGAGAAAATTGTAAAACTGCAGGAAAGGACCAAAGGGTTCATGGCGTTCATTCCTTGGAGCTTTGAGCCAAACAACACCCTGATGCAAAAAGAAAACCTTGTAATGTATGGAGTTGGCGGGATGCATCTTTTGAAAATGATTGCAATATCGAGGCTTGTCTTTAACGGTTTGATTCCTCACATCCAGTCGTCTTGGCTTACAAACGGCGTTGGCATGGCGCAGATAGCGCTGCAGTACGGCGCAGATGATTTTGGCGGAACTCTGATTGGAGAAGAGGTGGTGTCCTGTACCGGTGCACGCTCAACTGAATTAACCGGGCAGAAAATTATTGACGCCATCCATCAGATTGGGTACCAAGTAGAAGAGCGCGACAATTTCTACAATCTGGTTCAGATGCACTAGAGACCGTAACTGGACCATCTAGAATCGACAAGTTTCTTTGTTGCCTCGTCCACTTCGACTTTTTCTTGGATTTCCCGCTCGAATCCTTCCTCTTTTGTCTTTTGTGTGGCATCGATTCCCATCTTTGAGCCAAGGTTCACAAGCGGTGATGCAGGGTCAAGCGTATCTGTTGGGGTGTTGTTGATGATTACTGTATCCCGTGCAGGATCTGAGCGTGTTGTTATTGCCCAAATGACATCGTCCATGCTGTGAACGTTGATGTCCTCGTCTACTACGACAAAGATTTTGGTCAGCGCAAGCTGTCCAAGACCCCAAAGCCCCATCATGACTTTTTTTGCCTGTCCTGGATATCTCTTTTTGATTGAAATTATCGCCATCCCCTGGAACCATCCGGCAGCTGGCATTGCAAAGTCAACTACCTCCGGCTGGAACATTCGAATCAGCGGAAGAAATGACTGCTCTATCACTTTGCCGATGTACGCGTCCTCTAGAATTGGCTTGCCGACAATTGTTGTAAGGTAGATTGGCTTTTGCCTTCTCATTATTCCAGTTAGGGTAAATGTTGGGTATGGCTCCTTTGGGGTATAGTATCCGGTGTGATCCCCAAACGGACCTTCCTCTCTCATGTCATTTGGGTCTACATATCCTTCCAAAATTATTTCTGCATTTGCGGGAACCTCCAAATCAATAGTCTTGCATTTTACTGTCTTGATTCCCTTTTGGCGAGTGATTCCTGCAAACAGGTACTTGTCTAACCCCTCTGGGACTGGCGCTATTGCCGAAAAGACAGTCGCTGGGTCACCTCCAATTATTATTGCAACTTCGATTCTTTCTCCCCTTTCCTTTGATATGTCGTTATGATGTGCGCCGCGCTTGTGCTTTTGCCAGTGCATTAGTGCGTGCCTGTCGTCCACTATCTGCATACGGTATACTCCAAGATTTCTAATTCCTGTCTCGGGATGTTTTGTTGCAACAAGGCCCAGTGTTATGAACCGGCCGGCGTCCTTGTGCCATGTCTTTAGAATCGGGATTTTGCTAAACGATGGGGACTCGTCGATGACTTCTGTCACAGGTCCGCTTTTTTCGAGCTTTGGGAAAATCTCTCCCATCTTTGACAGCTCGGGAAGTTTTTTTAGCTTGTTTAGTATTCCAGACGGGATTTCCATTTTTGTCATATCTACAATTCTTTGCCCTATCTCCGTAAAGTCTGACATCTCTAACCCTATCTGCAGTCTCTTCATGGAGCCAAACGCGTTTGCCAGGACTGGCATGTCGTAGTTTTTTACATTCTCAAACAGTATTGCAGGACCGTTTGCATACATCGTCCTTCTTAGGATTTCCGCAATTTCTAAATCTGCATCAACCTGCGTTTTGATTCGTTTTAGCTCCCCTGCGCCCTCTAATGCTTTGATAAATTCTGACGTGTCCTCTATTGTCACACATGCTGGTCTATCCAAATATTGTATAAAGCTTGACTAGTCCGCATGTTTTCCGTAATTTGTCTAACAAAGGCATTTTAATTGCAAGCGCACAACTGTGATAGTTGAGCACGGAAAAGTGTGTTGTTTGCAAAGGCGGCGGAACAATTGAACTTCTTGGCGCGCAATGCCCTTTTTGCAATGGGACCGGCGAGTATAACAAAACGGGGGAAAGCTATCTAAAGTCGCACATTTGCCAGTGTATTTTTTTGGACAGAAAAACATGCCCGCTCTGCGGAAAAAAATGCCACCATGACACGCCAAACAAACCGAAAATTCTGATTGGGCCCGTCTAGTCTGGTTTTAGAATATTATTGGATAGGTGGAAGCTCTGACTTTTTTCCATGTCCGCCTGAGCCGAACTTGCAGTAAAAGCAAAGGTCTGACTGCATGTGCGTCAGCTTTTCAAGCTGGATTGCGCCAATCTTTAGCGCAATTTTTGTCAAAATCTTGTATTTTAGCGGCATTGATGGTATGACCTCTTCCATGTATACCTTGTAGTGTTCTGGGCAAAACTTGAGCGTTACTCTGGCAGATTCCTTGCTTGACTGGTTTACAGTCTTTGCAAAATTAATTTGCTCTCTGATGTACTCGTGTTTTGGACACGGGCAATCCTTTCCTCCAGGATGCTTGTAGGCAGGTGTGTTCTTCCAGTCAAAGTCTGGAAACTCTCGCTCAAAATCGTCCAACGCCTAGTATAGTCCAATGGATCTATTAAATTTGATCCAGTGTCAAAGCGCGGATTTACCCAAATGTAAATAAACCCCGCTTCTTGTGTAATTTCAAATGTCTAGTGCTAAACCCACTAAAAAGGATCTAGAAACCAAGATTGCTGAATTGGAAGAAAAACTTACCAAATTAGCCAGTCAACTTGAAACAAAACCAGTAACAACACCTCCACCGGCTCCAAAACCGGCACCAGAGACAAAACCAACAACAACAGCACCACCGCCAAAACCAGCTCCGGCACCAGCATCACCAAAAGGCTCATTGCCAGCAGGATTCAAGCCAACACCACCGCCAGCACCAAAGCAAGAGGCTCCAAAACCAGCACCAAAACCTGAAGCTCAAGCAGCTACAGAACTGGCAGTCTGGGAACAGTGGAAGCTTGCACCAATGACAGACGTACACACATACAAGGCAAAG
>DATBQZ010000238.1:0-6213 GCA_036560565.1 Candidatus Nitrosotenuis sp.
AAAATCTGATCTGACAGTAGCAAATCGTAGTGCCAACAGCGTTTCAGTACTACTTGGCACCGGTACCGGCTCATTTGGCACAGCAACCAACTTTGCCACCGCAACAGCTCCCCAATCTGTCGTAATAGGAAATTTTAACTAGATACACTAGTTTGTTTTAATTCTGAATTTGATCAACCTAACAGCAAGTCCTTTTTAGAATACAAAAGAACATTTTTCTTACTAAAATAATCTAAATTTTATCTAAAGCATTCCATCATAACTTGCCCTATTTTTTGAATTGATATTTTGTTAATTCTGATTTTGCTATAAATTTTATGTCGTATCGCATGAATTGAACACGTATTAATCCAATATTGGGCAAATTAAACAGATATTAATTTATTTTCATGTAAATTAAACACATATTAGTCAGCGTCCCGTACACATAATAGATGAGTAATCAGGTAATTCTAACGGCAGTCACAATTGTAATCATTGTTTCTGCAGTCGCAATCATACTTTCAATGCAAAAAAATGAGGAAACGTTTAGCAAAATAATTACCATTGGCCCAACCTGGGCATCAGACGTTTGGTCATGTACCTCAAACAAAGACTTTCTCGTTTATGGGGCATTGCGTGGATTAGAAAACGCCCAAATATCGATTTCAATTCCTGATCTTGGAACCCAGTCACTCTATGCCCTTGACAATGGAAAAATGCAGACATTTACCATTGGGGGCCAAGCTGATCAAACGGCGATAATAACAAGAACTGGATTGGTAACCGGATGGCTTACGTTACAAACCATGTCTAGTGCAAATGCAACATGTACGCAAATGCCGTAGATTGAAATTTTTCATGTAATTCAACAAATCCTTGTTTTTACCGTATCTGATTTGGTTTTACTTCCTATCTGTCTCATCAATTACTTTTCGCAGGGCTGCAATATGTGCAGGATTGGTTCCGCAGCAGCCTCCGATTATCCTCACCCTTTGATACTTTGAGATAAAGTCCTTTAGTGCGCCTGCCATCTTTTCTGGAGTCATCTTGTACACTGCATGACCTCCCTCGTTTTCAGGCATTCCTGCGTTTGGCACAACTAATAATTTCAGATCATCTTGCTCGTCTAGCCATCTTACACTAGATGTCATCTCTATTGGACCCGTCGAACAGTTCAGTCCAAATACATCGATTCCCATATCAGATATGGTTGTGTATGCTGCTTGGACGTTTGTGCCAAGTAGCATCTTTCCGTACTGATCAAGTGTGACATTTGCAATCAGCGGGACTTTGCTGCCTGTCTTTTTCATTGCCTCCTGCGCGCCTTCTATTGCCATTTTCACCTCTAGTATGTCCTGGCTTGTTTCTATGAGTAAGGCGTCAACTCCGCCAAGTATCAAGCCCTCAGCCTGCAGTGCATACGCTTCTTTAATTTCTGATAGTGATATCTGCCCAAGATCGGGATCATTTGAGCTTGGCAAAAACCCAGTAGGCCCCATGCTTCCTATGACGTATCTTGGCTTGTCTGAAAATTCTGATGATACCTCTGACGCAAGTGCCGCGATTTTTTTATTCATCTCTACTGTCTTGTCTCCAAACCCATACTCGTCTAGCTTTAGCTTGTTGGAGCCAAATGAATTGGTCTCGATGCAGTCGGCACCTGCCTTTAGGTATTCCCGGTGAATCCTCTTAATCCATTCGGGATGTGTGATTATCAAACCGTCGTTAAATCCGTCCTTTCCGTCTGGAAAGTCTTTTGGCTCTGGGTTGAACTTTTGGATTTCAGTTCCCATCGCGCCGTCAAAAAGCAAAATCCTCTGGTTCATGGCATCCAAAATATTTTGTTTCATTGTTTTGTGTTGGACTAATTTCTTTTTAATTCTTTTAATTGTTCCAGTATGTCTGAGGCTGCCTTGAAATCATTTGGAGATGTTATCAGAACGTCCCCAGTCGACTTGTGGATCTCTGTGACAAAATCAATGAATCTGTCCTGGTATTTTGTGTAATCCACTCCAAGCATTGCAAACGACTTTGCGTTTTTCTCAGACGGCACCATGATTACGGGTATGATCCTAAAGCCCTGCGGCTTTAGCTTGTCTGCTATTCTAAAGACCTGCTCGGGTGCCTGTATCACTTGTGTGACAAATCCAGTTGGGGCGACGTCGATTTTCTTTTGAATCTTGTCAAAGTTTGGGTTTGATGGGATTGACAGGTAAAAGTCCAAGTTTTTCCCAAAGCCCAAGTCCTTGAAATATTTCACAACCTCGCTTGGGGCAAGCTTGGAATCCTTTGGCCCCTCCGGGGGCTCGTCCCCCTTTAGTATGAGCAGGCCGTCCAGTCCCAATAACACCGCGTCATACACTGACTGGGTAAGTGAAATAAGGTTCCTGTCGCGGACCCTGAGGCTTGCGGTGATGTTTATCTTCAGCCCGTCGTTTCGGATGAGTGCGCCTGTGGTAATCGGGGAAATCCTTGGAATTCCCAAGACCGAATCAGTCAGGTGTATGCCGCTGCAGTACTTGCTGATGTCGAAGATTCTTTTTTTGATCTTGTCAAGTGATATTTGTACCTCCTCGTGGGAAAGCACCTTTTCCTGGATTACTCTGGGCGGATTAATCTCGTAGCGTATCAATATCTGACATCTTTATTTTACTTGATTATAATCTTTGAACGATTTTGCAAAACCGGTTTTATTTTAGGTCATCATAAAACAATAAATCGATAACCAACCAGACTTGTATGATGGGACTTGATGTGATTCGTAATCTGATGGCAACTGACATTTCTCCAAACATTGAGGATTACACCGCAAAACATTCTGCGGTGATGATTGTCCTGTACGGATCAGAATGCCATATTGTGATGACTGAAAAGCCAAAAACTTTGGCACTTCATGCCGGCGAAATATCGTTCCCAGGCGGAAAGGCGTCGCCATCTGACTCTGACTTGCTTGACACTGCGATTCGCGAAACTGCGGAGGAAATTTCCCTTCGTCTGTCCAGAACAGATGTAATCGGCCAGCTAAAACCCGTTACCACTCTGAATTCTGGATTTGCCATTTTGCCCTTTGTCGCAGTGCTTGATCATATGCCTGACTTGAAACCAAATGAGGAAGTGCAGGAAATACTGCACATTCCTGCAGTTCCGTTTCTTAAGACCATGTCCCATGACACTGATCCTCACCACCACTCCATTTCAGAAATGTACACCTTTTCATATCGCTCCAAAACTGTCTGGGGTGCGTCTGCTAGGATACTAAAACAAATGAGAGATATTTTTACGCAAAACAAACTGATCTAGGATGTGATGGCAACCTTCACCGAGATTCATTTAAAAAGAGGGTAAAGTGCCTCAATTTTTATGGCGGCAAGAAAACATTCCGGAAGAAAAATACGACTTCTCAAAAAGACAAGGCAAAATTCTCCAGTTCCGGCATGGATTATTCTAAAAACCAAGAGAGCGGTCAGGACAAACCCAAAGCGCAGAGCTTGGAGACAGACTGACGTAGAGGTAGGATAAGTTGTCGCAAGAAGCAGAGCGAGTATACACAATCAACCTTGGAAAAGTCTGGCTTTCTCCAGATAACCAAAGGGCAAAGCGCGCAATCAACATGATAAAGGAATTCGCAGAGCACCACATGAAAACAGAGCAAATCAAAATAGATCAGGAACTAAGCCAGCAGGTCTGGAAGCGCGGAATTAGAAGCCCGCCCAGAAAAATCAGGGTAAAGATGGCAAAAACAGAAGACGGCTATGTCATGGTCTCACCATACGAGGAGGAATCTGCAAAGCCAAAGGCGGAAGAAAAGCCAAAAAAGTCTGACAAGAAATCTGAATCTAAGGAAGAACCTGAGGCAAAGACCGAAGCAAAGGCAGAAAAGCCGGAGCCAAAGGTAGAACCAAAGAAAGAGTCAAAGGAAAAGAAGACAGACACTAAAAAGAAGTCTGCCGCAAAAAAGCCTTCAAAGAAATCCAAGTAATTATTTTATCTAAATGTAATTCCATGTACTATGGTATTCTATTTTGTTTCCTCAAAATTTCTTAATTTTGTATATGTCGTAAAAGTTTTCAACGGTGTTAATTTCGCTTGTGTAAATGCAGAGTCTGTGATTATTGATTTTCTAGAAAATGACCATGTATGATAATGTCTGTTCAATAGTGTCATGATCTATTGATCTTTGTAGATGGATTTTCTGTGTCCCACCTTGAGTACCAGTATTACCAGCGTATTTTTTTCTATGCCTAATATGATTCTGTGATCTCCAACTCTGATCTTGTAGGCATCGAATCCGATGAGTCTTGTAGCATAGAAAAATGGATTGTCTCTTATCGACTCTAGCTTGTTAGTGATTCTTTTTTGAATTGTTTTATCCAGCCTGTCAAACTGCTTGGATGCGATTACCGTCCATTTAATATCATAAACCATGCTTTTGCTTTACTTGATTGTGGGAAAGCAACTTGCCATTTTTGACTTCAGATAATGCTTTCTCCAAATCCTTTATTGTCTGCTCGCTTAGAACACCTTCGTCGTCCTCTGCTATGTTGATCAGCCTGTTCACTACCTCGTTATAGGATTCTTTTGGAAATACCTTCATTTTATCAAGCCTTACCTTTGTCTTGTTTTCCAATTGGATGCTAGTTACCATGGCACACTATAGGGCGCTATAGAATTTAAAGTTGGCTGTAAAAGATGACAAGTCTGTTTTGAAACCATAAGCCTTGCCTGAATGATGGCACCGAAAAGAAACTTCACAAACTAAAAATGAAATGCAGAATTTAAGGTGTGTTTTGGACTTGCTATACGATTATTCTAACTGGTACAACTCGATTCCAGTCTTTATGCTGGACTCTGGTGTGTCCCAGTCAAGTGTGCTTTCTTGCGGGATTGCTCCAAGCGGGTCGTAGGATTCAAACTTGCCAAGTCCCTCAACTGAAGTGATCATTACTACCTGTGCCTTGTTCCCTTGAGTGGTTGCAAGACTAACGCTGGTGTTGTTCTCATTGAATATGCCGCTTACTGTATTTGCAATTGCGTTTATCTTTCCGACTGACACGTTGTCTGATCCAAACACGTACAGCATTGTCTTTCTGACGCTTGCTGGTGGTGCATCCTCGTACAGCATCTTGATTGAATCTCTAAGTGATACTTCGACATCGCTTACGTCCTTGCTTGTAGATAAAATGCTTAGCTCATTTGATATGGATGATTTTTGCAAAGATGTCGTCACATACATTACTGCATGGTGCGTAATCTCGTAACATTTGCTCATGGTAAGGTCCGGGTTGCTCTCAAGTAAGGCATCATTGTCTATTACGACAGTAGAGTCGCAGCTTGCGCGCAGTCTTTTTAGCGAAACACCTGACAAAAAGATTCTCTCCTTTTCAAATCCAAACGGCATTATGGCAAATGACAGCACCTTTTTTCCCTCCTCTTTTGCGGCAGACGCCACTAGTGGGGAAATTGCACATCCTGCCTTTCCTGCCAGATTTGCAAAAATGATAACACTGGAGTAGTCAAAAATCTTGCCCCTTATCTTGTCCATTACTTTCTGGGCCTGAGCCCTTATCAAATACGATGACGGATTTACGTGCGATTCTGTGTGAATTTTGATGTCGTTTTCGGAATTCAAGTCGTTGCTGTCGTGGCTAATTATGATACAATCCGCGCCGGTAAGGCTGCTTGCCCTGGTCGCCAGCCTTGCGCCTGCTCCGCCTATTCCGATCAATAAAACTGGCTCTTGAAATTCCATGTGGTATCGTTACAAAATATGATAAAAAACCTTCTTACTTAATTTTGATCCAAGCTTCGATCTAAAAGTTTTAGCTTGCTATTACGCCGTACAAACCGTGGTTTGTCACCCGCGTTACTCTGACCTGTCTTTTCTGTCCGACCTTTACTGCATCCTCTACAAAGACTGACTTGTACGCAAAGTTCCTGCCGCGGACCTGCTCGTCTGTTTGCTCGTTGAATAATACCTCGCCCTGCCAGCCCAGCCATTTTTCGTTGTTCTGTGTGGCTATCTGGTTCATCACATCAAACACTATCTTGCTTCTGCGCTTTACCTCCGATACCTCGATTTGTGTCATCTCTGCTGCCTTTGTTCCAGGCCTCTGGCTGTACCTGGATAAATTCACGACATCCGGTCTTGTTTCCTTTATGAGATTTACAGTCTTTTCAAAGTCTGACTCTGTCTCTGTCGGAAAGCCAACTATGACATCAGTTGATATGGTG
>DATBQZ010000239.1:0-1633 GCA_036560565.1 Candidatus Nitrosotenuis sp.
TGTGAGTGAGACTGTTGCGGTTGTTGCGACTGTGTCAGTCATTCCGAGGTTCTCTGTCAAAGATACGGTTGCAGTTGTTGCGACTGTGTCAGTCATTCCTAATCTTTCTGTGAGTGACTGTGTTGATGATTTTATTGTGACATTTACCATTCCGAGGTTTTCGGTGAGTGACTGTGTTGATGATTTGACAGTGGTGTCAGTCAGTCCAAGATTCTCTACCAATGATATTGTAGATGATTTTATGGTTGTAGTGACATCAGTAATTCCAAGATTCTCTGTGAGTAATTTAACATGAAGTCGAATCTTTGGAATTAATGGAATTGCAAATAATTGTCTGTCCTCTGCAGAGCGACCTGCTGATGCTGTTTGTACTGATGCATCAAGATCTACCGTATGAGAGCCGCTGGAAAGGCTTGTCACTGCTTGAAATTGTAGTGGGAGCTCATCATTTAGATTCCACGAGCGTTCTTGTTCATAACCATCAAAGGTTTGATCATTTGATCGGACAACATTATCTATTTGTAATCTTCCTTTTGAATAACGATCTCCTATGTTTATGTCGGATGCAAATGTTCCCATTGTCCAGATGTCAGATGAGCATGTCAATGAGGCAGATAGTGTCTGGACTTGTGTTGTATACTCAAGATCAGAAAGATCAATGTTTGCTTCGGTGTAGCTTTCAAAGTCCTGCTTGAACTTGTCCAGGTTTATCAAAAAGACAGCGCTTGTTTGGTAGGTTCCGCTACTTCCTCCAACGGAACTGCTTTCCAGTGTAAATGTGTTTGATGCGCTGCCCAAATTAAATACCCTAAACAGGGTGTGGACCATTCTGTCGTTTACGTTATCTTCTGCTGCCTGAATGAATTCTGGTTGGTCAGATGATGCTTCTCCACTTCTTGCAAGTCTTGCATCCAGTCTATCGCCTAGGGCTATTCCAGAATGGCTTGCAGTTGCCATGACAAGCCAGTCTTCTCCTGCAATCTGCGGTGTGATTGAGTTGCTTGCCCCCGATCCAAAGCTGGTCGAAAGCGATGCAGATGTGGTGTGTTCTACATATTTCCAGTCAATATTTTCGATAAAGTCATCACTTAGGTTTAGTGCAAATATGCTAATCTGGTCTGCACCTACAGTATGCGCACCTACAGTCTTAAACTGTAGACTGATGTCCTCGCCGGTTGCAGTCCATACTGTAAACCAGTTATACGTTGTTCTTGTGCTAGTTGACATAGGTTCTACTACCATTTCACTTCCTGTAAAGGCAGTATTACCATGTACGGCCTGGATTCCAAAGTTGCCGTTAGCACTGCTTCCATCGATTAGGGAGTTAAAGACAAGGAGATACTTGTTGCCAGTGACAAAGTTACTTGAGGTTAGCTTGGCTCCGGTTATGTTGACATAAGAAGTGCTGGTGCTTGTTTGTCTTGTTAATTGCTCGACAAAGGCATGGCTCACTTGAGCAAGGCAAACCTCGCATGTGCGATCATCTACAAGGCCGAGATTTTCTGTTAACACTTTGGTTGATGATCTTGTGACCGTAGCAGTAATTCCGAGGTTTTCGGTAAGTGACTGTGCTGATGATCTGGAGGTGGTGTCGGTGATTCCGAGGTTCTCTGTCAAAGATACGGTTGGTGAT
>DATBQZ010000240.1:0-1732 GCA_036560565.1 Candidatus Nitrosotenuis sp.
TGGATCAGTCGAATCTATGACTAGCGGCGCATCAATTTCAAGCGATAATCGCTTGACCAGTTTTTTCATAAATTCCAGTTCGTCTGCTCGCTCTGTTGTGGCAACGCAAACGTCCAGACAGTGCGCCCCGTCTTCGACCTGCTCTCGCGCCAAGTCGATTAATCCGTCAAAATCGTCAGACAGTACGAGCTGCTTTGCCCTCTTTGAGCCCTGCGTGTTTAACCTCTCTCCTATTATCAGAGGCGCCGGAATTTGCTTTAGCTCAACTGCCTTTAGGGCGGAGCTAATCCTTGGAATCTTCAATTGTATCTACTGGAATGAGGTTTTTCTAAATATATACTGGTTTTGTCATACTCTGTTGCCTTGTTGTCTGATGTTTGGAATCGTTCACAAGCTTAAATAAGAAAAAAGAGGATCGTGTGGTGTAGAGACTGTCCAAGTTTTCAATGTCAGGGTAACTAAAACGCCGGAAGGCTTTACCGGAAAATGCCTTGAGCTTCCGGGAGCAATAAGTGAAGGAAATTCCATGGGTGAATTGAAAATAAACATGAAAGAGGCAATAGTTCTGCTGCTAGGTGCAATACATGAGTCTTCTAAAAATGACCAGAAAATTGTTATCGAGATAAAAAATCAATGCAGTTAGTGCTTTGTCCTAAAAAATATCACCCCTGTCCTAAATATGAGACAAACCTAATCTGGAAATAATTTTTACAAAACACTCCGTAATGGATTTAGTTTGTATTTTTCCGTTTGACGTCATGATGTTTATATCTTACTTTTACCATACCATAGTATGACTAAAGTAAAGCGCACAGTCACGATTTGCCATACTCTAGACGAGGCAGTTTCTCTGCTTGCCGCAGGAAACAGCGAGAGCTATTCTGGATACGTCGAATCGCGATTGCTGATGAACGATAACATCAGAAAAACAATCCAGGAACTAGAGAAACTGCCAAAATTCCCAAAAGTCAGGCTGGGAAAAATTCAAAAGCAAAAGAAGGCACTAGTTACCAAATAGTTTCATCATCTTTACCAATACTCCATATTTTCTGTGACGTACTTTGTTTATTGCGAAATAACCTAATTTTGTATAGTATGGAACAAGCTGTTCAAGTGCATCTAGTCTTATTTTTTTATGACCGTATGACTCGGCAATTTTTTCAACATATCTGATTAATTTTGGCGCAGGGTTGATCATACTGCATTCCTTTTCATAGAATTGGTTGTTTTCTATCAAGTTGAGATAGAAATGATCATACTTGTCGTCAAAAACTAATACGCACAAAATCCTGTCATCAAACTCATAGACAAAGACATGCCTGTTCTCAGTGTTATGGCTGTAGAAATCACTCAGTTCCAAGTTGTTTAGTGGCCTGAGTCTGTTGTCAAATGTTTGCACTGTGTCTGCTTTGCGTATGTATCTAAATGGACCCCTCTCGGGAATGTGTTTTCTCATATTTTGATAATCAACTTATTCGTATTTGAGACCAAATTTTTGGTTGATTTTTTTTCGATGTGACAAAGTCCAAAAAATCACATCATGACCGTATTACGATAAGATCTACCGCCTGATTTTTATCCCATTTGATAAAAATAAAACTGATTGAAAAAGAAATCACCAAATTTTAAAAAAGGTGTGGCATATGCAAAAGACGAGTCTGCCTACAAATTCCCTGACAAGAAAGAGCTCGTCAAACTTTTGATCTCAGGCTCGCGCTTTTATGATGATGGC
>DATBQZ010000241.1:0-4446 GCA_036560565.1 Candidatus Nitrosotenuis sp.
AACTCGTTTTTGCTGATAGTAATCGGAGGTATGTCGGTTTCTGGATACATTCTTGACGCGCCTGGTCTTGGTCTTAGAAACACTGTCTCGCCTGCAGGTGTGGCAGCACGAGTCTCAGCAGGCACTCCGTTTTTTGCATCCTTTATTCTGTTTATCACAGCGTCAATGGCAAACTCTATCTTGTCTTTAGAGCCAGCAATTATCAAAAACCCATCAGACTCGTCTGTCTTTAACATTTTTCTTAACTGCTCTACTTCCTCTTTTTCAATTCCATAATTTGGAAGCTCATCGGAATGAAAAATCCCACCAATTCCAAAAAACCTTACCTGTTGTCCAAGCTCTTTTCCGAGCCTTATTCCCTGGTATGGCTCGTAACCGAACATTCCTGCAAAATTTTTGATTTTTAATGCCTTGATTGCAGCTTCATCCTTTAGTGATTTTTGGATTACTTTGGATTTCGAGTTTCCAAAAAATGTTGTAACATCAAGTGTGCTTTCCTTTGTTAAATCGTCAAATTGAATTTTCTTTAATTTTTCTGCTATCAACTGCAAGCCATGTTGTCGCTTTGCCTCGTACATGATAACACCTTCGAGCTGGTCTAGCTGCTGGACTCCTTTGACTTCTACAATGCCTCCTCCACTGACTGATACGTTAACATCCTGTCTGATTGATCCTATTCCCCGTGTAACTCTACGCGTAACACGCAGCAGCCTGCCTAATGTGAGTGCTATTTTTTTTACATCAGACGGAGTACCTTCAACTGGGTCTAGGGCAATTTCAACAAGCGGCGTTCCCAATCTGTCCAGGGAATACTCCCGTACGTTTTCTGTGTCCTTGAGAAGCTTTGCAGCATCCTCTTCTAGGCAAATTGACTGGACGCCAATTTTCTTTTGCTCCACTTCTAAGTATCCTCCGTTTGCAACAAGCATTGTTCTCTGAAAGCCAGAAGTATTGGAGCCGTCAATTACAATTTTTCTCATAACATGAATTTCGCTAAAAATATCTGAGTGCAGAGCGGAGGCAATTATTAGAGAGGTTGCTTTTGCATCGCTATCCAAATTATGAGGTGGCTCATCATCATACTCCACCAGACAGCTGCTTTGAGGATTCGCATTGTATGATATCAGCTTTGATTTTGAGGACTCAAAGACTGCCGCAGGATCGTACTTTCCAAGCTCGCTTTTTGCAAGTCGAAGTCTCCGAAAAAACTTGACTGGATAATCTTCAGATTCAATAGGATCACAACTACAAAACAATTTCTTGTTTGTTGCAAGCTGTTGATGTATCTCTAAACCGACCTTTAATCCAATTTTATCGATTTCGATCTCTGACACGTTTTATTCTTCCCAAAGTTGCCTTAAATCTTATTCTGTGTATTCAGAAGCAATGTTTTGCGTCATCAAGTCATCTATTTTGCCATCCTCGGTGTTTCCAAGTGCCCACATTGCTTTTACCAGCGCCGTTTCAGAAATCATGTCTGATAGCGGAGTTATTCCAAGGTGCAAAAGATCCCTTCCGCTTTCATATATTGCCATATTGACCCTACCGTCATGGCACTGCGATGTCATACCGAGAAAAACTTGGCTCTCCTTTGCCTTTTTGATGATATCGTACATGTTTTTTCCTACGTGACCAAGACCAGTTCCCTCAAAAATTATTGCCTTGTATCCGTGGTTAATCAAATCATGCACTAGTTTGGGATCATAGCCGGGATGATATTTTACTAGTGCTACGTGGGTATCGACATTTATCTTAGGCGTGTATTGCTTTTGTTTGAAATACTGGCTTTTGGCATTTTGAATTATCTCGTCTTGTTTAACTATGAATGCAGGAACTGCGCCTATTGTTTCAAACGCGTTTCTTTTGCTTGTGTGGTTTTTTCTAACACGCGTCCCAAAGTGGCATGCAATGTCATCATCACTCTCACTATTGTGCATGGAAACAAAAACTCCACTCGTGTTAGACTTTACAATAAATTTTGCAGCTGCAATCAAATTTGACGCGGCATCCGATGATGGCCTGTCTGATGATCGTTGGGATCCGACCAAGACTATTGGGATTGGAAATCCAGCCAGAGCAAATGACAGAAATGCAGCAGTATATTGCATCGTGTCTGTACCGTGAGCCACTATCACTCCCTTGTAGTCCGAATCAGAATAGGAATCTAGTTTTTCTGCAGTTTTTTTCCAGTGTTCAGGAGTTAGATTCTCAGAATATTCAGAAAACAACACTTCTGCATCAACATTTGCTATCTCATCTAGCTCAGGAACTATTGCGTATAGGTCATGTGCGCTTAGTGCAGGGGTAACACTGCCAGTTCTGTAGTCAACCTTGCTTGCAATTGTCCCGCCAGTTGAGAGAAGTAAAATCTTTGGCAACGTGGGCTTGGGTTTTGTTGTGGACGGCTCCTTTGCCTGAGTGTCAATGCTTGAGATATATTCGATTTTTTTAATACTGTTTATTTCAAGTCCTACATTGTATCCGCTTTTGAATTTTACAACTATGTGCTGATCGTCGCTGTGCTCGTATCGCGGCATTATTGTTGCCACATTGTCGGAATTTGTTGTAATTTTTACAGTATCGCCTACCTTGATCTTGTTATGCTTTAGAAATTCTAGGGATTTTCCCTCATATCCTCTATAGTCTGACATTTACAGAAACTAGTTTCGTTGTCGTTTTAAGATTATCTGTAGTAGGGAACCGCTATCTTTTGGCCTATCTTTAGGTCTTTTTGCATTCTTACCTTCTTTACTGCCTCTTCAAAGTGCTTCATGGTTACTCTTGCAGTGGTTACACTCTTTTCCAGTTCTTCCTTGGTTGGGTGTTTGTCAAGATACTCATGTATGACTATGGAAACAGCCGTGTTTGCTATTGCTGCAACATCTGCACCGCTCATGCCGTCAGTAAGTTCTGCAATCTTGTCCAAATTGACATAGTCAAGATCGTTTTTGTCTCTGACTGCTGGAATTTCCTTTGAATTAATCTCAAGAATTTGCCTTCTGCTTTCCTTGTCTGGAAGCGGTATCTGAATTATTTTATCAAACCTTCCAGGTCTTAGTAAGGCAGGATCGATCATGTCTGCTCTGTTGGTTGCAGCCAAAACTATTACTCCGTGCAAGTTTTCCATTCCATCTAATTCTGTCAATAGCTGACTAACCACTCTCTCAGTTACTGCAGTCTCTCCACCCGCACCCCTGATTGGGGCAATGGAGTCAACTTCGTCGAAAAATATTACACATGGTGAGGCCTGTCTTGCTCGTCGGAAGATCTCTCTGATTCCTCGCTCTGATTCTCCAACCCATTTTGATAACAATTCCGGACCTCTTACAGAGACAAAGTTTGCCTCGCTTTCAGTAGCTACTGCCTTTGCAAGCAATGTCTTGCCAACACCGCTTACTCCATGAAGCAAAATTCCGCGCGGCATTTTGTGACCCAGTCTCTCGTATAATCCTGGATATTTCATTGGCCATTCTACTGCCTCTTGGAGCTGTTGCTTTACCTCCTTTAGTCCACCAATGTCATCCCACTTGACATCTGGATTTTCTATGAACACTTCACGCATACCTGATGGCGTAACTTCAATCAGCGCCTTTTGGAAATCCTCGTTGTTTACTATTAGCTTGTCAAGTGTCTCTGGCGGAACTTTTTCATCTTCCAAATTTAGTTCAGGAAGTAATCTTCTCAGACACTTCATTGCCGCTTCCTTGCACAAATATTCCAAGTCAGCTCCAACATAACCGTGGCTTACTGCAGCAATCTTGTCTACGTCGACATAATTCAGATCGTTTTCTTCTGTAACTAGTGGCATGTTCCTTGTATGGATATTAAGAATGTCTTTTCTTCCCTTCTTGTCTGGTACTTTGATCTCAATTTCTCTATCAAATCTTCCAGGCCTTCTTAGTGCAGGATCAATCGCGTTTGGTCTGTTTGTTGCTGCAATGACAATTACCTTTCCTCTTGCCTCAAGACCGTCCATGAGTGAAAGCATTTGTGAAACCACTCTACGTTCCACCTCTCCTGTGACCTCTTCTCTTTTTGGAGCAATCGAATCAATTTCATCTACGAAAATTATTGACGGTGCCTTTTCTCTTGCCTCTTTGAAAATCTCCCTTAGCCTTGCCTCGCTTTCACCGTAAAACTTGCTCATTATTTCCGGTCCAGATATGCTGATGAAATGAGCATTGCTTTCATTTGCTACTGCCTTTGCAAGCAATGTCTTGCCAGTACCTGGAGGACCGTACAATAGGACACCCTTTGGTGCCTCAACTCCAAGCTTTTCGAAAATCTCTGGATGTCTTAATGGTAATTCGATCATCTCTCTCACTTTTTTAATTTCATCAGTAAGACCGCCAATGTCCTCGTATGTTACTTGAGGTACACCTCTTAGCGTTTCGCCTTTTTCTGCAATATGGAAAACAGTTTTTTGTGTAACAAGTACTGCGTCAG
>DATBQZ010000242.1:0-1627 GCA_036560565.1 Candidatus Nitrosotenuis sp.
ATCCCAACAACAACATGGATCCCAAGTACAATTAGGGCAATCACTAGGTGATTTTGACGACTTGCATTCTAAAGGAGTACACCCACACTCGGCGCACCTTATCGCAGTCATGTTTTACAACTCCTTGTTTGTCCCAATCAAATCCCAAGTGTTTCCATCGTCTGAACTTTTGTAGACTTCCTGATACCCATCAGCAACATATCCGGCAATATACAGAATCTTGTTTTGTGCATCTATTGCCATACTAACTATGGTAAGATTTGGCGAGTTGATTTTTTCCCAAGTTTTTCCAAAATCAGATGACTTGGCAAGTCCAGAACCATCAGTAGAGGCATAAAGAATTCCATTTTCATCAAAGATTAATGCAAATATCAACTGTCCGTCATATTGCTCAAGCTTTGCCCAAGTGTTTGCGCCATCACTTGAGACAAGGATTCCTTTTCCAGTTCCTGCAAAGATAACATTAGAATCACTTGGAGAAATCGCTAATGCAGACATATATTCAGGAAATTCTAATTTTTGCCAGTTCAATCCCGCGTCAATAGTTTTGAACAGTCCACGGCCTGCACTATCAAATCCTATTATCAGATTCGGATCAGACTTGCTTACTGCCATTGCGTGAAAATCAACTGGAGGGTCTAGCACCGTAGCAACTTGTTGCCATGTCTTGCCACCATCGGTGCTTTTGATTAGTCCGGTATTTCCTCCAGTTTCAGGATGGCCGCTTGCGTAAAGAGGCATTTCCGCAGTTATGGGAGCATTAAATGCCATGTAGTCGGCTCTTTTCTCATCTACTTTTACTGGTGCACTACCACTAACACTTTGGTAAAAATCGCCGTGTGTGGCAATGTACAATATGCTTCTATCCGCCGGATCTATTCCCAAACCGTGAATGTGTCGCCAAAATACGGTTCTTTGGTCAGATGCAGTTTCTGAAGGGACATCCAGATCATTTTGCAGTGTAAGGAATACTGCACTTACAGCGATCGCAGCTGCGATACCAATTCCAATCAGTCTTTTTGAGTTCTTGGCCATTTTACAAAATCACTTTCCAAAAATTGTATTTGAACATTTTAGTAGATCCTCAATCACTGCGCAATAATTCCAATATCCATGTGATTGTTCATCATGTTCATCATGGACTTTCCTTCTGGTATGACATGAGTATGAATTGTGTAGATTCCTTTTTTGTCTGGCGTAAATTTGACCTGGTACTTTCCAGAGCCGATTTCATCTGCCTGAATCATTGATCCCACCATATCCATTGTGGACATCGATGGACCCCGTTCTATCATAATTGGAACTTGGGCATCAAGTAGAGGCTTTTGAGTTGTTTTGTCTTTGATTAATAGGATGAGTGTAGATTCTTGCCCTGCTTTTACTAGCTGTGACGATGCTGATCTTATTGTCACGTCTTTTGGAACTTTGTTCATCATACTACTACACATTCCCATCATGGATTGAGCCTCAGCTTTTTGTGAAAACACAAATGTAAGTGTGGCCAGACTAATAATTGCAAATAGCAATATGCTGTAGATTTGTTTCATCATCAATTACTTGAAATTATTGGATATATGAAATGACATCTTTACAATTGTAAAGTCTGATCTCGATATCAACACATATT
>DATBQZ010000243.1:0-53221 GCA_036560565.1 Candidatus Nitrosotenuis sp.
TTTCCGGTGTTGTATTTCTCCTGACTGATAATTACATCGCATTGATAATTGCCGCATTCATTGGGACCGTAAATGTAACTGGTGCAGAAACTAGTGCATTTTTATCAATTGAGCAGGCAACGCTCCCAAAGACCGTAAAAGACATAAAAAAAAGAAACACCGTGTTTGGATTTTATAACATGGTTGGCATGCTTGCAATGTCCGCAGGCGTTTTACTGTCTGGGTTTCCACAAATATTACAAACCAATCTTGGACTATCCCAAATAGACTCATTCAAACCACTCTTTGCTATTTATGGAATTGCAGGAATTGTATCTGCAATAATCTATTATTTCCTATCAAAGGAAATCGAATTGCAAACGAAGCCAAGCCAGTTAATACGTAGTAGTTTGTCTCCAAAATCAAAGAAAATAGTCTGGAAGCTTTCAGCACTTTTTTCTGTGGACTCTTTTGCGGGGGGATTTGTCATACAAAGTATCGTATCTTTTTGGTTTTTTACAAAATTCAGTGTAGCGTTAACTGATCTTGCGTTTATTTTCTCAATAGCAGGCGTGCTTACTGCATTTTCGTATGTTTTGGCTACGCGGCTTGCAGATAAAATAGGACTCATAAACACGATGGTCTTTACCCATATTCCTGCAAATGTTTTGACTGTTTTGATTGCCTTTGCACCAACACTTCCTTTGGCACTGGGGTTCTATCTTGGACGGATGACTCTCTCACAGATGGATGTGCCAACTCGTCAGTCGTATATTGCGTCAGTTGTAAATGAGGAAGAACGAATTGCGGCAGCTGGAATAACTAACACTTCGCGAAACGTAACCCAGGCAATAAGCCCCTCTATAGCGGGAGTGATAATACAATCCATATGGCTTTCTGCACCGTTTGTGGTAGGAGGACTACTAAAGATAGTATATGATGTTGGCCTATATGTCAATTTTCGAAAAATCAAACCAATCCAAGAACAAGAAAAATAATCTTGTCACATGGTGATACTCAAGATTAACACTATTCTGTGATGGCAATTTAGATTGCCTTTGTGATATTCAAACAAATTTAGCCAAATACTATGCAGTGTTCGCATTCACAGCTTGGTATTTCTTTTGACTTTGCAAGACATTTTGCGTGTTGACCTGCTTGACATTGTACGCAGATTTGCTCCAGATTGTCTACGTTGGTATATTTTTTTGACTGGTCAAAACCAAAGCCGCCATCTCTTGGACCTACCATGATAACTATTGTTTTTGGTTGTATTTCTAGATGCTGTTACTGTTTTTTATTGTCGTCTGATTTTTTCTGCTTGTCCCATAGGTGCATTATTCCTCGAAGCATAAATGATCCAACCACTATGGCCACCACACCCACTACCGCAAAAACAATGAATCCTGCAATCGATTTTATCGATGACACGATTCTCATGGGATCTCTTTAACCGAAATTGTCTTTTCACAGATGCGGATATTGGCACACAATACGTGTCGCCAAATTAAACGGGAAAAAAATAATTTGATAAAAACGAGACTCAATACAGCAAGGTTTCATTTGCAGAATAAAAACACCTTTCGCTTCAAAATCGTTCAAATTTCGCAGAAAATGAGCTACTCCTTTTTAATAATTGGTGACTAGTCAAGCTGAAATTGAGCCTATCGACAAAGACTAAAGCCAATTCATGTTTGTTTTGCGGAGACATCCTACATTCCCCTACAAAATGTCAGTATTGCGGCTTCAAATTCTGCGAAGACCACATGTCAACAGACAACCATCAATGTGGCAAGACAAGATATGCTGAATACGTTAGAAAGACAAGTGCCGACGATGTTCCAAATCTTGCATCCGGCATATTTGCAGTGGTTTGTGATACGTGTGGCTACAGGTCTGCAAAAGGCTCACTGATTGAATTTGCAGGAGAGGAGCTAACTCAGCACATGCAAATTATTGGATGCGCAACTAATGTCTTCTTAGAAGAAGTGGGAGATTCTCCCCAGTTCAATTCTCAAACAATTGAAACAAAATCAAACGAACAAAGAATTGTACAGTCCGTAACACACCTTGATAATCCTGAAGAAAATGGAAACATCGTTGATCAACTAACTAAGCTTGCATCTCTAAAGGAAAAAGGCGTCCTGTCAAACGAGGAATTTTTGTTTATCAAAAAAGAAATTATCAAAAAACTGCAGTAGTCTAATTGACGCTTTTTTCTTTTTGTGATTCTAAAGCAGAAAGAGTTTTTTTTGTTTCTTGATGTTCGGTGCGTTCTCTTTGTAGTGCGACCTTGAGCACTTCTAACTCCTTCTGTGTTGCAAGAATTTTGGCATTAAGTGATGACACGACAGAGCTTGCGGCCGCAACAATGTTCTTAGGTGCAGTCCTATCTCCTACATTTCCAATTTGGCTTTCAATGAACTTAAGTTCCTTTTTTGCAAATTCAATTTCTTTTTTCTTTGACTCGTGTTCTTTTCTTATGTCTGAAATTTCCTTTTTTGCAGATTCAAGCTCGGAATTTACCTTGATCAGTTCTTGGCTTATGTTATCATAATCTTTCTTGCTTTCATCATGCGATTGCTGAATTATCTTGTTTTGCAGCCTCAGCTCCTCCGACTCTGTCTTGTACTTGACATATTCTGCACGAGATGTCTCCAAGTCTGTCTTTGCTTTTTTCAATTCATCAAGAATTGCCTTTTTCTCATCGCGCTCTTTTTTGATTGATTCTATCTCTGATTTTGTAGAGTTGATTTTTTGTAAAATCTGCTCGTGCTGAACTCTGGCAGAGTCAAACTCTGATCTTTTTTCATTCATTTCCTTTTTTGTGGACATTAGTAAGCTAACTGTCTGCTCATACTCTTCTTTTACTGTGACTAGTTTTTGTGAAATTGAATCAAGATGGGTGATCTTTGATTTGATCTCTGCCTCGAGATACTCTATTTCTCTTACTAGGTGTTCTTTTAGAATTTCTTCAGGACTCTGTATGTGTTCTACTGGCGCCTCAATTATTTCTGCGGCTGATTCCGTTTCTTCTTTTTTTGAACGTCTGAAGAGTCCCATGATATGATCACTTTATCTTAGATGTGGAGATGAATATTTCTATTCACTTTCGTATAAATCGGAGGTAAAATCCTAATCCGCCAATCGCAAAACCGAGGGCTATCAAGGAAAATCCAATTTCTGGTTTATCTGCAAACCATGTTGGAGAAATTATGAAAAGAACTGCGCCCAAAATGATGAGGAAAAACGCTCCACTCTTTTTTGGTCTATTATGCTCGGCGTGTGCCATTTTAGATGTGCTTTCCTATTGTTTGCGCTACTTTGTTTCTGCCAATGTCGATGATGAATGGCCCTATTTTTGGTCCGCGACTTGCTCCGAGAATTATCTGGTATAATATCATGAAAAAGTCCTTTGGTAAGACATTGTTCTCCTTGGCAATGTTGTAAATTACGTTCTGTAGATCTTCGGGATCCTTTTCTGCCACAAGAACATCTACAAGTTGCCTCAATGCGTTTTTTGCCACGTCATTTATCTGAATTTGTGTAATTTCCTGTTCCTCAAAGTCGTCCGCATAGTTTCCAGCAAGTTGGATTATCTGGTCTGTATATGGATCTGGGTTTTTTATGACGCCGTATTCGATAAGTTTTTTCGTGATTTTATTCACTCTGTCTTCTTTGTATATGCGTCCAAGCTCAATTAGCAATCTATAGTTTACATGAATCGGTGGCGTTTTTGGGATGTTTAGCAAGTTTGTGTACTCGTACAATCCTTTTGTTCTTGCAGTCTTTGCCTCGTTGTCAAGCTTGATTTTCCCAAAATATACGTCCTCGATTTCGTTATATTCATCCATCAAAGATGGAATGTCCTCAAATCCAAGCTCTCTTGCACCTGTGATTCTCTTGTATAGCAAAAGGAGCATTGATTTTGTAGTTCCGTATTTTAGCCATTTTTGAGAGGTCACTACATTTCCAAGTGATTTTGAAATCTTTTTCCCGCCCTTGTCCAAAAACATCTCATATTTTACATGGTGCGGGTGCGGATGATTCAGTATTTCGTCTGACACCCAATCGTTTACTCTAACTGAATCCATGATGTCTTTTCCATATGCCTCAAATCTGATGTCAAATGCATGCCATCTTGCAGCAAATTCCACCTTCCATGCAAGTTTTCCCAAGTCTTTTGTGATGTCTGCCTCTCCTTCATGGCCGCATCCTTTGAGTATTTTGGAGCCAATTTCAGCCTCGCGACATCTGTATTTTATCTTCATTTCATCTGGAATGTATTCGTAGGCTTCTGCAGTGTACAATCTGTTGCAGTTTGCACAAACCGGATAATATGGAAGATATTTTTGGTATTTTTCTTGGCCAACAAGCTCTGCGATTTTCACTCCAATTTTCTCACTGTTTGTCAGAATTGTGTGGATTTGGTCCTTGAGTAATCCGTTTTTGTAAGTATCTCGTGCACGCCTAAAATCGTATTTTATTCCAAGATTGTCTAGTCCGTCAAGCAGAAGGCTACTCATGTGCATGCCGTACGAGTCATGACATCCAAATGGATCTGGAATCAGTGAAACTGGTTTTGCAATGTGCTCGCCAAGCCAGTCTGGCAGCCCTTCTGGTATTTTTCTTAATCCGTCTAAATCGTCCGAATATGCAACAAGTTCTGACTTGTATCCAAAGTTTTCAAGTGCAAGTTTTACTCCATATGCTCGTACTGCATCCCCAAGACTTCCAATGTGCGGAATTCCAGATGCGCCAAGGCCACTTTCAACTCTCAACAGACTGGTATTTCGTCCAAGCTGCTGTTCTCGTTCTATCATCTCGTGTGCTAGCTTGTCAATCCAAGTGCCCCTGCCGATAATTTTCTGGTCGTCTTCTGACATTCTATCACACCAATGATTTTGCCATATATGGACCATCCATCAAATAGCCTAGTTTTCTGTAGTACTCTCGTGTACCGACTGCACTGATCACCAAAAGTTTTGTCGCGTCAAATTCTTCCTTCGATATTCTTTCTGCCTCGCCCATCAGTTTTTTACCAAAACCTGAATGCTGAATTTCGCCTTCTTCACGTTCGCCAATCTTTAATGATTTTCCATATATGTGAAGCTCGCGAACAATACACGTTTTGTCTGTCACCTCTTTTCTATGTGCTTTCTCGCTTGGTTTTCTTAGCCTCAAAAATCCATAAATTTTGTCATCCGAGTCGTCATATGACAAGAAAACCTCGCTTCCTCCAGACGAGGCATAGTTTTCCCTGTGTAATGAAATCTCACTTGAATCATGGTTATCTCGAAGTCCGACCTCTCTGCATCGAATGCATTTGCAAGTGAGGTTTTGCTTTTTTAGATTCTCATGAACTATTTGTCTGAAATTGCCTGATTTTGGGCCTGCGATTATTTCTCCAGGTGATATTTCTCTCTGGACTCTCATTATTCTAACCCACCTTGGGATGTTTCTTTTGACTTCGGTCAAAACTCTGATCATGTCCTCATCAGAGTATGGCATGTATTTTCCATCAAGGTATTCTTTGTACAATGGGGTTTTCTGAAGTACAAGTGATGGATAGATCTTTAGCATATCTGGCCTTAGCTCTTCGTCTTCGAAGAGTTTTCTAAAATCCGCGATGTCTCCCTCCGGGCTCATGGTGGGAAGACCTGGCATCATATGTGCAACTAGTTTGTATCCTGCATCCTTTGACATCTGAAACGATTCTACGACATCTGCGTATGTGTGCCCCCTGTTTACTATCTGGTATACTCGCTCCTGAAGACTCTGCACGCCAATCTCTACTCTGGTTACTCCGTACTCTAGCATCATGTCGATGTGCTCTTTTTTGCAATAGTCTGGTTTTGTCTCAATTGTAAATCCAACGCTTCTTATCTCAGTGTTTTCGTTGTTTGTTTTTGCTTGTTCGAGATCGGGCGAGTCAAATCCATTTAGCGCGTCATAACATGATTTTATGAAATCTCGCTGGTAGTCTTTTGGCATGAAAAGAAACGTGCCGCCAACTATTACGAGCTCCATCTTTGTCGGATCATGTCCGTATGCAATCAGTTTTTCAATTTTGGACATGATTTGTTTTTTTGGATCGTACTGATTCTCAATTGCGTTAATCGTAGATGGCTCATTGCCAGTATAGCTGTTTGGCGAGTTGGACTCTATTCCTCCGGGGCAATACGTGCATCTTCCGTGCGGACACGCATATGGCTTTGGCATTAATGCGATTACTGCAACACCTGATGCGGTCTTGACTGGTTTCTTCAATAACACTCTTGATAGTTTGGAATAATCATTCCCGGACACGGTTGCCAAAATCTCATGATTTCTTGGAATGCGCTCAAGTGAGTATTTCGTGCATATTTTTTTGATTTGTGATTTTACCTCGTTCTTGTTAGGCGAATTTATCAAAAGCAGGTTCTGTGAAATTTCGGAGCACGCCTTTGAAAACACTATACTTTGTTGCAATAATTTTTGATATTATCATGGCCTTAAATTTGTTAAACGTACTAGCGTCTTTTTGGAGTCTTGTGCTTCTTTGGTTTGACCTTCTCTGCCTTTTTTGGCTTCGGTTTTTTTGCTTTTTTCTCTGCCGGCTTCTTTTTCGTTTTGCTCTTTTTCTTTGAGGCTTGCTTTTTTCTTTTCGCAGGCTTTGATTTTGCAGTGCCTGGCTGTGGTTCCTCAAGGTCATCCCTCATTTTGAGATTCTTTAGCTGTACAAGTTCGATCCTTGTCCTTGCGCTAAGATGAGCAAGTTCTGGGTCAACTGTGGGGACGGTACTCCCATGTTCAGTAAAACATTGAGTATGAAAGACCTTGCCTTTCTGATAATCCATGTCTTCTCTTGAAACGCCTTGCTTGCAGATTGCACACATGTCTACAAAATCTTTACCAGCTGCCATTGTTGCTCAAGTTCTCTAGTCTAATTTTAATATTTTTTAAACATAATTCTAAAAATTTTATCTGACTATGCGAGTCTTTTCGAGTTCACAAAGACGCCTTTTTTGTTTGTGACTGAGCCAATCTCTTGGCTTTTTAGCTTGTATTTTTTGCAAATGGAAATGACTTGATCTGAATGGTTTTTTGGCACAATTACACAAAATCCAACTCCCATGTTGAAAGTTTTGTACATCTCGTCTTGCTTTACTCCGGTGCTTTCAATTAACTGCATTATCTTTGGGGGCTCGGGCATGGAATCCAGCCAAAATCCGGCCGTCTTTAGTCTGAGCAATTTGGTAAACGCTCCTCCGGTTATGTTTGCAAGTCCGTGAACCTGGCACTTTGAAATGATTTCGAGAACCGGCCTTACGTAAATTTCAGTTGGGGTTAGGAGGGCATCCCCAATTCTGCCTATTCCCTTTACCTTATCTTTTATGGAGTACTTTTTGAGCAGTGCCTTTCTTGCCAGTGAATATCCGTTGGAATGAATGCCTGTGCTCTGAATTCCAATTATCTTGTCGCCGTTTACTATCTTGTTTCCAAGTATGGTCTTGTTTTTTTCCACAAGACCTGCGACCATTCCTGCAAGGTCAAACGCAAATTTCTTTTCTAAAAACAAGTCGGGCATTATTGCAGTTTCTCCGCCCACTATTGGTACATCTGCCTTTATTGCGCCTGTTGCCAGACCCTTTGCAATTTCGATAAAAATGGACTCGTTGTTTTGATTTGCCGCAATGTAGTCTACAAACGAAACTGGCTTTGCGCCAATACAGATTACGTCATTAACGTTCATCGCAACGCAATCTATTCCGATTGTGTCGTATTTTTTTAGTAAATTTGCAATTAGAACTTTTGTGCCGACACCGTCTGTATGTGTTGCCAAAAGCTTTCCACCATGAATCTCAACTAGTCCTGCATAGTGACCAAAACCTGATTTGACTTTTTGAGCCTTGTGCGTTGATGCGATTATTCTGCCAATTGATAGTTGGCTTTTCTTTATCTTTTGTACGTCGACTCCGGCGTCCTTGTACGTAAGGCCCATGTTATTTTGCATCTTCAATGTGGATAAAAGTACTTCGTCACATGTACATTCCAGAATCTGCTTGTCTGTGTTCTTTGTATTTTTCTGAGAGCTCCTTGAACTCTAATCCGATCTTTTCCTTTTCGCTTCTCAAATCAGACGCGTCGATTCCGGTGCCATAGACTTTGTTTACTGCATCAATAAGCGTGGCCGCCGCAAGCGGATCTGGGCTTATGTGGCTTGCTTTCACAAGCAGCGTTATTGCACGAATTTTTCGCATTATGCATTCATTTAGAATACTTCCTGGAATTCCGGTGATGAATCCTTGTGATATCATACTTATTCCTTTTTCTGACATTATTCTACACAAGTCTTCCTCTGCCGCACAAAAAATCTTATCGTCATGTTCGTCACTTGCAACTCCGTCTAGGATCACAATTTCTTTTGTTCCCTTACTTTGGGCCCAGTCTAGGATGGTGGATGCGATGTTGTAAAGCCCTTCCATTCTGAGTGGAACCTCACAAATTATTGCACAGATTGTCCCCTTTTTGTTGGAGTAAAACCGAAATGGGTGCCTGAGCCTTCCTTGAATAAACACTGTTGATGGAGGAAGAAACCTTGAGCGCAAGTATCCTATTTCTTGCATCTTTAATTTCTCAATCATGTATCCGACAGAAAGCGGTCCTGCGAGGCCTGGGCCAACAAACCCGGCAAAAATTATTGGGCTTTTGTAGTTTATTTTTTTTATCTCAAGTACGTGATCATCTGAGACGTTTTGCCGCATTATGACTTTCCGGTTTTTCTCTGTCTAATTACTTTTTTGCATAAATAGATCAAGCATCCTTCTGCCCCTATCTGTAAGAGAATACACTACATTTGGGCCGACAATCTCCTTACTTACAAAATTATACTCTACGCAAAGATGGAGATAGTTCAAAAATGATCGTTTCATGCGAATTTTTGAATTTGTGTAAAGGTTAGAAAATGTCATCGAATTACATTTTAGTTGATACAAAAGCTTCAGAAGCGAAAGCGTACTGAAATCACGCGTACGTGCTTTCACCGCATCGAGAATCTGCTCCTCTCTTGTTATGATAAAGTCTTCAAAGTGGTCTGCAATCTCAACTGGGATGTAAGTCATTCTTGCCTTCATGTTACCGTATGGTACGGTACCTTACCATATTAAGGTTAGCTTGAAATTTAGTTGATCTTGTGACAATTTTTTTAAACCGTTATCCGCTTTGATAAAAATTTACGCTGCTATCTCAAGTGGCTTTGCCTGTTTTCGCATCTTTGCTATTACTGCGGCAAGCTGCATTGCATGAATCTCATCCAGCGTCTCACACATGAAATCAATGTGATTCTGAAGTACTTAATCCTATGCGGCAAAAGCCACATCACTTTAAAATCTGAATAAGAAAAAGAAAAAAAAAGAAAAATCTTAATGATTTAGTTTTTATGTTTATACCATTTCTGCAATTGCGAAACGTCTGCCAACTTGTGTGATCTTGATTTTTGCATCTTGACCAGGTTGTCCACCTTTCACAAATATGACGAATCCGTCTACCTTTGCTATTCCGTCGCCCTGTCTGCTGGTTTCGGTAATGGATACATCGTACTCTTTACCAGTTTCTACTGGTTTTGGAGTGTCGTCAAATTGTCTATCGTTGTTAAAACGTCTGCCGCCACCGCCACCTCCTCTGTATCCTCCGCCAAACCTTCGATTATTTTGTCGATCGGAATTATCGTTAAAGCTCATTCTTGCACCTCCTTCACTTCTCTAGCTGATTACCTGATGGCTTTGTCATAATTATACCTTCTTAGATGAGGCTAATCGTGACTCCGTCACACCTAATGGTTGGCGCCGTGACTGGGATGGATGCCCACGGCAAAACTGACCGCTCATTACTAGCAACTGCTGATACTTGGTGCAAAAGCCTTGGCAAATTGTGTATTATTCGAACCGATTTTGCAGGCGCCTTGATCTGACCGTCTGAGATGATCCAAATTCCGCTTCTTGCGGTGCAAGAAAAATCCCCCCTGATTGGATTTACGGGATACGTGTACCATAATCTGCTTACCAAAAGCCCGTTTTTTGTATCTTTTATGATGTCGTCTCGTTTCATACTGCCCCTGATTGTCAAGTTGTGTGGTGCAGACGCTGGAATTGGATCCGAGCTACGGCCAAGCGGTGAGCCGAGTCTTGACGCGTTTCCTGATGATGCTGCGCCTTCTTTATAGGCGCTATACGAATCAGAGTACGTTTTCTCAAAAATCCCGTTTCTTATGTAGTGTGCTGGCTTTGTCGGCACTCCCTCATCATCAAATGATTTGCTTCCCAAACCATTTGGCATGTGGGGATCATCGATGAGATCAAAACTTTCTCCTGCAACGTTTTTTCCAATTTTTTCTGAAAAACAACTTCTGTTTTCAGAATACGTTTTCAAAGAAAAATTTGACGCAAAAACAAACGCAAGTAGCTCGCCTACTGCAAGTGGGTCAAAAATTATGTTTGTTATTCCTGGATTGGCAGTCTGTGGGTTTATCGAATTAGTACACATTTCTGATGCATCTGTACCTACGTTTTCTGGATGAAAGTCTGATAACATTCTTGAGCTTGCCTGCCCTATGCCGCTTACAGGAGAACTGCCGATATCTGAATCGGAATTTATTATTCCTGACACATATGTCGCGATGTCATTTCTTTGCAGCCCGTTTGTGTTTGCAATCTCAAACTCTTCGCAAACAACATTTAATGAGCCTGAAATATTTGTTATTTTCTGATTTTGTGCAGAATTGATCATTTCATGTGCAATGTCTGATATGTCAACTGTAGTTGTATTCCAAAGTTTTGGGTCATTTACCTTTTCAAGAGTGACACACGTAGAATCACTAGGGAGTGTTTTCCAAAATTTTCTCTCTGTGATGTTTTTTGCCGATTTGAGTGCACTATCTACAATTTTGCCTGGCTCAAGCGTTGTTGTCTGGGCACAAGATATTCTTTTTTTGTGTATCAGGCGTATGCCGAGTGATTTTTCATGGTTTTCCTTTACCTCTGCAATTTCTGAATCTGTTATTCTTACTGTGATGGTTTTTTTTGAGCAAAAAATGGATTCACACTCATCAACATTTGCCTTTCTTGCATATGATATGACGTCATTGCAGACAGACAAGATTAGACTGACCTTGGATTCTTGTATCTGAATTTGTCGATTTTTACAAGTTCAAAATACGAGCCAAACCTTGACACATCTTCTACCTTGTCTAACTCATCTTCAGAAGATTCCGAGTCATATTTTTTGATTATATCGTATTTGGTAGTTCTCTGGGCCGGGACCCTGCCTATCTCTCTGACCAGACGGCGGATTTCTTTTGGTCTTAGAATCTGGCCGTACTGCGCACCAGCTGATGTTGAAATGCTTTCGTTGATCAGTGTGCCGCCAAAGTCGTTTGCGCCCCACATTAGCAAAAGCTGCGACATTTTCTGGCCTTCCTTTACCCATGACATCTGGATGTTGTCGATGTAGTTGTTGAGCATTATTCTTGCAATGGCATGTGTCAGCATCACATCGTTTGCACTGGCACCCGTTTTGATTCCCTCGTGCAAACCGTGTATGTACATTGGTGCCTCGGTGTGGATGAAATTCAGGGGAACAAACTCTGTAAATCCGCCTGTTTCCTTTTGTATGTCTCTTATCTTTGCAATGTGCTTTACCCTGTCCTCTGTGGATTCTACATGGCCAAACATTATGGTGGATGTGGAATTGATTCCCATCTTGTGAGCAGTCTTGATTATCTCAGTCCAGTCTGAAACGCTGATTCTTCCAGGAGATATCTTGTCGCGGATTTTCTGATCTAGTATTTCTGCGGCGGTGCCTGGAATGGTGTTGATTCCTGCATCCTTTAGTCTTGAGAGGTATTCTTTTATTGAAACATTTGATCTGGTTGCACCATACAGGACCTCCTCTGGTGAAAACCCATGTATGTGGATATCTGGAATGTCTGCTTTTATTGCGGCACATATTTTTTCATAAAATCCTCCATCCATGTCTGGGGGAAGGCCGGCCTGAATGCAAACCTCTGTTGCCCCAAGACTGTGTGCCTCCTTTGCGCGTCTCACTATCTCTTCTATTGGCAAAAAGTATCCTTCCTCTTCTCTAAAGTCCCTACTGAATGCGCAAAAGCCGCATTGCTTTATGCAGACATTTGTAAAATTGATGTTTCGATTCACTACAAAAGTTACTATGTCTCCGACTCGCCTCTTTCTAAGCTCGTCTGCAACCATTCCAACTAGGTGAAAGTCAACCCCCCTTGCATCATACAGATGCGTTGCCTCTTTAATCGAAATCTCTTTTTCTGATAGTGCGTTATTTAGCGAGTCTGCAATTAATGGGTCTGCGTTTTTTAGCAGTGACTCGATATTTGTAGTCATTTCCAGTATGCCTCGCTTACCAAGCCGTCCTCGTCCATGATTTCTGACATTTTATCATAAAGATCAGAATCTACCATGTGCATAAATTCTGGGTACACTGGAAATCTTGCCTTTAGGTCATAGCCTGCACTTTCCGTGTTTTCTGCAACGTATTCAATTTTGGGCCAGCTAAATTCGGGATTGACATAGTCTGGGGTAAGTGGTGATATTCCACCCCAATCGTTTATCCCAACTTGAAGAAAGCTTTGATACGAATCCGGCGAGAGATTTGGCGGAATCTGAATGTTCATTTGCGGCATTATTACTCTTGTTAACGCTACAATTATTTTGAAATAGTTTTCCTCTGCAGATGCAAAGTCTCCCATCTTGGTGTCCTGTTTTGGTTGAAAGTTTTGCAAAATGACTTCTTGTATGTGCCCGTATTGCCGATATAGTTTTTTTATCTCAAATATGGATTCAATTACCTCATCTGGGGTTTCTCCTATCCCGACAAGCAGTCCTGTGGTCATTGGCATTTTGAGATCACCGGCATTTTCTAAGACCTGAATTCGCGCCCTTGGGTTTTTACTTGGAGCAAGATGGTGCGGCATGTTTTCTTTAGTTAGGCGTTCACTAGAGTTCTCAAGCATCAATCCCATACTCACGTTGGTTTTTTTGAACTCGTTTATCTCTGATTTTGTAAGATTGCCTGCATTTGTATGTGGAAAAAGCCCCTCTGATAACGCGATTTCTGATGCATGGACTAGATATTCAGCAGTACTTGAAAACCCGTTTTCTTTAAGCCATTCCCTTGCCTCTTGGTATTTCTGCTCTGGCCTTTCACCTGTAACAAAAAGTGCTTCAACACATCTGTATTTTTTTGCAAGCTTTGCCAACTCCCTGACGTTTTCTTTACTCATCATCGACGTTTTTTGTTGATTTGGTTCTGATTTGTATGTGCAATAATCACACGTATCCCTGCAGAGGTTTACCAGATTGAAGAATGACTTTTTTGAAAATGTGGCTATTTTCTGTTTGTGCATATTGCGAAGTCTTGTGGCGGTGCTGAATAGTTCAGACGGTTCGTTTTTTGCAATTTCAAAAATCTCACATGCATCTGCTTTTGTGATTTCCTTTCCGTCTATTGCATGATTTAGTAATTCACAATCAAACACAAGGTTGTTCAACGTAAAAGATAATCTTGAATTCTAGTATTTATTTTTGTGTCGAATTAGTTGTTGAATTGTTTGCTAGCACGCTTGAATTTGGTCTTTCCACAAGGGTTAATACTAAACTGGTGACTCTGCCGTCACGAAGAATCTGAAGTGCCATTTCGTCTCCGACTGTCTTATCGCGCTGAAGGTGAATCAAAATATCATCGATTTTTCTTACCGTGATTCCGTCAACTGCCAGTACGATGTCTCCTCCTATCTGATATGTTGCTCCGTCCACTACTGTTGAATTGGTGGTTCCACGGAGGCCTGCCTTTTCCGCGGGGCTGTCCTTTAGGACGTTAATTATCAAAAAGCCGCGAGTATCCTCAATTTTGAGTATCTCTGCAAGGTCAGGATCGATATCTCTTCCAGAGATTCCGACCCAAGGATGGTGGTATGCCTTACTTTCGATAAGTGTTGGAATGATCTTTTGCACCGTTCTTGAAGGGATGGAAAATCCGACTCCTGCAAAGTCCCCGGTCTCTGATTGTATTGCCGTGTTTATGCCAACTACCTCGCCTCTCATGTTCAAGAGTGGCCCGCCTGAGTTTCCAGGGTTTATTGCAGCATCTGTCTGAACTATGTCTGGAATTTGAAATCCTCTGTCCTGCGATGGAAGCAATCTGCCAATCTGACTAACAATTCCCGAAGTCATGGAGCCTGACAATCCAAATGGATTCCCAATTGCCGCAATTTGTTCCCCTACCTTTAGTTTAGAAGAATTTCCAAGTGTAATTGGATGCAGTGCATCTTCACTCGCATTTACTTTGATCACTGCAAGATCTGTGTAGGGATCTTTTCCCACTAGACTTGCTTTAAATGATTTTCCGTCCAAAAACGTAACAACTATTTTTTCGGCATTTTCAATGACATGGTCGTTTGTTATTATGTGGCCTTCCTTATCGTATACAAAACCGGAACCCAACCCGTTTCCCCTCGGATCATTTGGCCTCTTGACGTTTATTCTAACTACTCCGGATTCTGCCTTTTCAAAAATTTCAGTTAGCGTCAAATCCTGCGATGTTTGATCACCCACAACGGTCTTTGCCGTCTTGCCCATGTCGTCAATTGTCGGCATTTTCTGCGGTGGGTTTAGAATTATGCTATATGCAACAAGCACTATTACTACGCCTAACAGGCCAGAAATAATCGCATTTGATTTGTTCACTGATATGGCAGCTAATCAAGTTGCTCTATAATCTTTGCCTACACACTAATTGAATTCTGCATGTGATCTTTCATGGAATACACTCTTCCTCTCCATGATACTGACATGCTTCTCTTAGCTTGTAAAATTCCGCTTAGAAATCCGCTCACTATTATCAGACTGCCAAGTGGGCCGCATAATGCATGCCAGAGCCTGAGGTGCAATTCTCGTGCGTCAAGCATGCCTGCTGCATAAATCAGGCCTGATGAAACAATTGAGGCTACAAAAAGGGCGGGAAATGATTCTGAATGTGCAAAAAGCACAGACGAATAGGCCAGCAGTGGAAACGGCATAAACAGCAAGAATAACACCGCGAAAAATATCCCAACTGCGATTCTGGCATTTTGTAAATAAAGCGGTATCATGAGCCTCTTTAACGCATTCCAGAGTGTGGGCCTGTCCCTGGCCCAAACCGCGTTGATCAGATGATCTCCTCTTACCATCTTCATTTTAAATCCTGATTCTTTTACCTTTTTTCCGAGTGCACCATCTTCAATTATTTCCTGTCGTACTCCTTGATGGGTTCCTACTTTTTCGTATGTGCTTTTTTTGATTATGAAGAAACTCCCAAAAAAGTATCCTGTCTTTTTTGAAGGATCATTTACTCTGAGCGCGGAAAACCGCGTGTGTAAAAATGTTGATAGCATTGGAAGTGTGATCCTTGTCCAGTTGTCAAGGCAGACCATTTTTGGAATAGCCGTCAATGCGTCAAGATCCTGCGACAAAAGATGGGAAACGGCAAGTGAAATTACGTTTCTTGAATGTGTTGTATCTGAATCTGTAAATAATAAAATCTCACCAGTTGCCATTTCATATCCTTCCATGCACGCCCAGTTCTTTCCCATCCATCCGTCGGGCTTTGGCTTTGCACTGACATGAATCACCCGGGCGTCTCTCATTGCGTAATTTCTGATTATGTTGCCAGTAGAATCTGTAGATGAGTCATCAATTGCAATAATTTCATAGTTTTCATAGTCTTGGTCTAGCAAAGAATCAAGACATTTTTCAATAAATCCTTCTTCGTTTCTTGCAGGTAGGATAACTGATACTTTGGGGGTACTGTGATCCTTTTGAGGAAATTTATCCAAATATGGCGTGTTTCTAAATGACGCTAGCATTGATTTTATCAGAAAAACCCAAGCGCCAGCTACGCCAATTAGTATTGCGATAAATGCGTAATTTATGATGTCCAAAAAGTCCATCTTACTTCTCAATTTCTTGCTTTATTGATTCAAGTGCCTGCTCTGTGCCGCTTTTTACGTGCTTTTTGATCATTCCTGTGAACATTCCCATCATGCCTGAAAGCTTGATGTCCCACGTGGCAGAAAGTTTAGTGCCGCCTTCATGTGGAGTAAGCTGTATTGTTTTTGTTCCAATTAGAATTCCTTCTGTAAATTCTGCAAGGATTTTTTCTTTCGGATAAAATGTCACAGTTTGCATGCATTTTGAATCCTTGAATGCTATTGTAACTTCTCTTGTTACCATGTTGTTTTCCTTTGAAATATTTCGTACTTGTTTTGTTCCTTTCCAGTATTTCGGCTCACTGTCTATGTCTGAAACAAAATCCCAAACTTTGTCAATTGGGGCATTTATTGTAGTGAATGCCTCGATTGTTGCCATACTGCCGAGTCATTTGAGCCAAAATATTAGTCTTAACGACTGTCAAATCAATCCACTGCGGATCTGACCATTGTCTTTGATCTAAGGTGCTTCGTTTGGACTAAAGTCAAAAACAGTTTTCTCGGTTTTCCCATCTGTAGATGACTCTATTGTGTATTTCCCTGCTTTTTCCCATCCATTTCCACCTGCAATGACCAAAGTTGAAAATTTGCCATCTGCCTTTACCTTTACTATCTCGGTCCATATCTGCTGCCCGTCTGGATCATTTATCACAAGTTCTGTGATTGCTGATTCTGAATTTCCTGAAATTGATATGATGTCGCCTTTTGCATATGATGTTTGATCTGCCTCCACTGCCTTTGTAGCACTTGGTCCAACTATTGCAATATTATCTTGATTCATCGCTACTACGCTGATTATCAAAACAGCAAAAACAACTGATGCTATGCTGATTACAATATTTTTCATCTTTCTTCCCCCGTTTATTTTTTCAATCGGTTTTTCTACAACTGTTTTTTGATATTTCATCTCAGAGGCAATTGGGTTCTTTGGTAGCGGTGGGGGAACAATGCGTTTTTCAGGAATTTTTACAATGTTCTCTGGTTTTTCAGCTTGGGCGGTTGGTTGCAAATATCTTGCAATTAGTCCTTCTACGTATCTCCTATCGTCTATCGTGACTAGTTTTTTTGTTTCAAAGTCTGCCTTAATCCGTGATAGACGTCCATAATCCCCATGGCCTGATTTCAACAAGGCGTCAATATCGTCTGTAAAAAACTGCCCCATACGGCTTTTTTCATATTGTTTTTACATAAATTAATTGTGTTGTTTTGCTATCGTAATATACAAATAATATTTCACAACAGGGTAGGTAATGGCACAAGACTCTGACTATTTCCTCTTTAGTGTGACTGCAGTTCACAGTCCTGAATCCTGTCCGTTAAACCACAAAGATAGCAAACAGGTCTTTTTACAGTTAGACTCGAAAATTAAAAAAAATCTGAAAAAATTCGACATAAAAAGACTAGTTGAGTTTTACGTCTCTGTCTTGGAGCACCAATGGACGCTAATCATTGAGGCAAAAAATGCTCACGATATTGAAAAATTATGCATCGAAATAGGGATGTCAAAGTATAACACGATAAAAATTGTACCGCTCAATAGATTCAACGTCGTGATCCAAAAACTCAAAAACGAGCAAAAGCAAGCGCTTGAAAAATAATTCTAATTAGATGAAAAAGGTTCTGACATGACAATAACTTACGATGATTTTACAAAGCTGGATATCCGTGTTGCCAAAATTATCTCAACTGAGAAAATTCCCGGCAAGACAAAGATAATCAAAGGAACAATCGATCTTGGAGGTGAAACGCGTAGTTTGATAATTGGGGGCGCGCAGTTTTTTACGCCCGAAGAATTGATTGGAAAAACAGTAATTGCAATAACCAACCTTGAACCAAAAACTGTGGGCGGTGTTGAATCAAACGCAATGCTTCTTGCAGCAGACAACAATGAAAAGCCGTTCTGGCTTACTGTTGATGAATCTGTCCCGCTTGGCACAAAAATAAAGTAGCTAACCTATTCCTGGAGCTTCTTTTTTTATCTCAATTGGCTGTTCAATAATTTTTTGTTCCAATTCGTCCGTGTTTATCTCAAGTTTCAAAAGTTCTCCAATCGTGTTTATGATGTTTTTTGCAGCCTTGTGTTGTGGAAGTTCGGCATCGTATATTTCGCCAAAAAGGCCAATTCCGTTAATGTTTTTGTTTTTTGCAATTCCAAGAACAAGTCCATTAAACCATGTGATGCTCTTTACATCGTCTCCAAGTAATTTGACGTTGTGAGTCTTTAGCAATTCTAACGATTCTTGATTATTGGCAACTCCAAACACCTCATTCCCATATCCCTTTTGAAGCGGTATGTATCCTCCAGATGAGATTACCGTTTTGATATTTCCCCATTTTTGTACCATTTCGATTACGAAATTTACCAAGTCAAAGACCGTGTTTGGCTCTTGAGGCTGATTCTCTCCGGTGAAAATGACAAGCGAGTTTTTCTCATCAACTAATAGTTTGTACTCGTCATGCGGCAATTCGACCAAACCGTCTTTGTGGTTTACCCACGGCTTGTCTGTCAAAATGATCTTTGCGGCAACTCTTGCACCTATTTTTTTTGCAATGTGATGTGTTACCAAACCTCCAACTTTGCCCATGTCTGGCAGCGATGAAATCAGGGTGATGTTTTTTAGTTTAAAATTTTCGATAGTTTCGACTTGCATTTAGCTAAATATGATGTGATAGTATATGCACTTTACTTCTAAATCATGACCGCATCTAATCGTAAATCATTAGATCTTTTTCTTCTAATAACGAGTGTAAGTTGTTTACAGACCTGTACACATCCGGTTCTTTTTTTGCTCCGGTGCAGACTAGCTTTCCAGATGAGAAAAGCAAGATCACAGTCTTTGGGTCGAGCATTCTGTGAATTAATCCTGGAAACTGCTCTGGCTCATACATGCTTCTTGGGAGTGTTCTTGCTGCCTGCTCTAGGTGAATCTTTCCGCCTAGGTTAATCGATGCAACTATGTTTTGAATGTCCACAACTGCATCTTTTTTTACCTTTATCCCTCCCTTTCTTAGCTTTTGGACCACTGATTTTACTGCACTTCTTGCCATTTCTTCTGATTTGGCGCCTGTACATACCATCTTGCCTGATGTGAAAATCAAAGTAGCTGTCTTTGGGCTCTTTAGACGAAATACTAATCCTGGAAATTGATCTGGATGATATTCTACATCTGGGAAATTGCGAGTAATCTCATTTAGATCCATCTTCTGATCTACTGATGCAGATGCCACCACATTTTCAATACTGACAATTGGCTTTGTCTGTGGCATACGTTACCAGTTGAATTAGCTTGGCTATATAAAGAGCACTTTCTAATTATTTACCCGCCAGACAATTTCTTTGAAATTCTAGTGATGATTATACAAATCATTTAATTTGGTAAAATGGATCGTTTGATTGAATTGAATTTTACCGACATTAATCCTGACAAGCTGTTTAGCTCAACAGACAACTCCAATCCAATAATGTGGCTTGTGTGGATAGTCCCAATTGTAGTTTTCATGTTTTATGGGCAGCGTATTCAGCTTCAAATTACATCTGGGGAAATCGGCAAAAACATTGCAAAACTTGTAAAATACAAAGAAGAGTCAAAAAAAGAACTGCTTGACTATCTTCAAACAAATCTAAAGGCACACCCAGATGCTGCAAAAAAGGTAGATGGGTTCTTGGAATATTTTACCATAATGCCAGTTGATTTTGATCCAAACGGAATAATTCCAAAAATAAAACATCTCCTAAGATCAAGAGAGGACTATACCAGGCAACAAGTAAAATCACTTTCCGCAAACATGGATTCACTTGAGGTGAGCAAAGTACAAAACCTGCTTGAGGTGACTGCGTCACTTCATCTCTTGCATAAGCTAGTCAGGCATCTTTTCCTTACTGCGAAAAAACAGAACAATTTCCCGCTAATCTTGCCGCTCCAAATGATGATCCCGTTTATCATGGAACAGGCAAGCGCTTTGAGGGATGCCGTGCCTGCATTAAAACAGGGACAGCCGATTGGGGATGGAATAGGCCCGATGATTGTTGGAAAAATGATGCTTGGGACAGAGAAAAAAACAATTACCTTTGAAACCGTGTGCTCAGAAAAAGAATTTGAACAACGAAAGTTGTACCTATTAAAGGCAGAAGGCCCAACTGCGACCGTTGGAAGACCTGGAGATGCAGTGGAACTCTTGGTTCTGAAAAACAAGCCTGACATAATTGTGATGATTGATGCTGCATTGAAGCTTGAAGGTGAGGACTCTGGCGCTGTAGCTCAAGGATTTGGGGCCGCGATTGGTGGGATAGGAACCGATAGGTTCCAAATAGAAGAAATTGCAACAAAAAATAACATTCCAATTTACGCAGTTGTGATAAAACAATCAGTCAAAGAGGCAATCACACTAATGACGAAACAAATAGCTGACAAAGCGGAATCTGTAGAATCTCAAGTATATCAGATTGTGCTTGAAAACACAAAACCGAACCAAAGCGCTCTAATTGTGGGTGTGGGAAACACACTGGGAATACCTCAATGATCTTCTCAAAAAAAGAAAAACAAATAGTCGCATACACTATAGAAAAATGTCCCTCATGCAAAAAAGAATTAAAAAGAAAATTTAAGCAAGGCGACTGTCTTTTTGTTGAATCGTCAAAGTGCTCCTCCTGCAATATTCCTATGAACATTGCAAAAATTTATGGCGAACCTATAGCGTAGTTACAATTGCACCTGTTGGTGTTGGGATGAATGTGTGTTCTGCCTGCGCAACCCTTTGCTCGTTTCCCTCAATTAGCACTGGATATGCGCGCACTGCTTTATTTTTGATAAGTTCCTCAAGTAGCGACCTTGCTTCTTTTTCGTCCATTTTTTTTGTAATCCATCTGAGTGCAAATGGCAGCATGTTGAAATTTTCCCATATTTGATCCAGCAGTTTGTTTGCTTTTTCATTTTTAATTTTTTTCTTTGACACTAGGCCGAAGATGTTTCTTGTCTTGCCTTCTCTAACAAAACCTAGGCCTTTTGACGTTGTAACAAACGGTTCACAGGCGTATGTTTCTTTTACCGAGAGGGAAAACGAGCCAATCGACCAAATGTTTGGAATTGATTTTCCTGCATGGATGGTATACTGCTCAAGCGAATGGCCACTTAGATTTGCAATTGGAATTAGTCCGTTCTGTTTTATTGTTTTTTCAATCGTCCTTCCGATGTCGCTTGACCTTGCTCCCTCCTTTACCATTGACATTGCATTTTTCAGCGATTCTTCTGCAGTTCTCACTAACATGTCAAACTCTGAATCATAGGAGATGCTTACTGCAGTGTCTGCGATGTATCCGTTTATCTGTACTCCTAGATCAATTTTGATGAGGTCTGTATCTGTTAGGACTTGGGGGTCGTTTGGTTCTGCAGTGTAATGTGCGGCAATCTCGTTTAGACTTGTGTTTACTGGAAAAGCACACTTGCCACCTCGAGCTCTGATTTCATTTTCTACTGACTCGCAGATTTCATAGAGTGTTTTTCCTACCCAGTTTTTGGTTCTTGCAATCTCTCTTACTTCTGATGCTATTTTTCCAGCCTTGATATAATCATCAATTTGCAATGGCTGGACTGATTTTGCATATTATTTAAAATCATGTGAAGCTTAAATTGGGGAGAAAAAGCTGCACACACAGCGGGATCGTGGTCTAGCTTGGTATGATTCGGGTTTTGGGTACCTGAGGTCGTCGGTTCAAATCCGGCCGATCCCATTTTATTATTTTAACAGTAACACATGATTTTTTAATCAACAAATCTCAGACAGCCTAATTGGCTTACGATAAACGCGAACTGCTTCTAATTGCCGGCGTTCTGTTCTTTATGATTGGACTGCTTGGAGCTGGCCTGCCGCTAATTTACTCTATAATAATCGCAGTTGCCATTTATGTTGGAATCAAAGTATACGTGGGAAAACGAAAACAAGTGCTTTCTAAGCAACTGGGGCAAGGAATGTGTGCTGACTGTGGCTCAAAAATAGAAGGCGGAAAATGTCCCAACTGCGATACAAACTGACGTAATGATAACTGATACGCACCGTTTTTTAAGCAAAATGACTGTTCTAATACAGATGCATCTCACATTAACAACTAGCTCAACTTTTGCTCAAATAAGATCTAAAATGATAATAAAATTGAAAGAAAAAGTGTAGGTAAACAAAAAATGAAGACATTATCGATATTGGCAATATTTCTGGTATTCGCATTTTCAGGAATTGTCTATGCATATGCTCAAGAAACCTCAAATGTATTAATCAACGAAGTTGACACAAACCCTCCAAACGATGATGCAAAAACTATCTCCGAATGGGTTGAACTGTATAACCCGACTGATCAAAATGTCGACATTGGGGGATGGAAAATTGCATCAACCACTGCAACAAAAAAGACGCTAACCATTCCAACTGGCTCTATAATAAAGCCCGGACAGTTTCTAGTTTATTCTTATACGAACTTGTGGTTTGTTGATGTCTCAGAAAAAGTTCAGCTAAAGAACAAGTCAGGACAAATAGTTGATGAAACTCTGGTGATGACTGATCAAAAAAACGACTTCTCATCATGGCAGAGAAAATATGACGGACTTGATACTAACGCATCAAACGATTGGATATTCCGAATGTCTTCTGTGGGATCCTCAAATGGCGCCCCTGAAACAGCGTCTGCTGGCAATGGAGATGCAACCGTCTTTGTAAATGTCGACAAGCGCTCATACATCTTTGACGAAACTGCAGTCATAACTGGTAATGTCTCAAAACGCATTTCACAAGAAAAGCCGTTTTTCTCCCAACAACAACTAATAATCACAATCGATGGACCTGGAAGCTTTTACAAAACTATTACAATGTATCCTGATCTGAATCTTAAATTTAAAACATCAATCAAACTGGATAAAGCTCAAGGGATAACTGAAGGGACCTATGACGTTACTGTATCATATGGTGCTGGGTATGGCTCCGTGCTGCTCTCTGTCGGTGACGAAATAGTTGTAAATCCAAACGAAGACATTTCTGAGCTATCCATAATGGCTGACAAATCTGCATATATTCCAGGTCAGACCGTATTGCTTTCAGCGTCAACTACCAAAGTACTCCCCTCTACGGGACTCAAGTTCTCTGTGTATAATCCAAAAGGAATCCAAATTTACACTGGAAACCTGTTTCCAACTAAAGATATCTTCTCAACAAACGTGTTTATGACTACCGTAAACCCTGTCTATGGAACACATCATGTTGTTGCAGACTACGGGACACAGCACTCTGAAACTTCGTTTGAGCTTGTACAGGATATAAAAAATGTAGAACAAATCACACTTGTAACTGACAAAAAATACTACGGACTTGGAGAACCAATTATCATATCTGGACGAAGCAACAAACATGTTGTTGCACTAGATCTCGAGGTACTGCAAACAGGTGCACCATCTGGCACAGACACAAAGAATGTTTTCAAACTGACTGGCCAGATATCACTTAAAGGCGACGGCACGTTTGAATTCAAAATTTCCTCGCCTACCTTGACCCTTGGTGATTACCGGGTGACAGTCTCAAAAGAATTTGGCAAGTCAGTTGCATATTTTAACATCGTAGAGGATCCAACTGCGTATTCTGAAACTGAAAACAAGAACTTTGTATCTACTGAGCAGGCAACTTATGATATTGGCGACAAGATGGTGATTTTGGGGCACGTGATCCCAAAAACAAGGAGCACCTATGAGGCAATTCCAGTATATGTCACAATAGCTACTGAAAATGGCAAGCCTCTTACCTTTATCGGACAAGGTAAAACTGCCGGAAAGCCAAGTACAGATCCGCAAATAACTGCATACTCATTTTCGGCAGTGCCTGATATAGCTGGCAATTACAAAATAGATGCAACTATTACCAAATCTGTATTCTTGCCTGGAAATTATATTGTAACTGCCACATATGATGGAAAAGAAACATCCACAATGTTTGCTGTAACTGATTCGCTTGATGTAAAAAATAAAAAACTCATCGCCAAGACTGACAAGAGCGTCTACGGGCTGGGAGAGATAGTAAAACTTGACGGTTCGATCACAACCGGTCAGTCCACAGTTCAAATCGTGCTCACAAAACCTGACGGCAAAACCATGAGTGGGGGAAGCAAAGTTGAGAACAACAGATTCTCTTGGACTTGGCAAATCCAACAAAAAGACTTTGACCTTATTACTGATCCAAACTACCGTGGGGAAAGGCAGACTGCTTTTGGAACCTATAAAATTTCAATAAAGTCATCATCTGAAACTTTGGATGTGTTTTTCAAAGTATCCAAAGATCCTGAAAATGACACGCTTAGCATAACGCCACTTGAAGTGACTACTGACAAGCCCGTATACCGTGGAGGCGAAAAACTCGTCATAAGCGGAAGCGCGATAAAAAGACAGCTGACAACAGGCAATGAAGGCATTACCCTTGACCGCGTAAACGTGCAGGTAAAAACATCTACTAACAAACTCATCTATAACTCAGAACTTTACTTTGACAATGGCGGTAACTTCAAGACAATATATGATCTCCCTCTCACAATATTCAAAGATGGCACTTACAGAGCAATTGCAACCTATCAAAAACTAATAGCGCAAACTACTTTTGAGGTGAAAAACAACACCCCGATAAACACTGATGAAAAATTGTCTCTCTCCTTGAACACTGATAAAGAAGAATATTCTCCTGGCGACACTGTCCACATATCTGGCAGTCTCAATAAGGTGATATTTTTGGATCAACTAAACCTCGTAGTTTTACTCAAGGATGAAAACGAAATTAATTGTGGAACGTTATACTGTGGATTGGGCGGAAAAGAAATTGACCTATCAAAATACTACGATTCTGGCGTTTACAAATATGATTATGTGATTCCACAATCTGCCTCTTTTGGCAACTATGTTGTAAAAGTAGACGCTCAATTTGGCACATTTACAAAGACATTCAAAGTGGTGGAAAAGAAAATAATCGAAACGCCGTCTAAAAAAATATCAGAAAAATTCAATAGGATAACTGACTCAAGTATCTCAGTTCCTTTGATGGAAAAAACCATACAAGATCAAGCAGTATCGCCCAAGGTGTTCCAAGGCTCGCTTATTGTCAAGCGTGGTGCAGAATCAAAAATTAACATACATCTCTCAACTGAAGGCGGCCAGTGTATCATAGGTCCGACATCTGACTGCCTTGTGTCAAAATCAACTAGAACTTTGAATTCTGATTACAGTATTGTGCAAATCGATGGCACCGGCTTTAAAATACAATACTCTGGCCCTGGACCTGTATTGGAAAAATTCACAATTATGCCTGAATCCGATTTGAATACAATCCAAGATTCAGTTTGGGCAGTAGACATAGTAAAAGAGCAAGATCAGTACTCCAAATTTTATTATGAAATAACATACGTTCAAACACAATAGAAAAATATTCGATAAAAACATCAACTCATTGTAATGCACGTCCAAGTATTCATGCTAAAACAAGATGATCCAAAAAAATGCACTGCCGCAAAACTGGTAAAATTTGGACTAGCTAAAGGAGTTTCAAAAACGCAGAGCAATACAATAATCTTAGATCCATTTGCACAAAAAACAATTCTAAAACAAGATGCCTTGATTGCAAAATCCATAACTGGGATCGATTGTTCGTGGAACTTGGCAGAAAATGCTTTTACAAGAAAATTTTCTGGAATCCCGCGCAAACTTCCGCCATTATTTGCGGGAAACCCTGTCAACTATTCAAAACTAAACAAATTGACCACCGTTGAGGCGATCGCAGGGGCTGTTTTTATTCTGGGCTATGCGCAGCTTGCAATTGATTTACTTGGCAAATTCAACTGGGGGCACACGTTTTACGAACTAAATGAAGATCTGCTAAAGGATTATTCTGAGATGAGATCGGAATACGAAATTGAGCCATTGTTGGTTGAATATGGGCTTGTTGATAAGAAATATTGACTGATTTACAAATATCGCATTTAGAGTAAAGATTTATGCAAATCCCATTTTCAGACGGTAGGCGACATGGCTTCAGAAAATTCAGACACCGGTCTTGCAAGAAACCTGACACTGTTGGATGTGGTGATGGTTGGGGTTGCAGCTATGATAGGTGGCGCAATATTTGTGCTTGTGGGACCTGGCATGGCAGAAGCGGGGCCTGCCCTTATGATTGCTTTTCTGATAAACGGCGTCATTACGCTATTTACTGCGCTAACATATGCTGAACTAAGCTCAGTTTTGCCTGATACTGGCGGTGGATACCGCTGGGTAAGAGAAGGCCTCCCACGCCCAAACTCGTTTCTAAGTGGTTGGATGTCTTGGTTTGCACACACTATAGCCGGAAGCCTCTATGCAGTTGCGTTTGCAGCGTTTCTTGGACATCTGCTGACAACAACTAATTTGATCCAGTCCTCCCCTTTACTTGAAAAGGGACTAGCTGCGCTTGCCATTGTAATTTTCACGTTTATCAATGTCAGAGGGACATCTCCTACCAGTAAGGTGGGAAATGCCATCACAATTAGCCAAATCACAATAATCGGGGTACTCATTGTTGCAGCACTTGTGGCGATGGTCTTCACAAATCCTTCTTGGCCTGACAACTTTACAACTTTCTTTCCAAAGGGAATGTCTGGACTTGTAATAGCAATGGGTTTGACGTTTATTGCGTTTGAAGGATACGAAGTAATTGCACAGACTGGGAACGAACTAAAAAATCCAAAAAAGAACATTCCTCGGGCAATACTGATTTCACTTTGTATAGTTATTTCGATTTACATTCTGTTTACATTTTCTTTCATAGGTGGCCTGTCTGCTGAAACACATGGTCAGCCGTCATGGCAATTCATTGGGGGTCTTGGCGAAATTGGAATCATCGAAGCTGCAAAAGACTTTTTGCCTTTTGGCGCCTTAATTGTTATTGCGGGTGGGTTAGTATCAACACTTGCAGCTCTAAACGCAACCACCTATTCCTCAAGTCGCGTCTCGTATGCAATGGGAACCCATTACAATCTGCCGCATCTTTTTGGCAAGATACACTCAAAATACAAAACTCCTGCAATCTCGACAATTGCTTCTGGCCTAATCATGCTGATTATGGCACTGGCCCTTGATCTTACAGAAATTGCTTTTGCCGCAAGTGTGATGTTTTTGTTTCTATTTGCCCAAGTAAACTATGCTGCAATCACAATACGTAGGCTGTACGGCAAAAAACTAGATTATAGCTTCAAAACCCCGTTCTTTCCTCTAATTCCTATACTTGGGGCATTTTCCGCCGTGGGGCTTTCCGTGTATCTGTTATTTACCCAGCCACAAAGCTGGATAATTGCAATTATTTGGATAGTGATTGGTTTTGCCATCTACAAGTTTTACACATCAAAAAAGGAAATAGAACACTATGCCCCTCTAATCTATAATCAGGGACCGCAAGAAAGAAAAGGTTACAGAATCTTGGTAATGTACCATCCAAAATACGTGGTAAATCTCTTCAAAATCGCAAACGCGATAGCACAAGAAAAGGAAGGCGAAATCTCGTTTCTCAATGTTACTCACATCCCAGTTCATTTGCCTCTTGCGGTATCAAACAAGTTTGCAGAATCTGAAATTGAATCATTCATCAACCTCAAGAAATCAATACCTCAATCAATACGTCATAGGTATCTTGTACGCATATCTCATGATGTTACGGAGGCTATTTTGGCAACCGTTGAAGAACAAGGAATCAACATCGTGCTAGTTGATTTTGCGTTTCTGAGAAACAACAGAAAACTGCTATCCTTATCCACATGTGATTTTGTTGGTGTGCGATTTGGGAAAAACTTTGAAGAAGATCTTGCAAATGTGGTAGTTTCATATGACAAGTCAAGACATTCTGATTTGGGGATGCGCATCGCAAACGCTATGTCCTTGGCATACAATAGCAAAGTTAGGGTTGTGCGGGGAGTAATCGAGTCGCCTCAAACTGAACTTGAAATAATGAATAGAATAAACGAAATGATGTTTGATCTGGAAATGAAAAAAGTACCGTTTGAAAAAGTCTATCCTAAAACAAAGAATGTATCCGTTGGTTTATTGGAAAACTTTGCCAAAATAGAATCTGAAATTATCATACTTGGAGCAGGAAATCAAGCAGACCAAGCCTTTAGCCCGAAAACCCTTGAGATAGTAGACAAGTCTAAAAAATCACTCTTTATTGTACGTGACCACCGGTTCTCAGAATTTCATGCAAGAACATTTTGGAGAATTATGTCGTCTCGATTAAAGGAAAACAGGCACATCTACAGGTTCTATGTGGATATAGTGCATGTTGGGCACAGATTGCAGTCACGACACGCTAAGGAAAAGTATGATGAGGAATACTTTCATTCCAAATTTAAGTAATGTTCAAATTAAATTAAAACCGTATATTTTTGCGGGCTGGTGAACGAAACGCTGCGAAAGCAGAGGAAACTCCTCCCTCCATGCAGAAACATGATCTAGAGATAGATAGTCAGAAATGATTGGCAACGGAATAGAAACTAATCCTATCTGGAGCACAGTGATGGCAAAACCTGAGATTTCCAGTTAAAGGAATGAAAAATCTGCCCCATGTGGAGCAAAGCCAAACAGAACAAATAGGATCTGCACCTTGTTCAGGTAGGCTGCAAAGCTGAATATCGTGAAAACAGAAGGAGGGTTACGGCCAGCACGCAATTTTTTACAATTTGTAAAGATTAACGCAATCCAATCTTGATGTTTGTTTTTAGAATCTCAGATGTTCTTGATGGTGTAGTGGTGTCTGTAAATCTGAGCTGTGCAGACGCACCAATTTTAAGGCGGTCTCCATCTATCTCTTTTGGCATCTTGACTGTTACTATGAAGACGTTTGTATTTTTACCAGTTTCTCTTAGCGACGTGGTCCTTGCCTCAAATGCGTCATTGTTAAGAGTAGCCCTGATCCCGTTTTCTGTACGAAATTCTATCAAGCTCGCTGGAATGTTATCTACGTTTCTTGAATCCAAATTAAAGTCTGGATCATAAATTCTCACTTGAAACGTCTGACCAATTCTAATGTTTTTTGCAGATGTAGAAAAACTTGTGTTGTGCTTTGTGACTGCAATTGATTTTGAAATCGTTGTCGGGTTTCCAGAATAGTCTGACTCATCACTGTATTTTATGACCAGGGTGTCTCCTTGTTGTAGTGGCCTGCCGTTTACCGTACTTGGTATGTTGAGGCGACCTACAAAAATTCCAGAATCCTGGCTCGTTTCAGTTATACTTGACGGACCCTGTATTGAAAAGCCGTTTATCGTAAACTCTAACAATCCTGATGTTGAAATTTCGTCAATTCCGCGCTGGCTGGTATTTAGATCATCGTCATAAACGTAAAAACTCAAAATTCCGCCTGGGTTTATGGCTGCGCCAGCTGGAAACGCAATTACAAGAGCTATTCCTAAGAGTGGCAGCATTTTGTCTTATCCATTTAGTATGTCTTGAATTTGTTTTCTCAGATCTGGCTTTTCAACATTACTCATGATAAATTCCAAGTCTGACTTGTTGTCGACATCCCACATTATTCTGCTTATTAGAACAAATGACGTTGAAATTCCACGCGACTTGCCAGTTGTTAGGTGTATTTTGTAGCTGTCCTCGTCATAATGTGTCTCAATTACGTCTACCGGAGTTCTTACTAGCGCATTTGTTCCATCAAATTTCCTTGATGGCACTACAAGCAATGATGGTTTCATGGTTTGAAATCTTATCAGACTGGTAATATCTTGCGGCTGCATGAGAGGGATGTCTTGGGGAAATACAACCGATGTGTCAAATCCATTTTCGACAAGATACCTATCCGCAAGGGAAACTGCTTGGTTTACCCCCCTTTCATTATCTTCAAAGATCTGAACTGCGTCAAATCTCTTGCCTATCTGCAACGCACTCTCGTCTTTTGACACCAAAATAGCCTTGGCTATTATCTTAGATTGGGATACTGATTCTAAAACCTGTTCTAGCATTATTTTGCACAACTGCTCGGTTTTTCCCTGTGAAATACCAAGTCTTGACTTGGCATTTGAAAACGTCTTGACAGGAATTATTGCTGCTACTTGCAATCTAAACGCGTGCGTTCTTTAGAACAAAAGATGCAAGTGCATCTTCGGAGATTTTGTTTGTCATTTTGATGCTGGTGTCATATACCTTCATATCGAGATTTTGAATTTTCTTTGTAAGCAATCTATCCTTAGAATCAATCACAATGCTGCCACAAACATCTGAATACATCTGAGCTATTCCATAAGGGGACACCTCGATTCCTGCAGCTTGCATGTATTCTGCAGCAGGACCGCTGAACGCCTTGGTTCCAAGAATGGGACTTACTGCAACGACCTTTCTTCTGTTTTTTGCCAACTCTTTTCGTATTCCTTTGATTTGTAGCATGGGGCCAATGCTAGTCAGGGGGTTGCCTGGCGCAATCACTACCATCTCAGAATCATGAATTGCGTTTACTGCCTCTGGGTTTGGGCGTGCTTTGTCTGCACCAATGTATTGGATGCCTTCAACTTTGTCTTTTCCTTTGTACTTGACCCAGAATTCTTGGAGGTGCATCTCTCCTTTGTTTGTAGTAATTCGAGTTTCTATTGTGTTATCTGTAACTGGCATTACTTTTGCCTCTACTGCAAATTTTTCACATAACCACTTTGTGATGTCTGCAAGATTTTTTCCATTCTTTAGCATGTTGGTTCTAATCAAATGGGTTGCAGCATCTCTGTCGCCAATCCTAAACCATGTTTCTTCACCAAAAATCTCCATCTGTCTTAGGAACCCAAACGTGTCCTTTCTAATGCCCCATCCTTTTTCATAGTCTAATATGTCTGCAAGCCCGTAGATTATGGTGTCAATATCTGGGCAAACATACAGGCCATACAGCCAGTAATTGTCGCCAACATTGCATACTACGTTTACATCTCTTGTCTGGGAAATAAGGCCTCTGACAAGTTTTACAGAACCGGTTCCACCAGCTAGTATTGTTATCATAAAATCTAAAAACTCCTTTTTGGTTACATCCTTTGATCAATATTACCTTTTCAATACTGAACCTTTTTTAGTTAGATTTATTAGCGCGTTGGTAAGAATGCCCCTCGTGAAAGCTGGCGCATTTTTCGCATTCGCATTTTTGAGTATTCTAGTTATCGGAACCGTTTCTCCTGCTTGGGCAGCCCAACTTAATTGGGATGCAAAGACTTTTGATTCCGCAACACAACCGTCATTCAAATTCCAAAGAACTATTTTCATAGAGTATCCTGAAGGCGGAGACATAGCTGACGCTCTGAGGGGAAAAACCGACACTATCTATTTTACAGCGGATTCCAGTACACGTGGAGTTCAGGCAATAATTGACAAAATTAATGAACAATTACAAAGTAAGCAAAGTACAGTTCGTGTAACTGATCTTAAAATAGAATATGATGCTGAACTTACTGGGAGAGGCGATAATGCCTCTGTGGACTACAAACTAGTTATCACTCCGACAATAGATGGCTTTTTGATTCGTGAATACACGCCAGCTGCTGGCTCGTCTCCTGCATCTCCTGCACTGTTTGATGCCATGTGGCGAGGAATCAAAGTAGACGGGGCATTCCCAATTGCGACTGATGATTACGGCGATGTGGACATTAATTTACCAATTTCATTTTTCACAAACGAATTTCCTGATGTTGCTACTGCAATCGCAGGATCAGAGGCAGAAAATGTCTTGTCTATGAGTCTCATTGATGCCTCCGATATCGGAAAGCAACCGCTTGGAAATTGGCACTTTTTGTTTGACCCAACAGGTATATCTGCTGAGACTAGCAAATTTGGATTCTCTGGCGCAAGAGTTGTGGTATCATCGTTTACTATGGGTGAGAGCAGCTTAAGAGAGGGTCAACAAAGAGAAAAAGAATTCCATGAGCCATTTACTGCTGATAAAACCTATAACGTAAGATCCGTGCAAGCCGCAGACAATGCAAACGTCTTCCTTTCAGGATATGCTTCTCCGGACATGTTTGAAGGACGTGAAGTGTTCGGGGTAAGCGCGACAGCTCCAACCGGTGCAGCTCAAACATCAACTGGCTCGTTCCCAATTTTCATAATCTATGGAATGGCAGGAATGGCCGCAGCTGGTGCAGTTGGATTCTTTGCTTGGAGTAACAAAAAGGCAAAGAAAGAATCCGAATACATCCAAACTGGAATTGATCCAAGATATCTGAGGGGTACCACAACAAGTGAAGCATCCGGCGGTTATCACACCAATAGAGGAGAGGCTGAGCTTGCAACTGACGATACAAGTCACAAACAACACGAGAGTGTCTATGAGCAGTCTTCAAGAGGATCACTGCCAAAGGGACACGAACAGCCAAAAGAAGAACCAAAATCTAGTCCATCCAAAGGCTCCATGCCAAAAGGCTGGAAACCGTCTTAATTTCGTCATTAGGCTTTTTTTGTTCGTAATTCATCGACAAGTTTATTACTGAATCTCTAGAGAAAGCGTTAAATACGAGAAATAAGGGGTTTGGTAAAAATGGTAAAAAGTAGTAAAAAGGATCGTTGCCCACGATGTGCTCAGGGCTCAGTTGTAACTGATACAAATACTGGAGAAAATTTTTGCGGGAAATGCGGTTATGTACTTAATGAAGAAAATGTAGAATCTGGACCTGAATGGCGTTCATTCTCAAAAGAAGAGGGAGAAAACCGAACAAGGACTGGAACTCCAACTTCATTGGCAATGCATGACATGGGGCTTGCAACTATAATTGGTCAGGCAGACAAGGATGCAACTGGCAAGCCGCTGTCTTCGTCTATGAGAAGCACGATTGAAAGACTCAGGACCTGGGATAGCAGAAGTCAAGTACACGAACCCGTGGATAGGAATTTTAGACAAGCATTTTCAGAACTGGATAGATTAAAGGATAAACTTGCAGTGGGCGATGCAGTTGTGGAAAAGGCAGCCTACATTTACCGCAAAGCACTTGAAAAAGGACTGGTCAGGGGACGCTCTATTTCAGCTCTTATTGCATCTGCACTATATGCTGCATGCCGTGATACTGAAACTCCAAGAACATTGAAGGACATTGGAAGTGCAAGCAATATCAAAAGAAAAGACATTGCACGCTGTTACCGATTACTGCTAAGAGAATTAGGTTTGAAGATGCCTGTAGTTGATCCAATAAAATGTGTTGCAAGAATAGCAAGTAAAGCAGAATTATCAGAAAAGACAAAACGAGAAGCAGCAAAAATTCTCAAAACTGCAGAGGAAAATAAAATTTCTGCAGGAAAGGATCCTATGGGGCTTGCAGCGGCTGCGCTCTATGTTGCGTGTGTGACTAACGGCGAAAACAAAACACAACGCGATGTAGCTGAAGCAGCTGGTGTGACTGAGGTAACAATCAGGAACCGTTACAAGGGCCTTAAACTAGCATTAAATCTCTAGCTTTTTCTGCCTGTGCTCCATTAATAGCATGAAAATTGATATTATGCCCGTGATCACGAACAAAATCTCGATTGTTCCAAGTAGAGAATGTGAAAATGCCGTAGACACCGGAATTTCATTAATGCTTGACACCAAATATCCGTATGAATAAATCAGATAGTTTGTTGCCCAGTGAATCAGAGTTGATGCTACAAAACCATACTTGTAGTAAACCCATCCTAATATGATCCCGCTAATTGCAGCTTGTGCAAATTTTCCGTTACTCCATGATTGGTCTGAAATTATGTGAGCCAGTCCAAAGAACACTCCTACAAATACGACAAGAATTATTGCTTTTTTTGGATCGTTTATTGCCAAATTGTTTGGATCCCATAATGATTTGAGAAATAATTTGACTGAGCCTTTTTTTGAATACCATAAAAATAAAGGAATTCCAATTAAGATCAGGCGAAACACTGTTTCTTCTAAAATAGGGGCCATCGTAATCCCAAAGAACTGCAACAAGTCATTTTCAAAGGGAGGAGGTGTAGTCTTTATTCCAAAGGTCTGCTGTATGATATCTATAATTCCCGATAAAACAATCAATACGGAAAACCACTTGATCGTCTGAACCAAATAATTCCCGTTTTGAATTCTGTATGAGCCTGCCATGATTGCAGATAATACTTTTAGAAAGTTCTTTTTTGGGCCAAGAACTGATATTGTAAATATTATCAAAAAAAACATCCATGCTACAATAAACAGATCTGCAATTTCAAATCCTCCGAACTCTCCAAAGTGTTTAATGAATTCAAAACCTGACCACGGATAACCATAATCAATGTCCTTCCCTATCTGAGAATTAAAAAAAAGGTACGCGCCTATTGGAAACGAAAAAACCATGAGGCCGAAAATTACTGATATTAGTGCAGAGTAAGGAATTGCTATGCTTTGTAAAATTTTATGGATTTCCAAACTCTAGTGAATTTCGATACTTGATTCGGCAAATCCCAGCTTTACCAATGTTTCTTTCATCGTATCACGATGATCGCCTTGTAGAAAGATATAATCATCTTTTGCTGTGCCGCCACACGCGTATTTTCTTTTTAATTCACTAAGCGTTCCATGCATGTCGTTAAGTTTTGAATTCAAACCTTCAATCATGGTTCCCTTTTTCTTAAATCGTCTTTCTTCCAATCTGATAATTATCTTGGTACTTTCTTTGTTAAGATCACCGCAGGCACACAAATCTTCAGGGAGTCCACACGTGTTACAAATTATCGCCATTGGTTACTAAACGTCTTGTCTTCGTCCGGACTATTAAGCCTTATTGACTTTAAAAAACTAGGTTTTTACAAAAGGCGTTACAACTCAAATCGTGTCAACAGAGCTAAGAAAAAAGGCAGCAGAAATGTTGCTCAAAGGAGCTACACTTCTTGCAGAACCTTGTCCATATTGTAACGGTGTTAGAATAATGAAAGATGGAAATGCTTTATGTGTCAATTGTGGAAAAGAACCAGACCTGAACAAAATTGATCAAGACACAACCTCTGAAAACCCAAATTCTAAAAAGCCATCATCTGTTTTGATCTCGCTAAAAAACAAGCTTGAGGAATTGGCAAAAGAGCTGGAATCCGAAAAAGACCACGAAAAACAGCAACAAATACTAAAATCAATAAATTCCTTAATTGAGACCATGAATAAGCTCGAAAAATGATACAAAAGTTTTTATTTTAATGTCGTAGCTTTTTGAATTATGAGCAGTAAGAAAAAAGGCGCACCATTACCTGCATCAAGTGCCGGTCTTTTGCGTTTCTTTGAGGATGACACCAAAGGCTATCGTCTAGATCCAAAAATCGTAGTCTCTATACCTGTTGGGTTAATCGTACTGTCCTGGCTACTTGACCTACTTATCATAAAATGACCGAATCGTACGACGACGTATCGAAGATACACAAGCGTTATTCCCTTACCCTGCTTAATCCATCATCATACTATCACTCGTTACTCTTCTCAAATGTATCTGCAGTCATTCTTTCTGCAATCGTAGTCTTTGTCTTTCTTGCCCGGGCAGACGAGGCAATCTTTCGCTTGCCAGCAGTAGTTGTAATATTGCTTGTAACTCAGTATGTGGATTCCAGATTCATCAAAAATAAAGAATACTCTAAATCACTACACATGTCATTATTTGGAAATCTGGCCTGGATTGGAGTGGTAATGGCAGGTGTCATAGCATCAATTGTTTTGTCAAAAGATCTTTCTATGTTTTACATTGTGGAGGGCATGTTTATTTTTGCAAGCTTTAGGATTGGAATTCTTACCACCACTCTTGGCACTACCCTTCGACGAGCATGGTTGCTTTGTTTTCTCCAACCTGTGGCAATGTACATGGTATTGGTTCCAGCATCAATGTGGGTACCGTCTGTTTTCGATCCTCTGACACTAGCTGTGGGGGGAGTATTTTTAGTGACTGCAAGTATATGGTCAGTTGTAACTGACAGGGCAGGAAGACCTGCAATTCAAAGCACTCACAAAATGGTACAGGCATATCTTGCATCACTGTCAAAAAATAATCCATCCGAGGTCGAATCAATACTTGAATCAATATCAAAGGATACTACCGTTCTTACCACACAAATACGATTGCAAAGCAAGGAAAAAAATAATGATTTCAGGCTGGTTCTTCCAGAAATTCATCCAGGACCGTTTCACCCAATAGGCGGAAGCAACATTCCATATCAGATTTACAAAACCATGAATTCTTCAGCAATGGTAATGCACAGCGTATCTGATCATTCGCTGAACCTTCCTTCAAGAAAAGAAGTAGAAAATTATCTCAATAGCCTATCTGCCAATGTGGTTCCTAATCATGGTCTTGTGTGCACTGAGCCGATTACAGTGCAGGTAAACAAATCGCGGGTGGTTGGATTTCTATTTGAGAAATCCGCAATCTTGTTCTTGTCCTTATCTCCTCATGGGATGGAGGACATTCCAATCTATGTGAAAACTGAAATAGAACAATTTGCAAAAAATCGAAATTTTGAGCGAATTCTAATTGTTGACTGTCATAATGCCATGGGCGAAGAAATCTCGGAGCCTGACTCTGAAGACATGCTAAAAGCGGCCAAGTCTGCACTTGACACTCTTATCACAAAGGAAAAATATCCGCTGGAGTTTGGATATGGAAATTCTGACCACATGAACTTGAGTTCCCCTGATCTTGGGTTGGGCGGTGTAGGTGTGCTGTGCCTTAAAATCAACGGCACAAAATATTTTCTCGGTTGGGCTGATTCTAATAACATGGAAAACGGCGTACGAGAACACATTGTAAATTATTTTGCGACAAACAATCTAAATCTCTTAGAAATCTGCACCTCTGATACACATTATAGTGCAACTAAGGTCAGAACTCGTCAAGGATACTATCAGTTTGGCAAGATTGCGAAATCTCAAGATATTGCAGAATGGTACCTGCAAGTTGCACGCGATGCAGAAAAAAACCTAGCTCCCGGATCATTTGAAATCTTGGAACACAAGGCAGATGTCAAAATAATGGGCTCTACTGTATATGAGGACTATTCTAGGGCAGTTGACAACTCATTAAAGATAACGAAAGGATTTGCCATTGGCAGCTTTGTCTTTTTTATCGCTACTCTGTTCTTATAGTCTCAATGTCTTCTAAATTACCATAAAACTCGTCTACAAATGACGCAAACTGGAATATTGGAACAATTGGTACATTGTTGATAAAGCTGACCTTGTCCTGATACAGAGTAACAATGGCAGGAGCTGCGATGGCACCCTTAGTTTTTGCAACATAATGCTTTGTGCGCTCAACTTGTTTTAGTACTGCCTTTTCCAGTGCAGATTGACTGTGGCGTTTCCAGTGTTTGCAGTCAATTAGCATGGCGACTCCAAACTTTATTCCAACAACGTCAATTTCCATGCGTGGATTTGTAAGGAAGAGGTTTCTCATTATTACAAAATCCTTTAGATCCAAAATTTGCGCTGTCAGGCCCTCAAAGTCCTTCCAGTCAAGATGCTTTGCCGCCTCGTCTACTAGGACTCCTTTTTCCAAAGCCAGCATCACCGCTTTGATCTTATCACTTTCACTAAATTCCATGATGTCCCCATCAAACCTGCCTATGTAATTGCGGTCTAGTTCTTCTAGGATCTTTTTCGCTGTGTTTTGATCAGCGTTAATAACTTTGGAAAAATCCCTTATTGTGACTCCTCCCGGTATTATTCCGTCCAGTCCGTCAAGCCAAAATTTCTGATTCAACAGAACAACTGTGACAATTTAGAATTTTAAGTGTTACATACAAATAATATTAATTCCAAGTAAGCTTAGAATAAACTCAACGACAAACCTTAGGAGATTTAAATTAGAATGGTTCCTAAACGACCTGTGAAGATTTTACTGATCTTATTTTTGGCATTTTCGTTTGGAATCATTTATGCGGAAAAGGGCACATACATAAACGAAATTCAATTCATCCAGTATCTTGATGAAAGCAATGCGCTAGAAGAAGTAAAGAATGGTAACTTGGACATGTATTATTCTAGAATCCCGTCGGAATTGTTGGAAACTTCAGAATCCCGTCAAAATCTGGACGTGTTTTATGTTACTGGCGGCTCGTACAGCATTCTCGCAAATCCTGCAGAAGGTGATAAACTCAACCCGTTTTCAAGCCAAGAAATCCGTTTCGCACTAAATTATCTAATTGACAGGCGACTTGTGGTGGACGAACTGATGGGCGGATATGGAATTCCTATGGCATCAAACTATGGTCCATACGATCCTGACTATCTGTCGATTCTATCTGAAATAGAAAAATTTCATTTTCGATATAATCCTGAACACGCAAACGATGTCATCACAAAAGTTCTGACAGAAAAAGGCGCACAAAAAACTGGGGGACAATGGTACTATGACAGCAAGCCAATAGAAATCACAATTTTTATTCGAAACGATGATCCGGTGCGCAAATCAATTGGGGAAATCCTGTCCTCTGAGATGGAAAGAGCTGGCTTTGTGGTTCACAAGGATTTTGGAGACTTGAACAAGGCATACGTTACAGTATATGGCTCAGACCCGTCTGATCTAAAATGGAACCTATACACTGAAGGCTGGGCCGGACGCTCTGCATTTGTAAAATATGACTCGCTTGGACCTGCGCAAATGTATGCACCGTGGTTTTCAAACATGCCTGGATTTAACAATCCTTCTTACTGGAATTACAAAAACCCTCATCTTGACGATGTGACGCAAAAAATCTATTCTGGCAATTTTACTTCTGTAGAGGAAAGAGAAAATCTGATTCGGGATGCTGTTTCAGAAGGAGTCAAGGAATCTGTCCGAGTTTTTCTTGCAAGCAAAATTGATCCATTTGTTACAAACAAAAGAATCAGTGGGGTCATAAACGATTTTGGGGGCGGCATAACAAATCGGTTAACTCCAATCAACGTGAGATCAAATGATGATAATCTGAAAATTGGCGTAAAGCAAATCTATCAGGGCGCATGGAACCCAATTGGGGGGCTAGCTGATGCCTACAGCAAAAATATCTGGGATCTGCTTTATGACCCTGGTATTTTCAAAAATCCCTATTCTGGGGAGAACTTTTCTGTAAGGGAGGCCTGGCAAGTTGAAACTGCAGGACCGCACGGACACCTTGGTGTCCCGCATGATGCCATAACCTGGGATCCAATTCTGCAAAAGTGGACAAATGTGGGCCCTGGAGTGAATGCCACAAGCAAAGTTACGTTTGATCTTACGTTTGGTAACTGGCACACTGGGCAAAAAATGGACATGAATGATGTGCTATATTCGATGTATTTTTCGTCTGAATGGGGATCTCCACAAACAGAAAATGACAGGACGTTTGACTCTGCATATTCACCTCAGGCAAGCCAGTCGCAAAAGACACTTGTCGGGATGCGGCCAATAGATGATCACACCGTAGAGGTGTATGTCAATTATTGGCATTTTGATGATTCTGAAATTGCGGGATGGGCAAGCGTTTGGCCAGTCGTCCCGTGGGAGGTCACTGCTGCCATGGAGAAAATCATCCTTGACGGCAAAGCGTCATTCTCGAGGTCTGATGCTCAGGCAAAAAACCTGAACTGGCTTTCGTTAATAGTTCCACGCGATGCAGCGCTTGTGAGAGAAACACTGGACGAATTTCAAAAAACAAAATACGCGCCGGCAGCACTTTTGTCATTTGATAATGGCGCACAATATTATGATTCAAGATACGAGTCTGCAATAAAGTGGATAGAAAACAAGAATCATGCTATAATAAGTAACGGCCCATTTTACCTTGAATCTTATTCTCCTGAGGCAAGGGCAATGACCATACGATCCTTTGATGATCCATCATATCCATTTGAAGCGGGATATTGGGAAAAGTTTGAAAAGGTTAACCTACCAAAAATCACACAAATAGATATTCCATCTCAAATCATCTTGGGGCAACCGCTTGAGATACCAATCAAAACAAGTGATGCTACACAAATCTATTATTTTGTTAGCACTGGGGCAGGGGATGAGGTGGACATTGGCATACTTGATGTAGACCAAAATGCTGCAAAAATTATGCTTTCTGCAGCACAGACACAAAAAATGATTCCCGGTGGAAACGACTTGAAGTTATACGCAATATCTGATCTAGTTCTGAAGCCCGATATTTACACAACGAGTGTTTTTGCCGTATCTGATGACTTGCAAAATCATACCGAAACAACAACGCAAATCTCCTCAAAAACGGGAAAGACAGAAAATCTGGGGCTTGTATCTGCAATCCTTGGAATCATAATAATCTGTATCATAGTGTACGTGAGAAAATCTAAAACACGTCTGCAAAGGTAACGCTGATGATTTCTATGATCAAATCCTACTCAAGTCTTAAATCTAAACTCTCAAAATTGTCATTGAGAAAAGATGCCTGACGAATCATGTAGAATGTGTGGGGGAGAATTGGCAAAATGCACCGTCTGTGCAGAATGTCGAAAACCAGTAAGCCTGATTTGCATTCAATGCGGTACACGCACCAAAGAACAGGTACACAATTTTTGCTTTAGTTTTGGATTGGAAGCGACCAATCAAAACCTGTCTGCTAGGAATGGCATCTTTTTAAAACAAGCACTAGTCGCTTAATTCTCAACAAATTCTACCTAACCCTTAAGTAGTCTTTTTTGACCAACTGATCTTTGTGCGGCATGTGGGCATTGCTCTATTTCTATCTGTAATACTGCTTATTCCGTCATATGCGTATGGGCAAACATCTGCAATTACTCTTCTTGACACATTTGGGGATTACAAAAAAGGGGAGCAGATTTTCATATTTGGGCAGGTGGGCCAAGTCTCGCCTGATCTTTCAGTTGTAGTTCAAATCACAAACCCAAATGGCGATCTTTGTCAAATTCAGCAAGTAAAGCCACTTTCAAATGGGCATTTTATCACCGACACTGCTCCTCTGTCTGGAAGAATTTGTGGCCTGACTGGAAATTACCAAGTCAAAGTCTTCTATGGGGAGTCTACAAAAACAAGTGCATTTCAACTACTAAATGAAAAATCCCAAGAAAAATCTACGCTTGATTATTATGATCAAGGACTAAGCCTAATTGAATCAAAAATAAACTCAATCAAAGAAATAACCAGCCAAAACCAAATCACTGAATTTGAAGACCAGCTGAGCCAAACAACATCCTCATCAAATGATGGTGTGATAAAACTAAAAAACATCTACTCAGATCTGCTGGTGCTATATTTTGACGAGTCTGATACTTTGGATGTGGAGCCAAAATTTCGACCTGCAATACAAACTGCACTTGAGAGCACAAAGAATCTAGTTGATGTAAGCATTCTTGATGTGACCGAAGCGAAAAAGATTGATAGGCAAATCTTTGATGCCATGTTTTACTCGCAAATTGGCGATAATAAAAATACGATTGGGATTCTAAACGATGTTTATGTGCAAATTATAAACGCAGATCCACAAAAAATACCAACACAGCAATCCCTAACTTATGAGGAATTAAACTCGCTCTTGCTTAATCTGATGACAAAACCAAATTCTATCATGAGTAGGCCGCTGCAGGAACAGCTAGGATTTATTTTTGCGAGGGGAACAGGACCAATTTATTCCGAAGAGCTAAATAATCTTGTAGACCTGCTGACAAAGGCACGCACACTTGATGCGACACTCAAGAGCAATGATGCGCTAACCAGTATGATCAGAACCGAATGGGATTCCTTGCGCGAATCCCTCTTGGTAAAAGAAAGCCTGGAGAAGATCCTTGAACAAAAAGACAAAGTAGACAATCTATATGCCGCAAACTCGCTTTTGCGCAATCTGGACAAAGTAGATAGATTTGTATCGTCAGGTGATCAACAATCTGAACTTGCAACACTGATTGAACCAAGGCTAAATGAACTGTTATCGAATCTTGGCAGTGCTACGTCTCCTGACGACATCATATCCGTAAAGCAAGAGATACTTGATATGAAAAATGTAATAGAAATATCGTCTAGAATATCAAGCACAATTGAATTCTCAAAAAAGAACAATGCCAACGCTCAGCTGGTAGATTCGTTTGAGTCACTGCTTGATCAGGTCAAAAACGCGAATTCCTTAAATGAGATTCTTAACATCGTTTCAGAGTTTGATAGTACCATAAACGAACTAAGAGAAAAGCGTAACCCGTTATCTGTGATGAAATTTGACTATGAAAAACTAAAGACAAAGGCAGAACTGCAAGCTGACTATGAGAGTCTTGTTACAATAAACACCGCACTAAAAGCGATAAACACTGCAATTGATCTTGAAAAAGGAAATCCAACTACAAATAAAATTGATAAAATCGAGGTTTTACTTTCTTGGGCAAGCACAAATGAATCGCAAGTAAAAGCGAAACTTGATTCTTACACAAAGGATGCATACAAAATACGGGCATCCGATATCTTACAGAGAGCAAAATCCATTGAAAATCTGGCCGAACTGGGAACCGCACACAACAGATTCCTTCCAGGATACGTTGATTTTACAAGTTCGCTGAAGGAACGACTCAGCACAGTGCGAAACCTTGTAATCAAAAATGATTTGGATGGGGCTGATAACCTTGTAAGGGAACTATCTGCCGAGTGGCAACAGGTGTCGAAAAAATACGCCGATGATCCGTTTGGTTCAGACGTCGGATATACCGTAGATGAGATAAAGCGAATTGAATACAGAAAAAAACTAGAACAGATATCTAACTTCGCAACTAGATTCTATAACTCCGACTTTGCAGAGCATTCTACAAAATTTGAGCAGCTAAAACAAAATGCATACGACCTTGTAGACTATGGTAATTTCGTTGACGCCGATATCAAAATCAAGGCACTCAGGAATTTTCTTAGTGAAAACCTGGTTTTAAACAACAAACAAATAATTTTTGATATTTCTTATGAGCCAGAAAAAGAAATTTGGGTAATGAGCGGGGCATTAGATAAGCAAGTCATGGGGGTGAGACAAAATCTCTATCTGACTGTGTATGATATGGATGCAAATGTACACAGCACTCTAAAATTCAGTGATACACGACAGGGTGAGCTGTTCACCCAGTGGTATGCCCCGATTGAGCCCGGGCTGTATGTTGTTACATTGCAATGGCAAGACGCACAAGCATCGCAAATTGTCGATGTGCCAGAAAAGTTGTCTAACACGTATGACCCAGACGACTTGAAAAATGTGGATATGGCAAGAGAGTTTGAGGAACTCCAGTCATTTATTGACACGTTTGGATCCTCTGGGTATGGGGCAAATGCAGCCAAATTTGATCCTGTCATATCTGAAATTAAAACTGCCTTACATAACAAAGACTTTTCATCTGCATCTGCAAAACTTTCTGAACTGAGGGGCCTAATTGAGAGATATCTGCCGACACGTGCACCAAATGCCGTAATTGAAGCATATGTTCAAGATGGTAAGCTGTATCTTTCTGGCGCAATACAAAAGACCATTGCGTTTAGTGAGGACATTTACGTGGACATTTATGATCAAAAAGGCAACCGTGTAGACGAAATACCGCTAAAGGATAATGCGTCTGGATACTTTAACCAGGTAATAAGCAAGCCATATCTGGCCGGAACATATGTTGCACAATTAGAGTATCATAATTTGACAGTCTCTGACTTTTTCCACGTAAACTAGCTTCTTTTTGTAACGCCTTTTACCATGTTGAACAGCTGACGTACTGCAATCTTTGGATGGTGGGTTGCAAGCTTGATTATACTTGCAAGACCAAATTCCGCTTTTATGAAATCGAGAAACTCTGCAACGCTTAACTCCTTTATGATGTCAAGTTCTTTATCCCATTCTTCGTCTGAAAGGCCAATCCACCTGCTTTGAACCTTTGAGGCAGAGTTAATCTTTGCAAATATTGCCTTTTTCCATATTTCTTCGTATGGGGCAAGCGCCTTTTCTGATGTGTCATTCATAGATACTGCCTTTGCGGCAACTTCACCAGCAACCCTTCCAAAGCGTATTGCATATCTTATTCCTTCAAGCACAAGTGGGTTTGCCTGTCCTGCAGAATCGCCAACTAAAATGAGATTGTCATAAACTGTTTTTCTTGACAATCCGTCGTTTGGAATTAATCCATAATGAAATTCTATGGGAGTTATCTTGCCGAGAGACTCAATCGGCCCTAGTCTTTTTTCGATTATTTCCTTTAGCCTCTCTGTTGGATCTACATTAGATTCTGGCTTGCCTACCCCTACTCCAATTCTTACTATGTTTTTTCCAAGTGGGAATATCCACGCATATCCTGCAGGAGAATACTTTTGCCCCACCATTAACCACCATGTTTCTGGATCGACGTTTTCTACAACCGCTTCGTATTCCGCTCCTGCCCCAAACCTCTTCCACTGGGACACAAGGCCTAATGATTTTGCGACAACTGATTGAAAACCGCTTGCATCTATTACTATTTTTGAATTAAATTTAATTTCTTCTTTACCGGACGTTGCTTTCACTCCAAGTATTTTTCCATTCGAGTCTTTGATGGTGTCAGTAACAACTGTGTCAAGAAATATCTGAGCTCCTTGTTTTTGCGCTTTATCTGCCAACCATCTGTATGTCTTCCTAACATCAAGTACTGCTGCCATTGACTCACTATTGCTTATTTTGACTTCATTGTTAGGTGAACAAAATGCATAGTTTTTGATTGGATTGTAGCAATCGTCTGGAATGTCAAACTCCTTGATTGCGTCAGTCCACGTGACCCCACTCGTTCTCACTGTTTGCGCAACTGTGTTTTCTTTTTCTAATAATGCTACACTTGCGCCGTTTTTTGCAGCCAAATAAGCAGCAGATGAGCCTGCAGGACCTGCCCCGACTATGACGATATCAAAACTGAACTCTTTTGCCATCTAACGTGGTATTTTTTTTGAATATTATAATCTGTAGTTTTTGGCATTGAGGTGTTTTGTGCCGTTCACTCATAGAATGAGTTTTTTGAAATCATTGTTTGTCTTGATGTGCTCAAAGTCCACATCGAACTTTGCCTTGTATTTGAAGGAATGATCAATCTTTATCGTATGCTTCAAAATCTCAAGACCGCTCTCTATGTTCCCCTGTCTTACTAGGCTTGAGGCTTTGTTGTACAATGCAGTTGTGTTGTCTGGTTTTATTTTTAGAACCTTGTCAAAACACGTAATCGCTTCATCATATTGAGCTAAATAATGTAACGCGAGTCCTTTGTTTATTAGCGCCAGAACATTCTGCGGCTCTATCTCTGTTACCTTGTCGTAAACTGAAATTGCATCAACATATTTTCCTAACTTGCCAAGAATGTTTCCTTTTTTAATTAGTGCATCAATGTGGTTTGGAATTAATTCCAAGACTTTGTTAAATATGGTTAGTGCCTTTTTTGAATTGCCAAGGTTTAGCTCTGTTACTCCGTGATTGAAAGTTTCAGTAGCGCTCATTACTTGAGAAGAGGTTTACCGTTTGCGTCATTTTTTCGCTCAGAGTCAAAGGTTGCCATGTGCTCAGCGTCTCGGTGCATGTAGCTATATGCCTCGCTTGGCTTTTTCCTGCAGAATTTCTTGTGAACCGATTCTTCGATTTTGAGAGTTGCCTCGTTTTCATGAAACATTTTTTTCCCACAGTCTTCACAGGTGATCTCAGCCATACGTATAGTCAAATATCAAATGTATTTATTTTATACTCAATCACTCACGCAGTATATGGTGGAAATACAGATCGTGCCTCTTATTAGCTGGTCAGTAGTCTCTGCCGTCTTGTTTGTAGTTGTAGGGCTTGCCTACCGCACTTATGTGAGGAAAAAAAGAGATACCGCCGATTTAGGCTCGATTTGACCTTGCAATTTCTTTGATGTATGCAAGAATGCCCGTATAATCCAGGTCGCCAAATCCCTTCTCCACAGCATCCTGGTATACCTGATTTGCCTTTTTTGCCATGGGAAGCTCCAACCCGAAAGCTTGAGCTGCCTGATTTATGGTGTCTAAATCTTTTTTGAGATTGCTTAAGGTAAATGTAGGCTCGAAGGAGTCTTTGATCATCTTGTAGGCTTTGGTCTCGCTCATACCTGTTTTAAAATAAGTGGAATTGAGGATCTGCAGAAAAACTTCCGGTTCAATTGAAGCTCCTCTGGCAAGTGTGATTCCCTCTGACAGTGCAAGTGAAAGCATGGCGATTTGGAGATTCATTGCAAGCTTTACTGCATGCGCGGTTCCGTTTTCTCCAAGATAAAACACCTTGTTTGCAATTACGTCAAAAATTTTTCTATATTTTTCAAATGTTTCCCTATCTCCGCCCACCATCATCACAAGCTCCCCCCTTATCGCGACATTGGGACCCCCCATGACTGGCGTGTCGAGCATCCTGATTCCTTTTTTTGCAAACTCGCTTGCTATTTCTTTTGATGCAATCGGGCTTATGGTGCTCATGTCTGCAACCACCAATCCATCGTGTTTTCCACATGATAAGCAACTGTCTCCAAAAGACACCTTTCTTACGGCATCTGCGTTTTTTATGACGGTGAAAACGATATCAGAATTTTCTGCAACCTCTTTTGGAGTATCGACTATTTTTGCACCTCTTTCTTGCAGTTGTTTGGTCTTGGCCTTTGTCCTGTTAAATGCCGTAAGTTCGTATCCTGATTCTAAAATATGCAGGCCGACAGCATTGCCGAGCAATCCCGTTCCAACCAGTCCTATGCGCATGATGGCTTTTTTTTATTATTGATTATTTGTGTTGTGATCTAACGTAATTCTTCTTTTGCCACTTGCCATTGTCCGCCAAGCCTTGACGATGTAAACGCAATGTGCCCGATTACCTTGTCTCCCCTTCTTACCATTGCGTAATCTTGCTTGCTGATCTTAAGTATACGTTCCTTGGTTTTGTATCCTCCCTCGATTACCTTGATTTTAAAGCGCTTACTTGCCTTGACTATGATCTTTCTTGCAGTTTGTATGTCTCCAATCCAGGAAAACATCTCAAACGAGCCAAAATTTTGGGTGGATATTTCGTAGTTATACGATTTGGCCTCAAAATTCAGATCATTTTTTCTTGCCTCCTCGTTGATCCACTCTATTACCTCTTTTCCATAGCCGCTTTCAACCCCAAATGTCTCAGAATTACCTTTCATCACAATCCATACAACCCGACCTGTCATATTCAGTACGTTTGAAAAAAGTTAAATGCCAAGTCAAAGCATGTCAAACAATGCGTAAATTTGCATTATTTTTCATGCTAGCCTTAACTGCATCTGCGGTCATGGTACTATCAGAACCCGTCTTTGCTCAAGAAATGGAAGGCGACGTCACTTCTGAGGAGATGTCTGAAGAAATCTCTACTGCTGATGAGACAATGACTGAGGAAATAACTGACGAAGCAACCAGTGAAGAAACCACTGACGATTCTTCAGATGGCATGGCAGAAACAACAATGCTGGAGACTCACACTGATTCTCCACTAAAACAAATGTCGATGGGAATAGACGTCCATCAAATCCAATGTAGTCCTGGACACAAGCTTGTATTCAAAGCAACTAACTGGAATCCATCATGTGTAAAAGAGTCAAGCTTCCAAACACTTTTAGCTTGGGGCTGGATAGCGAACCATGATCCTTCAGACGAAGATCTGACAAAAATGTTAGCAGATCACATGGCAAAATATCCAACCGAACAAGAAACTGAAACAGAAAACGAAGCACAAATGGAAGAAAACATGGATGTGGATGATGATACATCTAGTACGAACGGTACCGACACCGATGCGCCAGAACCACAATCTCACACAATTAATCTAACTGAGAGCATGGACATGGGTGCCCAATAATCCCACAAACAATTCGACAAATCTGTACACAATTTTTTAATTCATTGTAGATTAGTGTGGCGCATATTCGTATTCTAGAATGGAATCAATAAACAAGAGATGGCTGGGATTTATCCTTCCAATCAACATTGCGGCAGAAGGACTGCATACTGTAATTCCGTTATTTGTCTTATCTCTTGGCGGTGGAATAGGCGAGGTTTCGGTCGTGATTGCCATTCATTATGGTGCCGCCGCGCTTGGCTCCATATTCTGGGGAAAGATACTTGACAAATACCATGCAAAAAAAGCAGTTTTGCTAGTAACGTTTTCGATGATTTTGCTTTGTTGCCTGTGGCTGTATTATACGACAAATATTGAACCAATCTACATCATATCACCACTGGCTGGGTTTTTCCTTACTGCACGAGGTCCGGTGACACAGATGCTTGTGATGGAAACAAGTCCGAACAACCAATGGGGCAAATTTTTTGCCAGAGCTTCGATATTGTCTACATTTGGAAGTCTTGCAGCTATGCTAATTGGTGCTGTCTGGAGCTTCTATTTTGATATCCGGCAATATTTTATGATTTGTGCATTAGCTACTGCAATATCAATTGCAATCAGTCTTCAAATATCCAAAACCCACTTTCATATTGAACGAAATACCCTTGTACAGTCCATCCACGGAATGCAGCACATCTTTAGTCATTTTCGTATGCATAATCATTTTTTCTTCCCTAAAATTCCAGAGTTGTATGACTTTAAGCACATCATAATACTCTTCAAAGGAAAGGTATCTCACGAAATAGGATTCTTGTTTTTGACAAACTTTTTGTTTTACTATGGTAGTAACATTTACTTTACTGCATTGACTCCATTTTTGAAAAGCTTTGGGCTTTCTGACTCTGCAGTTTTCTCAATGTATCTGGTGCAGTCTGGGACCATGGCTGGGTTTTTCTTTTTGGCCCCAAAAATAATTACAAGAGTTGGCGAAGAGCGATCTGCAGTGTTGGCATATGTGCCAAGAATAATCGGAGTCCTAATAGCTGGGTTTGTGGTTACTTTGTTTATTGGATCGGGATTAATGGCAGCTGCAATTGCCTCAATGTGTTTGATGGTAGTGGGATTCTCAATTTACAGTACAGCAAATTCTGTATTGTTGTTTAAGGCCATTCCAAAGGGATTCGAAGGCACGTATCTTGGCGTTAACAGCTCTATGGTTGGAATGGGCGTGTTTGGGGGCGCACTTACTGCCGGCTTTGTCACAAAGACCTTCAACTATCCTGCCACGTTTTTGATATCTGCGCTCGTTTTGTTTGGCTCAGCTGCTCTCTTTAGGATGTACTTGCATCACAAACTGTCTGGCCGCATCCTGTAAAATTACAAAAACAAATGGGAATTAGTCTGTCCGTGGTATCTTGCCCCTCAAATCAAAGACCTGCTGCAGTTTTGCATCCGAATTGGCGTATTTTACGTTAAAGTCTTTGTTGAGAGATATCATCTGGACACGACTTGTTGCCGAATTTTTGTAGTATGTGTCCCAGGCATCTTTTGTTTTGCCGCCTCCTGCAAGGATCTGATCTCTGATGTTTTGTGCAGATTTTATCTTGTCTTGTTGATAATTGAACATTGAGACATAGATTCCTTGTATCTCACTTGGTTTTTTTGAAACAAATTTTGCAAAGGCGTTCTGGGACGTAAATGGTTCGTTGTCTTTATTCATTCTACTCATTTCCTCGTTTAGTCTTGTATTGGCTATGTTTCTTGCTTCTTGTATTGCCTTGTTTTGTTGGATCTGGATTTTCTCCCCTTCCTGAATCTCGGCAAGAATTTTCTTTGACTGTTCTATTTTTTTGAGGATCTGCATCATCGTTGGATTGTTTTTTATCTTCTCAGTAGCCTTGATCTCGTCGCTTTCAATTGCAAATATTTGCGTGGTGTTTAGTATTGCAAAAAGACTGAGAATCATTCCGCAGAAAACAAGTTTGCGAGTCATTGAATAAATCAAACTAAATTTTTGTATTTAGCGTTTTGACAGAAGTTCTTAGCAATGCTTAAGTTCTGGACTCTGAGCACAAGCACAATTAAAAGTAACAACAGATCGAAAATTTGCGTGATTACCATAGACTGTCGAGAAATAGAGTCTTACAAGCATGAATTGGCCGTCTTTGTAGCAGACTGGATTGGTGCAATTCCAACAATGAAACTACATGAATTTGTGCTGTCTCCTATAGAAGACGAACATCTTGATATTGAAAAAATTGTCAAAGGAATAAGAGAATTTTTTGCATCCCTTGGAGAAACTGCAAACTTTGCAGTGCTGCCAAAAGATGAAATCGTATTGATAAAATCACTATCAAATAGAACTTTTGTGAGGGAAAAACAGCCAGAATCACTGTTTGCGTGTACTCATTGTGGCTATGTCACGCAATACGAAGGATTACTGCAAACCCACATGAAGCTGCACTATCTGTGAGCCTTTTACTCAAACACGAATTTCTTATATCTAACGAATGGCAATAGGTGCTGTGGAAGAAGCAAAAAAAGACTCGAACTCTGCCTCTTGTGAAACGTGTCCACTAGACGTGGTAGTCCAAAAACTTGCCAAAATATTCAAGCGCAAGTAGTCATGTAACAAATATTTTTAACTCAATTATGATCTTTGCAATAAATTGGCGTCGTCTATAGGGCTAGTCTTTTCAAACTATTCGTATGTGTCATTAGCTGTTGCAATATTTGTGGGACTACTGATGTTTTTGTCCTTGCTCTCAGAGTATGTGTTTTTTACACCATACTTTGTATTCTATGTCCCATATGACCGATTAATCGGCTTTATTTTGATTTTGATCGTGTCTTTTCTATCAGGCCTAGTGATCCCGATGAATGTGTACCGAATCAAAACTCTGCAAAACAAGCCAAAACGGATTGGTGGCAGCTTTATAGGCTCAATCATAGGTGCATCTGCTGGTGCCTGTAGTTGCGGTCCTGTTGGATTTGCAATAATTTCGACATTTGGTACAATTGGAGGTGTGGCTACCTCGCTTCTCACCACATATGAAATTCCATTAAGAATACTGTCAACTGCAATCCTGCTCTACGTGTACTACACTACTACCAAATCCCTATCGATTAACTGCAAAATTAGCTAAAATAGAAAGATTGCCTGAATCATTAGAAGACAAGAAGCCACGAGATAGGACCGGGGAAAATGATTCAGGCATTCATTGACATCTAATCGTTAATCATGAATATCAGACAATGTGTGTTGAGTTTGGACAAACTTCAAGTTAATATTCAGACGCTAATTTTTTCAAAAATGGTCGCAGCAGGTTCAATTCTGGACTTTTTATTTATTGACTGAGAATCACAAGACAAGTGAACTTTTTCAAACCTGACAATCTATGAAGGGTCCACTACTTGCTAACTCCATGACAATAATGTTTATTCCAGCAAGGCCTGGCAAACGAACACTTGAAGCCGATACCGACCCTGAAGATAATAATTAGAATTTTAGTTGTTTAAACGAATTTTCTGGAACTTTGATCTCTGAGAATTCCTGTGGGTGGATTATCTTTGCTAGAATTTCAATTCCTGTTATGGTTCTAATGCTTGGCTTTGAAAAATAAGAGTTTGCGTCGACTGCAAAGACTTGGTTGTTTTCTATCGCCCGTAAACTTTTCCATCTTTGATTGTTTTGCAGGACTTTGGTGCACTCTGACGCGGTTCTTTTTGTGTCAAAACCGCATGGCATCATTATTATGATGTCTGGATCTGCCTTTTCTACTTCATCTATCGTCATACGTCTTGAATGCTCACCTGTCATGCCTATTGGATTGACGCCTCCTGCAATTTCTATCATTTGAGGAACCCAATGACCTGATGTAAAAAATGGGTCAATCCATTCTATGCACAATGTCTTTTTACTTTTGACGTATTTGGATTTTATAAAATCAATTCTTTTCTTTAGAGATTCAACTAGTTTTTCTCCCTCATTCTCTCTTCCAATCTTTTGCGCAATCGCTATGACGCTGTCTAGAATCTCTTCTATTGTGTGGGGATCAAGAACCATCACCTGGGGTCTTTGCTGTAAGATTTGAAGCGCCTTGTTTACTTCATTGGTGTATGCGGAACAAACTGCACACGTCCCCTGCGCAATTATGAGATCCGGATTGGCCTCTCTGAGATTTTCTTCGTTTACCGTGAAAATGTCTTTTTCTTCTCTCACTAACTCTGAAACTTTATCGTCGATCTGTTTTGAGGTCATCTCCCCTGGGTCAAAAACAGAATTGATTATTCGTAATTTTGTTCTTGCCTGTTCTGGGTAAAGACACTCATGAGTCACACCAACTAAATTTTCTTCGGCCCCAAGCTCGTACATCAATTCCGTTGCACTTGGAAGAAACGAAACAATTCTTTTTGCAGCCATGGGGCTAATTCAAAATGGTCAGATTTTAACTAATTTTTGATCTATGTCGTGGTTTTACAAGTGATTAATTTGTGCCGTTTAAACGCGTTTTATTCCATATTTGACGCATTTTAAGAGAACATTTGATCACACAAGAGCGAATTGAATTTAACCTCGCTATTTACTATCTACTTTTTCATTATCCAATCATTGATGTCCCAAAGATATCGTCAGAAAATACATTATCGAGTCAAAGTAATCCCAATTAAGAGCATTCATGTATGGGACGAGGCTCAGGCACGTTCCCTTGATAGGGATGGCATACGCGAGCTCGCAAAATCTATCCGAAACGAGGGGTTGCAGAACCCTCCGATGGTACAAAAAGATGGACGGGGCCGCTTTCTTCTGATGTCTGGCCAAAGAAGACTTGCCGCATTAAAGCACCTGAGGGCAAAAAAGATTCCAGTTTTGGTGTTGACAAAGGGCTATGATCTTGAAAATGCAAAGGCTGCGTCTGTAATTGAAAACCTGCATCGCAAAAACATGGCGCCAAAAGACATGGCAAGCTCATGTCGTTTTCTTGCCGATAAAATGGGTGTTACTGGCGGTGCCAATTCTCTTGGAATTTCGCGTAAAACTTTTAAAAAGTATGTCGGCTTTGCAGCACTTCCTGACAAAATAAAGAACTTGGTTCCAGGAACAGTATCTAGCAGTGTGGCAATCAGTCTTAATCAAATTGTCCCAAACGTGAATAGGGCTGTGCTTATCGCAGAAAGAATTTCAGTATTGGATGCCCGTACACAAAAAAGTTATCTCAGATTGCTTGCAAAACATCCTTCTACAAACCACCGTAAACTGCTGAAAAAAGCACGAATTCTTGCAGTTCGACGAACAGTTCCACTTACACTGTCATCATCATACGCAAAGAAACTTGAAAAAGAATCCCAGTATAGGGAAGAGGACCCAGAAAAACTGGCGCGACAAATCGTGGTATCTTGGCTTTCAAAAAGAAGTCACAAGCGATAATTTCTAATTTTA
>DATBQZ010000244.1:0-1893 GCA_036560565.1 Candidatus Nitrosotenuis sp.
GATATGTGTGATGAAGTAGCAGTAACAATAACGGGTTGAGGTGGAGAAGCAGTAGTAGTTGAAATAGTTGCAGATTTGCCATCACCAGCACCATTAACAGGATACACAGTATAGGAATACATGGTGCCGGCTAAGAGACCCGGATCGATATACGATGTAGATGTGGTCGTAAATGGAAATTTAGTATCTGTAGGAGTACGTTCAATTCTGTATGATGTGGCTCCCGCAGAGGGATTCCAGTTTAGAGTGATTGATAACGACGTTGAGGAGGGAATTGCAGAAAGACCAAGTAAAGGATCGGGGCATGCACACGTACTGCCGCTTGTTACGTTTGCATTACCTACAAGATTGTTTGAAGATGATGATGCGGGAGGAGCGACAATGGGTTTCTTCACAATATATTGTCGTACTACATCGCCGTCAGCATCATGTTCTTCTGGAACAATAATTAACAAAAACGAAATAATAAAAAAAATAATAGTTGATTTTAGCCACATATTTATAAAATTATGAAAGAACGAATTGCCCAAATTGATACTTTAGTTACAGATAAACATTTAAAGATTTTATAATATTGGAACCGATGTATTTAACTTCCATTTATTTTATTTCAGAGTATGAAAAACAGGACTAGTCATGAGTCCATGCATATCATAATTGCGCTTGCTTTAATTTTATTTGTATCAAGTACACAACTTATAATTGATGTCTACGGTTCACCCAAATTCAATCGTCAAGAAGTTAAGGATATGACTAATGATTGGGTAATCAACACAAATCAGAACGAGTTTACAACAATAACTGCAACCGACGGACAAAATTTTTCAATTAAAAATGCCAAAAACATAGAAGATTGTAAAACAGAAAATAACGAATTTCCTTTTCCAGATATTGCCGCGGTAAGTTACATGAGTGATGGAAAAACGCTAAATGCTACCCTTTGGTTATCTGATTTCTCTAAAGATCCAAGTACGGATAAGGATCTATTTTCAGTTTCATCATTCAAAGAACTTCCTTGGCACAATATGGGATACACTATGTCGATTGACGTTATTTCTGCATACGATACAGGACCAGATAATTATGTCACGACAAAATGGAATCCATTTGAGCAAAGTTGGACAAAAGTTGTCGAGGAGGCATCTGGAACAGGTAAAAAGCGAGTCATTTATGAAGAAAAGCCTCATTTTGATTACGGAAGAAATTACATTTTGTTTTCCCTAGATTTGGACAAAGTAGGATCCCCTGAACAATACAACATACTGATTACTACTTACGATGTTTTTGTAAATAATGGGCAATTGTGCTATCTGCTAGACATTGGGAATTGGATTCAAGCTCCGCCACCAGAATTTATAATTACGACCAGTCCCAATCCAGTGGTTTTAAGACCGGGTGAACAAGTTGCAGTTGAAGTACAGGTGAAATCCATCACAAATAGTAAATCAAATGTTCACATCACTGCAGAAGATAAGGAAGGTGTAGAAGTGAATTTTCGTTCAAATGATGCGTTCGTACCGCCTTTGGGCATTGGGACTTTGGTGATAGATGTCAAGGCTTCAGATAAGGCAAGTTATCACACATATACGATTCCAGTTTATGCAAATTTTACATTTCCAACAGTAGCAAAACTACGTGAAAGTGATTACATGTCCAATCAGGTCAGCACCAGCACTCTAGATATTTCTAATTTCATCATAACGGTCAGACCTCCATTAACATCGGATGAAAAATTCAGTGGGTTTTGGACAACATATGGCGGCGTGATAAGTTTGGTTTGGGGAGGAATTGCGGCCACAGTTATAAAAATACTATTTGATAAAAGGCAGGAAAGACAAAAACTCAAAGAAAGAGATGCGACAGGCAAAAAATAGAGCAAGTTATCTGAGCAGG
>DATBQZ010000245.1:0-3305 GCA_036560565.1 Candidatus Nitrosotenuis sp.
TATTTGGAATTGGGAACAAGGTTGCAGACTGTATCTTGCTTTTTTCACTTGACAAATTAGAATCATTCCCGCTTGACAGGTGGATAATACGCAGCTTGCAAAATTATTATCCGGAGAAATTTTCATTTGGAGGCAAAACCCTGACTGACAAAAAATACCAGACACTCCATGACGAACTAATCCAATACTTTGGAAAATATGCCGGATACTCCCAGCAGTTTCTATTCAAGACGATACGGGATGAAAATCAAAAGAAATGGCTGTAAAAACCCTTAATATGGCTAAAAATTTTTGAACCTTGGGCTGGTAGCTCAGCTTGGACAGAGTGCTGGACTTCTAATCCAGTGGTCAAGGGATCGAAGCCCTTCTAGCCCGCTTTTTAGATTTTTTCAAAAACTCATCAAAACTTTTCCAAGTAAAAAACTACGACTTTGTAACAAGTGATGTTTAAGAGATTTACATATTATTGCACACTTGGCTTTATATAGAAAAGATACCATTGTTAGATATGCAAAAAGCACACAAAGTGCAAGAAAAATTAAATCCGGAAATTGAAAAAAAGATAAAATTAATTGATTCTGGTAAAACAAAGGGCAAGAACTACACTCCTGAAGAATACCTCAAGCATGTAGATGAAATTTTAAAAGAGTAAATTTGTGGCTAATCCAACCATTTGATGACACAATAGACAAAAAACTAAAGAAATTCAGGTCAAATCAGCCACTAATCAAGAACTTTACAAATTTTATTGAGGATTTAAAAACTACAGATGATCCTGCTAGACTAGGCGAATCAAAACATGGAACTTACAAAAACTGTATTGGAAAACATCTAACAAAATCCCATGCTTTGATTTACTATGTTGAGTATTCAAAGGGAATAGTATGGTTAGTTGATCTTGATGATCATAAAAATCTGTACGGCAGAGACAACAGATCCTAGCACATCATTTTATAAAACTGGAAAATATCATATGCCTCATGAAAGACATCGAGATTACGCTGGAGTCACTTGACATAAGAAAGGATGCAGAAATCAGGGGAACAATCAGTGTGAACTATTCTGGAAAATATGACAGCATTGTGCTAAACACGCAAATTCTAAACTCTAACGAACTGATGACGTTTACCTCGTACAATGGCAAAAAGATCTCGCAAAAGGCATCTCGCCTTTTCATCAGCAAGGACTCGATGCCTCAGAACAGGGCCGAGTTTACCGCCATGGTGTCATTTGACACTACTGAATCTCACGATGTAAAGTTTCGCGCATCCATAATAGAGCAGCACAAGGAAATTGAAAGTGATGTTTTGTTTGCCAGGTATTCCTAGAATCTCTGCTTTGTGATTTCCAGCTTGCCCTTCATCCATGGGTGCGGATCACAATGGTAATCAACTATGTTTGCCTCTGTGAACAAGAATTCGTATGTACCACCTGGCTTTATCACACCAGATGAGCCAAAGTCGCCGCTATACGAATCGGCCATCCTATGGTCAGGAGTTACAGTATGCGCCGTGTCGTCGTGGTTTGTCCACACCACATGATTGTCAACGCCAAGCTGAATGTTCATTAGTTTTGGAATAAAGTTGTCTGCCTGCTCAGGATTTGCAGCTCCTGGGATCATGCTTATGTCAGCTTTTCCAACTGGTTCCAGTATTTCGTGTGAAACTTTGGGCTTTGCCAAAGACTCTGGAAGATAATACATTTGGTAATAGCCAACACCAACTGCGGCCCCTACAATTATTGCCATTATTCCAATGCCGTATGCATGGCTGGATGTAGGAGCACTCATTGGCTCTTGTGATTTTTAAAAGTCTTATAAAGTTTCTTGATAAAATTACGAGGTCTCTGCTTTTGGTGCTTCCTTTGGTTCCTTTGGAAGTTCCTTTGGCGTTTCCTTTGCTACCTCTGGTACTTTATGTTCTGGAGCTGGTGGTGGGGGCGGAGGTTTCTTTGCCTCAGACATCGCGTATCTGTAGATGTGGAACAGTCCAGCAAACACCATCAGAATTATACCAGTAAAGAACAACGACAAATTATTCAAGCCAGACAAGGCGGCGTTGTACGCAGCTATGTTTAGGTAAACTTGGAATGCAATCAGTCCTACAAGTACCCAGTTGAGCCATTTTTGTGAAAGTTTTATCTCTGCTACTTTCTTTGGTCCCTTTTCCTTGTTCATCTTTGCTTTTCGCTCCGACTCTTGCGCCAGTTTGATCATCATATAGCTGAACCCAAAGCCAATCGGGACTAGCAGTATCATTACCAGATAGAAGAATATTGGATCGATTACCAGCCTCTGGACTAGAGGAATGGTGGTGTCAGACGGTATGTAGAATCCCCAGTACGTGGTTACCATGATTTGCGCAATTCCTGTTATTCCAAATGCCGTTACAAGCGGCCTGTCCTTCCATGAGAACTTCTTGTACCTGTCCAAAAACGGCACCAAAGCCAAAGCACCGATGAACAATCCAGGCCACAGCACACCCGTTACGAACTTGTCGTACTGCGTCCTCAAGAAGGCGTACAGGCCAGTCAAATACCACTCCGGAACCGTGATGCCAGGCGGCACCGTGGGCTCAAACTTGAATCCCATGTCTATTGGGAACACGCCTCCGGTCAGCAGGATTGCTCCAGATATCGCCATTACCATCGGCACGTCAAATACCATGAATCTCGGGAAATGCACTGCCATCAGTCCAAGCATTACTAGCGGTAAAACAAACACATGCTGTGCATAGAATCTAAGTACAAAGTCGGAGAATCCCGAGCCAAACATAGTGTCCCGTATTACTGGTCCCGCAATCGGAATAGAGTTAGTCAGCGACGCCGCAATGCTGATTGCAAGCTCGGCTCGTTCGCTAAATATTATATCGTAACCGGTAAACGCCTCAAGAATTGTAACGGTACCCAGTATTACACCTGTGACCCAGAGGACCTCGTTTCTAATTTTGTATCTGCCGCTGAAATATTGATAGTACATGTGAAGTATTGCCAAGAGCACCATCGCGTTTGATCCGTGATAGTGGATGTTTCTTATGTGAAATCCAAACGGAACCACGTCGTTGATTTTTGCGACACTGTCCCATGCCCTGTCAAGAATAGGCATGTAGTAGAACATTAGCAGTGCGCCAGACACTCCAAGAATTACAAATGTGATGAACGTGAGCATTCCTAAAAATCCAAACGGACTTACGAATCTAGACGGGAATGAGAACTTGATTCCGGTAAATATGGTTCTGTCCAGTCCGTCCCATAGCCAGTAGAAGAAGCTCACGGCTCCTGTACGTCTATTTAATGAAACGGCCATA
>DATBQZ010000246.1:0-2021 GCA_036560565.1 Candidatus Nitrosotenuis sp.
CTCAAAGAAAAGGCACCCATGATAAAAAAGGCACTGCTAGAATAGCCAGAAGAGAATAAATTCAAACAAAAACGACACCATTTGATGTCGGAAACTACACGATATAGAGTACAACAAATCATTGACAGTGGGCAAATCATCCAGTTGTCATTGGCAGAGGATGTACAGACAGAATCGATATCACAAAAACAGCTCATCATGGACTCGGTGGCAAAAAACCTAGACCCGGAGCTAAGAGAGCAGGTGCAACCACTCCTTGAGGCAATACTGCAGGGACAGCCGACAATTAAGATAAAGAGTTACGAGCAGGCCACGATATCAATCACAGTTCCAAGAATAAGATATGAAAGAATGGGAAGACCACAGGTCGGCGAGATCCTAGAAGTAAGCATGTTCCGTTCAAAGTAGCTTTTCTATCTCAGATTCGCTTTCAAGTGGCAAAGAGCACGTAAAGTTTTTGCATACAAACACAACTGTCTTTTCTGGATTGAATTCCTTTCCTGCAAAGAACGGATATTTTGCCAAGTGTTTCAGCTGATCAGAGTCAGATATGGTAACTAGGATCGACTCAGGAAGAAATCTTTTGGTCAGCATACTCAGCAGGGTTTTGTTTTTTGTGTTTAGTACGGTGATTTCTGTCGGGCTTTGCAGATAAAGATAGATTGCATTTAACAGATAGCCAAAGCCAAACGGGTTTTCTGCAGCCATAATTGAAAACGACTCCATTGTTTTTAGCGAAATGTCCAGGAATCTTTTTTCTTGTGTCAGATGATAGAGCCTCAAAAGAGAGTTTGCGGCAACAGAATTTCCAGAAGGCATTGACAGGTCATAGTTGTTTTTTGGCCTTATGATGAGCTTTTCATGGTCGTCGGCAGTAAAGTAAAAGCTGTTGTTCTGTTCATCCCAGAAATGATCAACTAGGTAATTTGCCAGATTTGCGGCAAGATCCAAATACTTGGAATCAGGGTTAATCTCAAAGACATCAAGCAGCGCATTTATGAAATAAGAATAATCCTCAAGGTACCCTTTTAGCTTTGCCTGTCCATTTTTGTATGTGCGCAGCAAATGGTTTCCAGAGAGAAGATTTTTCTCTATAAACAAGACGCACTTTTCCGCAGCCTCAAGATATGATTTGTCCTCAGATACCCTGTACCCCCTTGCAAATGCAGATATCATAAGTGCGTTCCACGAGGTCAGCACCTTGTCATCAAGGCCGGGACGAATTCGGTGCGAGCGTAATTCAAGCAACACATCAGACGATTCTGAAATTATTTTTCTGACATTGTCTTCGGGTATGCCAAAATGAAACGCAACCGTTGATGCGTTAATGTTGTTGTTCAGTATTGTATGACCCTCAAAGTTTCCCCCATCAGTCACATCATAGTACAGGCAGAACACGTCTGCATTTTTTCCAAGTGTTTCCTGGATTTCCTTTTTCTTCCAAGTATAGTATTTGCCTTCCTCTCCTTCAGAGTCAGCATCAAGTGCAGAATAAAATCCGCCTTCTGGCGATGTCATCTCGCGCAAGACAAAGTTCAGTGTCTTTTGGATAACCTCAAGGTAGAATGGGTCTTTTGTGATTTGGTACGCCTCAGAATACACGATTGGTAGTAAGGCGTTATCGTAAAGCATTTTCTCAAAGTGCGGCACAAGCCACTTGGCATCAGTGGAGTATCGGTGAAACCCACCACCCATCTGATCAAATATTCCGCCTTTTGCCATCTTGTTTAGCGTCTTGAACACGAATTCTGAGAATTTGGAAATTTTTGAAATCTTGGAATACCGCAATATGAAAGACAGATTTGCGGCGTTTGGGAATTTTGGCGCATTACCAAATCCACCATACGTGTTGTCTGCCATTTGCATCAGGTTCATTGCGGCCTCATCCAGAATGGACCTTTCAAGCTTTGACGGAGTGGTTATCTTTTCTGTCTTTTGCAGTGTTTCCATGAAATTTTCCGCCGCCTTTTTGACGTCGTTTGGCTTTTCCTTCCAGGCCTGCGCAAGTTGCCTCAGTAGGC
>DATBQZ010000247.1:0-2624 GCA_036560565.1 Candidatus Nitrosotenuis sp.
GGCCTAGTCAGCACGTCAGGCCTTGAGGAATTGGGAATAATTCCGTCAGGCAAGACGTTTGACAGTCCAATTACGTACGCCGAGGTCAGATCCCCAAACGGCAAAAAAATAACAATTGATGCAAGAAAACAAAACGTCGCAGTCATTAATCGGCGCGAGCTCGACAAGCAAATCGCGCATCAGGCGCAAAAAAATGGCGCGGAGATCAGAGTAAAGACGTCGTTTAAGGAGATAAGAGAAAACAAGGCAGTTACAACCTCAGGCGAAATTAATTTCAAGATACTAGTTGACGCGCGCGGGGTATCAGCGCTAGTCCAAAAGGACAGAACTGGAATGCTCCAGTCCGCGCAATACGAAATTTATGCAGACTGGATAGAAAAGGGAAAAGTCGAAGTGAACCTTGATGCGGAAAAATACCCAGGATTCTTTTCGTGGATAATTCCGTCATGTGGGGGAACGGGCAAGGTTGGAGTAGCAGGTCGCAGCATAAACGCAATGCAAGTGTTGGAAAAATTCCTAGAGCAGAAAGGCAAGTGCTCGATAATCAGGAAGGTCTTTGCCCCGATTTGGGTAAACGGTCCGATTGAGAATTTTGTTTCAAAAAACACCATTACCGTAGGCGATGCCGCAGGGCAGTCAAAGCCCACAACTGCCGGCGGAATCTACTCGTGCGGAATGGGCGGAATTTACGCAGGAAAGGCAATCTCGAAATTCTTGGAATCTGGAAAGCAAGACGATCTGGAATCATATCAAAAAATGTGGGTTGAAAAATTTGGAAAAGAGTTTGACAGGCAGTCGTTTGCAAGAAAGATGCTTGAAAGACTTGACAACAAGTCAATAGATACAATATTTGATTCTCTCACACCAGAGATGATTGCAGACATTTCAAATAATGACGACTTTGATTTTCACACATCTGCAATCATAAAGATGCTCGGCCTCAAGGGCTCGCTCAAAGTGGCGCAGACAATGTTTGGCGCGGAAATCAGAAAACTCCTAGGCTAGAGAAGGCTAAGCAAGCTATAAATGCAGAATCGAAAAAAATAGCTACATGTCAACATTGGCACTTCCAGTATGCAGTTGCTGTCACAGACACATCATGCCAAACGACAGGTGTGTCAAGTTTAACTGTCCAGAATGCGGCGCAGTCCTAATCTGGAGATGCGAGAGCTGCAGAGAATCGGCAAGAACATACACTTGTGGATCATGTGGTTTCCAAGGACCATAGAAAAATGGCACGCTTACTCCTAATTACAAAGATTCTTCCAACTGGAACAGAAATAGATTTGGATAAATTGGCAAAGGCGGTTCAGTCAAAAATAGACGCTGGAATCACCTTGGAAAAATACACAAAAGAGCCGCTGGCTTTTGGACTATACTACATCAAGGCAGAGTTCACACTAGACGACAAGGAAGGGCAGATGGATCTTTTGGAAAACGCAATAAGATCAGTCGACGGTGTAAGCGAGTTCGAAGTGCTCAACATGAGCAGAAAATCAGTAGATGTGAAGTGAGCTAATTGGCGCGCAAGGACGAACCTTTGCAAATGCGTGTAGGCGAGGCAAAGCAAAGGGACGTTGGAAAAAAACGGGCGCGAGTCGGCCCAGACGCAATGGACTTTCTCAAGGTTAACCCGGGCGATGTTATTGAAATTACAGGCAAGCGCACAAGCTGTGCAGTCGCATGGCCGACAGATGAGGACGACAAGTTTCCAGATGTCGTAAGAATAGACGGACAGACAAGAAAAAACATCAACAGCGCGCTAAACGATGTTGTAAAAATTAAAAAAGCCACAACCAAGATTGCAAAAACAATTGTCCTGCTTCCGGTAAGCGATGTAGTAACAGTGGATAAAGAGTTTACAGACTTTGTGAAGAACCGTCTCAAGGGACTGCCTTTCTGCCAGGGAGACGAAATCTCAGTAATGATACTTGGAAACTCGATGGATTTCAAAATAAGCAAGACCATGCCAAAGGGAATTGTCACGATAGACAGGACGACTGAATTTTCAATATCGTCAGACAAGGTAACTGACAAAAAGATCCGCGTAACATACGACGAGGTAGGCGGACTCAGAAATGAAATCAAGGTAATGCGGGAAATAGTAGAGCTCCCTCTAAGACACCCTGAAATTTTTGACAGGCTTGGAATCGAGCCGCACAGCGGAATTCTTTTGTACGGACCGCCTGGATGCGGAAAGACACTGATTGCAAAGGTTTTGGCAAGCGAGTCTGAGGCAAACATGTATTCTATTAACGGCCCTGAAATAATGAACAAGTACTATGGGGAGACAGAGGCAAAGCTCCGAGAGATATTCAAAGAAGCTAAGGACAATTCCCCTAGCATAATATTTATTGATGAAATCGATGCGATTGCGCCAAAAAGAGAAGAAGCATACGGTGATGTAGAAAAAAGAGTAGTAGCTCAACTGCTTGCATTGATGGATGGACTGACAGACAGGGGAAACGTGATAGTGCTTGGAGCAACAAATAGACCAGACAGCGTGGATCCTGCGCTTAGAAGGCCTGGAAGATTTGACAGGGAAATCGAGGTGTCGGTCCCAAACGCAGACGGGAGATATGAGATACTGCAGATTCACACACGCGGGATGCCAATTGCCGAAG
>DATBQZ010000248.1:0-4790 GCA_036560565.1 Candidatus Nitrosotenuis sp.
CCAGGGTGGAAAAAGAGGCGAGTACGATTTCTGTGTCCAGCTATGCTCAAATGAAAAGATGCAGATAAGGCACATGGCAATAGAATCAGCAAGACTTTCTGCAAACAAGACACTAGAGCAGACCACCGGCGAGACAGGCTACTATTCACTTTTGAGGATTTATCCGCACATTTTGCTTCGAGAAAATAAAATGATTGCAACCGCAGGAGCAGACAGACTTCAAGAAGGAATGAGACGTGCGTTTGGAAAGGCAGTAAGCTTGGCAGCTCGAGTAAAGCAAGGTCAATGCATCATGGAAATGCATGTCAAAAAAGAACATGTAGAGAAGGCAAAAAAAGCACTGCACGACGCATGTGTGAAACTGCCGATAACTCCACAGATCAAGGTAATCCCAATAAAGAAAGACTAGATCTTTTTTAGAATTTCGTCCTGCCTTTTGGACAGGATTTGCACAAATTCGACAAATTCTTCCTGCGTTGGATCCCGCTTTAGTATTCTCCTGGATTGATAATGAAATGAATTGTAAAGCCTTCCCAGTATGATTCCATACTTGAATTGGTTTGAGCCAGCAGCCAAATTGTCAAGGGATTTTGCTATTTGGTTAACCTCAGACATGTTTGCAAGTGCTTCCTCGATTTTTTCATTGATCTTTTCTTCCAGTCTTTTGTCCATGGTATTGGTACAAGAATCTTAGATTAAAAACAATGGGAATATTTTGGATTTTTTGCACATCAAGCATTCCTAAACGGCAACAATTAATTTAATTAGACTAAATTTCGTCTAAACGATCATGCGGCTGTAGTATAGCCTGGCCAGTACGCGGGATTGCCAATTCTGTGACCCGGGTTCAAATCCCGGCAGCCGCATTGATTTAGTTTTTCAGAGTTTCAAATTTCCTAAAATGCACCTATAGGATTTGTCGATAAGGAATTGTGATGATAAAGGTGGTTCCTTCCCCGACAGCGCTTTCAACTTCAATATATCCTCCGTGCTGTTCAATTATGGTTTTGCAGCTTGTAAGGCCAAGTCCAGTTCCGGTTTGTTTTGTAGTAAACAGCGGATCAAATATTTTTGGAATAATGTCACTTGGCACACCTGGCCCGTTATCGTGAATTTTGATTATGATTTTTTCACGCTCGATGTATGAATCAATTATAATATCTCCAGAATTATCAATTGCCTGAAGCGCATTAGTAATTAGATTCACAAAGACAATTTCCAGACTTATTACATCTCCAACAAACTCAATGTTGTTAGGCGGCGTTGTCATGACGACAGTCTTTGGAATATCTATTCTTGCCAGAACGGATGCCAATATCTCATGGAGTGATGTGTTTTTTAGATAAGACGCCCGCGGCTTTACAAAATTTAATACTTCATCTATCTGATATGCGATTCGCTCCACTGCTCGTTCCATCCTTTCGTACGTTTCCATTGTTTTGGCATCGACATTCTTCTTTGATGTCAGAATGTTAATTGAGGTGACGATTACTGAAAGAGGGTTACGAATGTCGTGGGCAAGTCTTGCCGAAAGCTCGCCTATTGCAAAAAGTTTTTCCTTTTTTAAATTGTCCTCCATTACTGCCAGCTTTCTCTCTAGTTCGATTATTTGTTGGACAGACGGAATCATCACATCAGAAAGGTCGTCTGAGCTAAAAGTTTTGCTTTCAATTTTTGTAATAAAATCTTCCAGGCCACCTGCCAGCACTTTCCTCTGATTTGCGTATTCTTTGCCCTCTAAGAGATCAATTGCCTGCTCTTTTTTTCCTTCGTTTACAAGATCAATTGATCTATACTCCATTTTGACAAGTTGCATATTTGTCTCATCCATCACAATGAAAAACGGTTTAATTTTTTCATCAGTGTTTGCTATTGCATCTTTGAGCAGATCGTTAGACAACGGTTCAACTGCTCTGTACCGCATTTCCCATTTTTTATCGCCAGTGAAGGCATAGTTTCTCACAGCCTGTGCCAATACTTCCTCATAGTATCGCATCAGCTGAATGTGATACAGTCCAAGTTTCATTGTTTCCTACCTCCCGTTTGGTCTAATTTCTTTTTGATTATTTGCCACTTGATATCAGTGTAAAACGTACAAGGTACAAATTTTGCAGAACTAGTCATGCATGTAACATCTCCCCTAGCCATTAATGAAATCTTCAACGATTCAATAAAGAGTCGTTGTACGTATCGGCAGAACAAGCTAATCAGAACGTATGATTTTGGAAAATATATTTATGATAGAATTATTTCTGCTGCTCGAGTCCTTTTTTGATTATTTCCAGAGCATTCGTGATTTTTTCCGGCCTTGGGAGCTGAATCATGAAAACATTTTCTTTGCCTACTTGTGAGTGCGGGGATGACAATGCAAGCATTGCGGTGGTTTCCATGGATTCAAAAAAGGCAAGCGATTCGTTTGCATACAAGAGTAGTTTTTCCTCGATATCTCCCTGTGAAAATGTCATGACAATTTCAACGAAGACATGCCCAAGGTCGTCATGCAGTATGTTAAGATTGGTATCAACAGATACCGGTTTTCCCGCAATTTTTGCCATGATTTCGTCGAATTTTTTTTCAGCAAGAATAATGCACGGAACTTGGGTCCCATTGTAGTTGAATGTGGTGATTCCAAGATGCACCTGATCCATTAGTTTTTTCATTTCATCGTCTGACATTTTCAATCCTCCAATTTCGGGATAACCCTATCACTTGCCTTGACCAAAAGCGGTGAAATAAACGCGCTGATTACCGATATTATACCAATCAGCGGAAAGACAAAGCTGCTAATCGCGCCAATATCCACGCCCGTTTTTACTATAACTATGGAAAATTCTCCCCTTGGGCCTGCCAAGGCAAATGCGGAACGCAGTGATTTGGTTCTTTCCTGCCGAAACAGCCAAGTGCCAAGCATTACGCTGCCAAACTTGACTAGTATGGATACCACAATAAGCCCGATTGCCAGAACAATATAGTTTTCAAGCTCTGCAACATTCATCAATGCCCCGACTGAGACAAAAAATATTGCGACAAACATATCCTTGATTGGGCTTGAAAGTATTTTTGAGACCTCTGCCGATTTTGATTCAGCTACTAGTACCCCAGCTAAAAATGCACCGATTGCGACAGACAGGCCGATAATATTTGCAAGTAGCGCATATCCAAAGCACACTCCAAGGACTGAGAGCAACAAAATTTCTTTGTGCTCTGTTGCAGCAACTTTGTCAATTAATTTCGGAACTATTTTTGTTCCAACGGTTAGTGTTCCACCAATTAGGGCTGCTGCAACAAGTACAATTGTCACTATACTGGTATAGGATACACTTCCCGCAAATGCCACTGATTCCAAAGTTGCAATGAGTATGACTGCTATTATGTCCTCTACAATCAGAATTCCCAAGATAAGAATCGATGATTCTTTTTTTATTTTTCCAGTGTCTTCTAGAATTTTTACTATTATCGCAGTACTGCTAATTGACAGTGCCGCGCCCAGAAACAACGAGTCCATAAAGGCAAGCCCAAAGAGGTTCGAGGCATAAAACACTATACCTAGTGTCAAAAACAGCCCTATGGTTCCTGCACCTATCGCAACTTTTCCAATCGATCTAATCTTAGAATATGGAAACTCGATTCCAATCACAAACAAAAGCAGAATTACGCCAAGCTCTGCAAAGATGTTCAGCACAGAGACATCTGAAAGTAGACCGGATGTTCCAAGTCCCATGAATTCGCCGCCTTCTGGTATTAGAGATGCCCAAAGTGGAGACAGTGGCCCAAGCAGCATTCCTGCAAACAGATACCCGATTATTAGCGGCTGCTTCATCTTGAAAAACGCAAGCGTGACTATTGATGCTAAAATCATGATTATTGCCAAATCAGTGATAAACGAAGAGTGCGGAATTTCAGGAGTGATCTTGTCAATCATGCTATTAACGGAGCTAGGACTGTCGAGAATTTGTAAAATATAATTTTGCACTAATAACTCACAGAACTATTCATTAAAATTATTTTGGGTCGACCTAGATTACGCAGATTGTCTTTGCGAGCATCTTGACTTTTTCAGTTTCCGGCTCATCGAGCTTGCGCTCTGTGTACTTGCTGCTAAAGTACAGCAAATCTACGAGTTTTGACTTGTCCATTGTCACTATTGTTGCCTGGTTTGATTGGGGCACGTTTGTGTTTGTCAGAATCACAAGCTTGTCGACAAACGCAGACGATTTGAGCACGTTTGATATTGTCTCAAAGTTCTTTGCGTGATTATCGTCCATTACTACTGTGATTCCTGTTTTTGTGCCGAAAGGATCGCTGAACACGACATCAAATGAAGGGTTTGCCTTGGTTGCCTTTGAAATGTTTCCAATTTCATGTGCATAGTTCACCAGATTCGTTAGCGCCTGCTTTATCTGGGATTCGGTTGCACCTGCACTCCTTTTAATTTTGATAAATTCTGATATCGGCACTTCCATTATGCTACCTCTGATTTTTAGCCCAGGATAGGTGTGCTTGACAGTCTCGTCTATGACGTTTTCTGTTATCTCTGGGGCAGAGAGTGAATGTGCTACCTCTACTGCGTGATTTAGTATGTTGATAATAGAACGGACGTTTCTAAATTCAGGAAACTCGTCGCACAGGACGCGTATTTTTGCGGCAAGGTCTTGCTGTTCTTTTTTGTTGAACTTTTCTGTCTTGTCTGCGTCTTTTATGTACTCGATTGCAATTTCGATTAGCTCATCAACAGAGTTTGCCCCGGCAAGATCGATTTTGTAGTTTGCCTTCTCTAATCTATCAAATAC
>DATBQZ010000249.1:0-4218 GCA_036560565.1 Candidatus Nitrosotenuis sp.
TGACTCGATGATTACAGATTTCGTAAGAAAGATCGGCGAATAGCCACATCATCTTCAATCAACATTATTTTAAATTAATTTACATACGTATCTAATCGATAAATTTCATTAACTCTTCGTTCGTCTTTTCCATTTCTTCAATATTCAAGCCGTGCCCGCTTTTTTCGAATCGAACCAACTTGGATCCGGTAATCCCGTCATTCATTGCTTTTGCCAGATCAAAAGAACATATCTTGTCATTTACACCATGAAAAATGGCCACTGGTACTTTCAATTCATCGATTGTTTTCATGTCTTTGCGAAGGTCGGCGTCTCTTAATTCTTCCATGCACTTTAAGGTCGCAAACGGGGACGCATCTAAATTAATTGAGTAGAGCCATCGTGCAATTTCTTTGCTGACAGAGCCTTCCTCTTTACTGAAAAAGATCTTGCCAAAATCAGAGAGAAGTTTAGGTCGATCGCCGTAGGCTTGTGCAATGAGTGCATCAACACCTGATTTTTCCAGACCGTGTGGAAAATCTGCCCTTCTTGTCCAAGACGGAGCGGCAGCACCCATGAATACAACCTTGCCAATATTTTGCGCACGATACTTTGCCACGTAATGCATGACAATTGCCCCTCCCATTGAAAATCCAACTAGGGACACATTCTTCAAGTTGAGAGAAGTTATGACTTTTTGGATATCAGAGGCAAAGACATCATAATTGTATTCCCCCCAAGGCCTGTCAGATTTACCAAATCCCCTTAGGTCAATTCCAATGCAGCGATAACCATTTTTTTGCAACTTCATAAATTGATATTCAAACATTTTGCTACTCAAAGGCCAGCCGTGCACAAACAGGACGGGTTTGCCAGAACCAGTATCCTCAACATAGAGAGACACATCGTTATCTACTTTGACAAAAGGCATGGTATGATACTCTTACCAGCCTGTACTATATGTGACTTTTACATGCATAGTTTTAATGCCATCAGATGAGTAGACTTTCTATGAATTATCAGATGATTGTTAACAGTGGTGGGAGAACAACACGCTAGATTCAATCAACGGAATAAATCTTTACTACAACGAAACAGGCAAGAACGAATCTCTGCCAATACTTTTGATACACGGATTTCCATTTAGTTCTGAAATGTGGAAAACACAGGTAGAGGCATTGCAAGAAAATGGCTTTCGCATTATAGATTATGATCTTCGAGGACATGGTCAAAGCGGTGTTGGTGATGGGCAATACACGATTGAGCTATTTGTTGATGATTTGATAGCATTGCTAGATTACTTGAAAATAACAAAGACAGTCGTTTGCGGTTTTTCAATGGGCGGATACGTCGCGCTTCGAGCTATTGAAAGAAACCCTGAACGCTTCAGCGCCCTGATTTTGTGCGATACCACATCATCAGCTGATTCAAATGAGACGAAAGTCAAACGTGCCACTTCAATCAAGATAATAAAAAAAGACGGAGTAAAACCATTTGCGGAAGGTTTTCTAAAAGCGGTCTTTTCAGAGCAGAGTTTTAGCATAAAGCAAAATGCCGTAGAAGAGGCAAGAAAGATGATCCTATCAACGTCCATGATGGGCATCTGCGGGGCAATGCTTGCAATGGCAGCAAGGACAGACACCACAGAATCTCTTTCTAAAATTAGTGTTCCAACACTTGTCTTGGTAGGCGAACATGATACCATTACGCCGCCATCTGCGGCCAAAACCATGCATGACATGATTCAAAATTCCAAGATGTACATAATTGGGAATGCGGCACATATGAGCGGCATGGAAAATCCTACCGAATTTAATAAACACATTATCAAATTCCTAAAAGATGCGAATATCTAATTACGACTTGGATCACATCACATACTGACAGATTTGTCCATGAAACTTACATCAGTGTAAGCGCAGCTTAATAGATTTAGCAATAATAAACTAACAATGAAAGCATCAAAACGGGTGTGGCCAGATGTCAAGTAAGATCAAGGACAAAGTAGGAAAACTTGCAGGAATTGAAGTTCTGGAAAAAAATGGCATAGACTTGGAGAAACTGAGAAAACTCATCGTAGCTGGCGTAGGGTCAGAATTTGCAACATATTACTATTATACAATACTTCGAATGCATTGTACCGGTCTAGATGGTGAAGGCATTAAAGAAATCGTTGAAGACGCCAGGATAGAGGATAGAAATCACTTTGAGGCCATGACGCCGCGACTATATGAGATCGGAGGTAGCCTTCCAAGAGATCTTAGAGAATTTGCAAATATCGCAGGTTGTCCTGATGCATTTCTGCCAAAAAACTGGGAGGACATAGATGAGATTTTGAAAGTTCTTCTTGCTGCTGAAAAATGCGCAATTCATTCATGGAGCGAAGTCTGCAACTATACCGTCGGCAAGGATCATCGAACATATGAAATTGCTCAGAGAATAATGGGAGAAGAAATAGAGCATGAAGCATGGTTTGTAGAACTCCTTTCAAAAAGACCGTCAGGACACTTTAGAAGGGGAATAGTAGGACAGTCCGATTCATAGTTTGTTTTATTAAAACATCTTGAAAAAAATAACGGTGTACATAATCCTGATTTCTCAGAATTATTTTTCGCAAACTACTTGGCTGTTCTTTCCGTCATCGTACAATTGAACAATAGTATCAATATCACACTCTGAAATATACGGATAGGATGTTTGAATTATCGGTGCCATTAGATCTTCAGGTGCAGTAGAATGTGCCAATCCGAGAGCATGACCAAATTCATGGCGCAAAAGTGTTCTAAACTGTTCGTCATTTAGGCTACTCACATCATAAATCGTTATTGTAGATTTTAGAATTTGATTCTGTGAATCATCTGCTATTGACTTGGTATACCCAGAATAACCATCGCCATTTTTTTCATCGGTGAGAATTATCGTTATCTCGCCTTCACCTCTTGCAGATTCCACTACAACGAGATTAGTTGGAATGTAAAATTCCATCGGTTTTGTAGATGCTTGTTTTAGTGCACCCTGCCAGCCAACATAATATTTTGAGATGGTGCTTGGAGGCCCTTTGTGAAGTAACGAGTCATCAACGTCGATCGACTCCTCAGATAGAATAACTTCTTTGATTAGAGGGATTCTTTCTGGATACTTTGCAGCATTCGTAATTCCAACATGTAGTGTACTTCCTGAAACTAGTCTCCACGATAACCAGGTATCTATTGTGTCACCTCTCAGATTCTGAATCACATAACCGGTTGGCAGTTTACCAAGATTTGTGATCTGATATTGTTGCCCTATGAATCCGATCACGTATGTCGAATAAACTGCAAAACCTACGCCTGCAACTAAGACTGCCATTGAAACTATGAGGATGGTTCGTTTTTTCACCATCGCATGTGTTGCCATATCTCGCAGACGCTCCAATCTATTTTTTGTCTCAAGTTGAGTGGAGCGAAGTTTCTCTCTGGCTTCCTTTTGTTCTAGCTTTAGCTTGCCTATGGATTCATCTTGATCTCTACCTAGCTTAACTACTGCCTCCTTTTGCTCCCGACCTATTTTATCTACGGCCTCATCTTCCTCCAGCCTTAGCTTATCCAGTGCATCCTTTTGCTCTAGTTTTAGCTTTTCAGTGATATCATCTTGAGTTTGTTTGTGTCTTGATAATGCTTCATTGTTTTCAGCATCAAGTCGATCTATTGATGATTGATAATCTCGTTGTAAAGCGTTTTCTTCATCAATATGATGTGAAATAACTTCTTTCTCAGTTTGAATGTTGCGTGACTTTAATGTTTTTGAATCGCCAGTGTTTTTCAATAACTCTCTCGTTTCAGCATGTCTAGTTTCAAGAGAGTCTTGAGTAATTTGGTGTTGCTTTTTTAGACGTTCAATAGATTCCTTAATCTCGCCCTTAAATTCGTCATGCGACTCCGAGTATTCCCGTCCTAGATCATCTACTGCTTTGTCCTGACCACGCTCTAGCTTGTCCATCGCTTTGTCTTGACCCTGCTCTAGCTTGTCTACTGCTTTGTCCTGACCCTGCTTTATTTTATCTACTGCTTTGTCCTGACTTTGTTCTAGATCATCTACTGCTTTGTCCTGACTTTGTTCTAGATCATCTACTGCTTCATTTTGTTCCTGTCTTAGATTATCCATTGCGTCGTCTTCTTCCCGCCTTAGATTGTCTACTGCTTCATCATGATCTAGATTATCTACTGCCTTTTTTTGCTCCCGCTTATCTTTGTCTTCTTT
>DATBQZ010000250.1:0-3821 GCA_036560565.1 Candidatus Nitrosotenuis sp.
GTTGACAGGCTAATCCAAGAACCATATTCTGGAATACTTGGATATCCAAAGGCCACAAAAAAGCAGCTTGCCTTGAGAGTTGCAGAGCTGCAAGAACTTGGAATAAGTGGAGTATCGTTTGATGGCCCGATGACAATAGGCACTGTAAACGTGCTTGGAAAAGGATATGCGGGAATTGTTGTCTTGGCAAAAAAAGGAACAAAAAAAGTTGCGCTGAAAATCAGAAGAACCGATTCGCCAAGAAAAACCATGGAGCAGGAAACCATTTTGCTGCAAGCTGCAAATAAGGCAGGTGTTGGACCTATCTTATTTCAAAGCAGCAAGAATTTTATCGTAATGGAATATCTTGACGGCAGGAAAATTTTTGACTGGATAAGTGATCTAGGGGGAAAGGGAAGCTCGTCCAAATTGAAAGCGGTCATTAAAAAGGTGCTTTCTGACTGCTACAAGTTGGATAAAGCCGGAATTGATCACGGAGAGCTGAGCAACATCACAAAGCACGTCATTGTTGGAAAATCAGTCAAGATGATTGATTTTGAGAGCTCAAGCCTGGAGAGAAGAGTATCAAATGTCACATCGGCCACACAGGCCATTTTCATTGGTTCAGGCCTTGCGAAAATAGTCCAAAAAATTTACAGTGTCCCACCAAGGCCAAAAATCATCAGTGTGTTACGGGAATATAAAAGACAACAAACACAACAAAGTTTTGATAGTGTGCTTGGAATACTAAAGCTCTGAATTGTCAGAAAAAGCAGTAAAATTTTTAAAAAAAGATCCAAAACTTGCAAAAATAATTTGCCAAGTTGGGGAATACAAAATCAGTCTTGTGAAAAATCCATACAGATCTCTCATTGACGCAATCATAACACAACAACTTTCCGGCGCAGCTGCGGATTCAATTTCAAGAAAATTCCAAAAATTATACCAGAGATATCCAAAGCCAATCGATGTGATCAATACTTCTGATTCCAAACTTCGATCAGCTGGACTATCCAAAATGAAAGTAACTTACATCAGGGATTTGTCAGAAAAGATCCAATCAAAAGAATTGAGAATTGGTTCCCTAAAGGACAAATCAGATGAAGAGGCAATATCACATTTGACTCAAGTTAAAGGAATTGGCAGGTGGACTGCGGAAATGTTTCTGATTTTTTCACTTGGAAGACCAGATGTTCTACCCGTTGGCGATTTGGGCCTCAAAAAAGGCATACAGCGCCTTTATTCCATGCCCGATCTTCCTGAAAAAGAGAAAATTGAGGAAATCGCCGAGAAATGGCGTCCATATCGAACGGTTGCAACATGGTATATTTGGAAAAGTCTGAACCAGTTTGACAAAATTGGGTAAAACTAGAATTGAGTAGCACCTTTTATTATTATGAAGATGGATTTAATGAGATTGCAAAGTATAATTTTCGTTTTGACTGTAATTGTTATGATATTTGCTGCAAGCTCATCTTACACAATGCAGCTTGCACATGCAGAGGAAATTCCAAATTTTATAAAAAATAAAATCAGTTCTTGGGTTTCTAACCAAGAAACAAGTGATTTTTCAGATGCAATGGTTGATCTGAACAATCTTGGAATTCTCAAGGCCAAAATCGCCCCGAACCAAAACATTTACTCTTTGCCAAATTACGGTGAAACGGTTTTTATCAAAATCTTAGGAAAGACAGGTGAATATGGAGATGCAAAATCCGTCACTCTCATCATAGTAGACCCAAATAGTGTAAAATCAGAATACACCATTCCGGTGTTGGAGAGCGGATCATACTCCACTGTGATTCCTTTAACGCAGGATTCGCCAAAGGGAACCTATACCGTGATGGTGCAGTATGAGGGGAAAAAGCTTCCAGAATCATTCTTTTATGTAGAGCGCCCAGATGCTACAATTCCCAGCTGGGTTACAAACGTTGCAAAATGGTGGCTTGACAAAAAAATTACAGATGGGGATTTTCTTGCAGGAATTAACTATCTGATTAACAACAAAATAATCAAGTTTGGTACAGATGATGCGATTCAGGAATCCGTACTGAACGTAAGCGTTGATGGGCAAAAAGCAGTTAGGCGTGGCACTATGCAAAACATTTCAATCCAAGTCACAGATGCAGGAAGCCCGGTAGATGGTGCAACCGTGTTTGTGCGCGTGGAGGATTACGGCGAGGATGTTTTTGAAGAATTCGAAGGGTTTACAGACTCTAAAGGAAATTACAATATTTCATGGGAGATTAGCAATGATTTCCCAAATCTCCAAACCTTGCTAGTGTATGTTGATGTGACTGACGGCTTGTCGTCTGCCACCAAGGTGTTTACATTTGAGGTGTATTGTCTGTGTGGAGAGTCAAACTGCAAGTGCCGCACTTGAAAATAATGGGACCGGTGAGATTTGAACTCACGATCTCTAGCACCCCAGGCTAGCATCTTAACCAAGCTGGACTACGGCCCCCAAAATTTGGAGCAAATTATGAAATTATAAATCGTCGGTTCAGCTAATAGAAGTCATGAAACTTTGCTCCATTTGTCACAAAATTTCCGCGACAGATGATGATCATCTTCATTGTAAAGAAAAGCTGAGAGTTGAGCTGGAGGCAGAGGACTTCAAAAACAGCATTCCCGAAAAACTAGACATGGCAAAAAATGCAGGCGATGTTCAAACGGACATCAAGGCGTTACTTGGCCACATGTCAAGAGAAAAGAAAACAGAATCATAACCATTTCTCTAGCCGTTCTTTTTCGAATTGTTCCTTTTCTTCCATGTGTTCAGTTGCCGGCTTGTCAAGTCGCGTTATTGGATTTGGCTCCGCAAACATGTCAACGTAGACATATCCAGCGGTAGTTCCCATCTCAACAAAACAGCCGCCCTTTCCTTCAAAGATTGAATTGTTTCTTTCTTTTTTTATCTGAGAGATGATATCTCGTGCAACTGCAACACCCTGGCCTTCTGCAAATATCCCAGCCTTTGGAACTGCGAGTTTATCTGTAACCATCATGTTTGTGACATCGCCAACAGCGTAGACCTTATCGAATTGTGTCTTGCAGTCTCGCTTTACAGGGATAAACATTCCTTCCTGTGCAAGTCCTGTATCATAGATTATCTGGGGTGCCTTGTGCGGGGGAACCGCAATCAATAAATCAAAATTTGCAGAACTTTGATCTTCGAATTTTAACGTGTTTTGCTCAACTGATATGATCTTGTGTGACCCATGAAACTTGATGTTCTCCGATTCCAGAATATCCAAGAGTTGTTTGCTTACCTCAGGGCCTGCTGCGGGAAGCGTGATTGGTCCCAAACTGTAAAAATCAATCGAGATGTTTTTTCTGGTTCCAATTTCTTGCAACATGGAATTGATTATCAGTGCAGCTTCAAATGGAGCGGGCGGACATTTGTATGGCATTCCAGTAATTGCAAAAGCAATCTTGCCGGATTTCATATCCAGTATTTTTTGCCTGATCTTTGATACGTGTTCTAAATCATATAGGATCATCCCGTGTGTAGTAAGGCCTGTGATTTTTTCAGGTGCAAGCTCAACTCCTGCAGCTACAATCAGATAATCATAGGGAAATTCCTTTGCTGCGGTTTTTACTTTCTTTTGATCCGTATCGATTAACATTACTTGCTCGTTTACAAAATCAATTCCTTTCTTTACTATTGTATTCAAAGGTCTCTTTGAGGTCTCGAATTTCCTTGTTCCCTTTATGATCCAAAGCTTGACTAGATCCATCATGAAATAGTCCTTTTTATCAATAATTGTAATTTTTACATCAGATGGAAGGTTTGCCCGCATCTCGTTTGCCGCTGCAAGTCCGCCAAATCCTCCGCCGAT
>DATBQZ010000251.1:0-2280 GCA_036560565.1 Candidatus Nitrosotenuis sp.
TCATACTGCAAATTAGAAAGCGATTTGCGTAAATTCCCTCAAATTTACAACTGAATTCATTCTTGTAAAAAAATGCGTTGATTACATGACTGTCAAGTTCAAACGTGTTTTCTTGGTTCTCCAGCTAACTGACAGATCAGTCCATCATACTGACAAACTCATCCATAAAACTAACACAAACGTAAGCGCGGCTTAATAGCATTACCAACAATAATTTATCAATGGTAACTATTACTGTAAAGAACATTCTTTTACTCCCCGTAGTGGTTGCCGTGATTTCTATCCTGTTTTTCTCTGTCCAAACCGTTGCCGCTGATTATGTTGGTCTCAATAACCTAAAAGTATCCAAAGTTTGCGGCGATGAACTATGCCCTGTAAGATCATACTCAATGTCTGATAGAGTAATGTCTGACAACGAAATGTACGACAAAATGATGTCTGACAATAAAGTGTACAACAAAATGATAGCTGACAAGAAAATGTACGACAAAATGAAATCTGGCAGTAAGGCGATTGATAAAATGATGTATAACAGTAAAATGTTTGATAACATGATATCTGAGAAGAAAATGATGTCTGACAAGAAAATGTTTGACAAAATGATATCTGACAATAAAATGTACGAGAAAATGTCTGACAATAAAATGTACGAGAAAATAATGGCTAACAATAAAATGTCAGAGAAAATGATGTCTGACAAGCAAATGTTTGCTAAACTGGTATCCGACAAGAAAATGTCCGATAAAATGATGTCTGACAGAAAAATGTCCGACAAGTAATTCAATAGTTGTCGTCATCGTATCAGATTTTATCCGTCTAGTAAATCCACGATCAATCTTAAATATGTAGAAAAAATCAGACTAGTAATTTGCATTTCTTTGCATTGCTTTTAGTATTTACATTGGCTCTGTGTTTTGTTTTTGCATCTCCACAAAATGCATCTGCGCACTGGGATGCCCCGCCCCCAGGTGATCCGTACCACATTACTGTGATCCTCAAGAGAGTAGACTACAACGAGGATGCTGATGACTGGGAGGACTCTTTTAGCGGCGCAGATCTTGTTATTGGCTGGCGCGCCGAGCTATCTGGGCATGATCTTGCGACAAACTCTGGCACTGTTGCCAGAGAGGACCTATCGTTAAACGAGGGCGGTCGACTTAGACTTGATTTGACAATTCTGGACCATGATGAGTGTACCCCTCTAAGTGATCTGAGGTTGTTTGCTTGGGGCGTTGAATCTGATCAGGATAATACGCTTGATACAAACAACATGATGAAGGAAATAGTCAAAAATGGAGATCTGTCTTCCGGTCCAGTGGAGGCAAAGGGACAGATTGAATCGGCAGGTGATCAGTGGATTGGGTTTGGCTCAAAGGTGTCCCGTGGGACCACTGCCGAAGGCTCTGATTTTGAAGCTGAAATTCACATACCGTTAGACGATGAGGAACGTCTTGATGCAGAGTTTCTAGTGGAGAGGCATTCTGTGAGGAACACAGGACAGTGCGACCAATCTCCGCAAAGAACAAGCGTGGTGATACCCGACTGGATAAGACAAAATGCGCTCTGGTGGTCGGATGGAACAATCACCGATAGGGACTTTGCCGCGGGAATCGCGTTCTTGGTAAAAGAAAAAATAATTTCGGTAACCATCCCGACAAGCAGTGATGGCGCCATACTGATCAACGACAACTTGGAGATTCCAGACTGGCTTAGAAACAACGCCAAATGGTGGTCAGACGGAGTAATCTCTGATCAGGATTTCACATCTGGAATCGAGTACATGGTAAAGCAAAAGATAATCACGTTCTCAGAGAAAAAACATGTTTCAAACCAACAATCATCTGGCAAATCCGATCACTTTAAGGCGCTATACATCATCAGCAAAAGAAATGAGGAAATAACATCTTCACTGATTCAAATCAACCGATATGAAAAACAGATCTTTGGTGACGCCGTCGACAGTGCATGGGAAAGATACAGCGAGACTAAGAATCCATCTGATCTGAAAGCGGCGCAAACATTTGACGGCCACCTCAAAAGCATTGAAAAAAGGATACAACTCTTGGCAAAAACCGAGAGCGTTGCAAAGCAGGACACACAGAGCCTGCTCAAAAAGGCGGCAAAAGATGGGATAACGAAACTAGATCTGGAAAAGGCCGCAAAAGGCAAAATCGGGGCCAAAGTCCAACCTGATACTGATGAGAAACTCTCTCAGGCATTAAAGGACGTAGAAAATTCAAGTAAACAAAACGTAAAAGATTTGGAAAAAACTGCAAACTT
>DATBQZ010000252.1:0-1884 GCA_036560565.1 Candidatus Nitrosotenuis sp.
TGTGGGACCCAAAGGCAGTGCAGTCAGTATCAACAGGATTAACTTCAGGGCTTTATGTTGACTCTGTCCTTACGGACCTTTCCTCTCAGGTAAAGACAAAAGAGTCTATGTACCGGCACTTAGCAGGTCAACTCTACGAAACTGCAAGACCAAGAACTACATACAATTTCTCTACAGTAACAGCCCCCAACATCCCCCCTTTTCCAGGCGATCCAATAGTGATAAGCGATGATATCCTTGGTTTCTCAACTTCAGGGAGTCAGGTAGTCCTTACAACCTGTGGCGATATGTCGTACCAGTGGGGAAATCTAGGAAGCGGAAGTTATGACGCCCCTACTAAACTGAATATCAATGCAATAGGAATTCACCCGAGGTATAACTAAGGTGTCACAGGTTCAAATCCAACTCCAAAAACTACCGATGGACAGACAGACCGAGTTAATGCTAAAGTATGGTCCTAAAGATACCTGCTGGGCTGCTACCTGGAGACCTGAAGACGGACCTCTCTTAAAAAAATATTTTATAAAGTCTGCAACCTTTGGAGATGAAAACAATCCTATGATTACAGAGTTCTTTAATCAGATGGAGCGAAAGTGGAACGATCAGGCTGCAGTACTGCAAATAGACTCTAAAAGGTTTGAGATGATAGAGATAGCCAAAACTGATGATATTGTTACCATTCAAGGACTCCAACATTGTTGTCAGCAGATTATAAAAACAGGACAACCATTGTGGAAATATCATGGGGTCGGCAGTTCAACAATCGAACCAAGAGCATACCAACAAAAACTTTACGGCGAGGCGGGAACACGGGTCGATATGACAGTTGCAGGACAGGGATCAATTACCCGCAGTAACCAGAGCATAAGGACGGTTGGAACATTCCCCGCAAGTTTCCCCACCCTGACGGTGAGAGAGTCTGCTATCTTTACCAATAGCGCCGGTTATACTGCTGGAATAATGTTAAACCGCCAGGTCTTTGCTTCTAACCCGATCGGTCACACCGTTAACGTTAGTGCCTTTACAGTTGCAACAGATATCAATTTCACAGGAGTAACAACATGGGGCTAATTCAAGAACAAGACAGACGGCCTAGAGACTGGGCTTATAAGGTAGCCTTTGATAGAAAAGACCTCCCCTCACTCCAGCAAATGATAAAGGAGATAAACGAAAACCATGACGCGGACATTATCGAGGACTTTAATTCAAGATGCGAACAGAAATTAAACTCTAGTTCTAGTACAGAAAAAGTAGAATTGGAGAACGGTGTAGAAATTCAATCAGTTACCAAATCCGAGGACCTAGTTGTAAACGGTGGACTAGTACAGTGTATTAATCTTATACTCGGGACTAATTCCACAAGATGGCGATATATCGCAGTTGGCGATTTAACCGTTGCCGCTCCTACTATAACAGATACGGCTCTGGCAGACGCAACAATAGTATCCGTCGATATGGCTGCCGATAATGGAGGCTGGCGTGAAGCAGTAGGCATGAAGTTATTTTTTGGTGCTATATGCAGTGAAACTCGTACTATAGCGTCTATTAGAGAAATGGGAGTGTTTAACGGTCTTGCTGGTTCAACAATGCTAAACCGTCAGGTCTTTAACAATAACCCTCCTATTCGTATCCAGGGTTATAACCTTCTTAGTGTTATTTACAGACAGGTCTTTATCCTTTCATCTGTAGTTCAGTTCTGTCCGGTGGCTTGATGAAGCGGTGGGTTCAGGACAGAAAAAGAAAAAGAGAACAGATGATGTTCGTTCGACTATCACGGATATCCAGCGGGAGCAGGACCTTGATGTCAATAAACTAGCCCTACAGCCAACGTTTGATTTAGGTTATAGTCCGCTTGGTGTCAATACTATTGATTTCGTTAATGTC
>DATBQZ010000253.1:0-8076 GCA_036560565.1 Candidatus Nitrosotenuis sp.
TCACTGGTTCTGGGGAACCAAGTTGAGATATTTCGTCTTGAATCTGTCGGATTCGCATCTTTAGCTCGTTCAAATTATTACCAAGTCCGGGCATACTAGATATCATGAAAATATGCATTATAATCATTTTTGTGGCTTTTATGTTGTTTGTGCAGGTAACTCCAATTTTTGCAGACGAAAAATCAGACAGTGCAAACGCAATGTATTCAGATGCTGCGAAATACTTTGCAAAAGGCAAATACAGGGAGGCAGTGGCGCTATACGACAAGATACTGCAAAACTACCCAGACAATACGACAGTTCTAAAAATGAAAGGGGTTGCGGAGAGTAATCTCGGCTACCACCAAAAATCACTCGTCAATTTTTACAAAGTATATCAGAAAGATCCAAAAGACATGGTTTCATTACTTGGCCTAGGAGTAGGATTTGGTAATTTTGGCGAATATCTGGAAGCAAAAAAATATTTCGATGCGGCACATAATATTTACCCAAATTCCACGGTTGCAAAAAACTACAAAGATATTGCAGACAAGACAATCAAGAAATACCCATACAAGCCAACTGAAAAACCAAAAAAGACAGAAATGGACGCAAAAACCTTTGAGAGCTACGCAAGAAAGATTTCTGCAACGGTATCAAAGGAAAAACGCTACATTGAATATCCAAACCCAAGCTTTGACGTCATCAAGAAATTTCTCAGAGACTACGAAAAATGGAACTTTGAGCAGCAGATAAAGACAGGCTCAAGCGTATTTCCAAACCCAAAAGTGACTCTAAATAATGATACGTATGTCTTAAACTACAAGATTTATGTAAACAAGCAGCCAACAGGACTGCCGTTAGATCATGTCAGCACATTAAACAATTCCACACAATATTGGGAATCACAAACATTTAGCTCAAACAAAGGAAAGGCCGCAGTCAAATTCTCAACTACGGACGCAAAGGCAGAGGCAAGCATTTGGGTGACCTGGACTGTACGAAAACTAGGAGAAGGCGTTTTGGGTCATGCACACGTAGGAAAGGGAGTAGTTGAAGTTGCACTTGGAGACTACAACTGCGACGGAAGTTTTCAACTATATGACGTGAACAGTGTCGAGAGAATAATGCGTCATGAGCTTGGCCATGCGATAGGGCTGGGCCATTCAGCAGACATAAACAGCATCATGTACCCATCCATGAAGCCAAAATACGCATATTGCCTATTGAACTAGGCTGTCGTTTCGCAGTTCTTCAACTAGCGTTTTTGTCTTTGTCGCTGCACGTGCAATCATCTCAAAGTATGATCGTGTTTCGGCATCTAGAAATCTCCCAAGTCTTTTTGACAGTATTTCATTTGCATTTGAAATTACACAGATTGGATCCACGAGATCATTTACCAAATCAGTTTTTCTTTTTTGGTACAGATTTCGCCTTGCAGAGGTAGCATTGTCAGCACGGGACAGATTTTCACAATGAATTCCAGTATACCCCATCATTGGCTCTTCACTCTTTTAGCTCGTGGCGGCACTACAACTTCAATTACCTTTGATTTGTTCCATAACAGCGTACAAAGGCTGTACATGTTATTGACCATCTCAATAGAATTAGTATGCATAACAGAGTCGCCTTCGTCATTCAAGTCCATGGAACCATTTAGTGAGCCAGACATTATCAGTTGCTTGCCCTCCTCAACAATCATTCTGCTCTTTGATGGAAGTTTTCCCAATCGAATCTCAGACGGGTTTAGCCTACGGATAAACGACAGTTCTTTTTCACTAGTAACTTCGGTCAGAATTCTAACTTCGACGCCGTTTTCTCTGATCAGTTGGATTCTTTCTGGGATTGTCGTGTGATACATCCTCATTAGGTCTTCTTGAGGCGCTACAATGTACACTGTTCCCGACGCTTTTTGCAAGATCTTCCCAATTCTAGAATAGATGTTAGAGCGTCCCTGAATTATGAGAAATGACGATATTTCCTGCACATCGCAGTTCTTAACAATTTCACTAATATCTTGAGATATTTTCTCAGATAGGCTCTTCATTGTTATGATTTCATCCTGTTTTCGCTCAAGAATCGTGTTTAATGCTTCAATTGGCTCTATTGCGGAACATAGTGTCGGATTTGAGAACGTGGTTGATACAACGCCCAAATTTCGTAGTTTGCTCAAAGAGCGATACGTCTTTCCCCTATCAATTCCAAGCCTCGATGATAGAGTTCCTACAGATACGGGACCGGTTTGGAGCAGTCCCATGTAGACTTTGGAGTCAATGTCTTCAAAACCAAAGTATGCAAGCGATTCAATAATTTGTTGTGTGTTCATAATCCCCGAATCTAGGATTAATGAATGAAATAATAGATATTGTTTGTTCAAAACAGACAGACAATCACCTAATACTAATTTCAGATCGCGTTCAAAATTCCCTGAAAGTTATATAATCATCATTTCTGGAAGATAAACGATTTGGAAATCACAATTGAGCCATGGAAAAAGCTCATCATACACGAAGTAATAGAGTATAATTTTGATGACTGGGTAACGCAGATTGCCTTTGGGAGTAAAACTGGAGGTGGTGCAATTCCAAGCATAAACTGGGTCAACGGAATTGTTTTTCAGTCGTTTAATTTTCCTGACACAAACATAATAGTTGAGGAAAAGATCAAAGGCGTTCTTCATTGGTCGTCCGTAATGTTCGCAGTCAAGGAAAAATATGAAAAACAGATCATAAAGGATAATGCCACAATAAACTTGGTAGACGTTAGCGTCAATGAAATTTTCAAAGAGCTTTCAGAGCAGCTAAAAACTCACTCAAAATACGCAAAAAATTAGTCCAAGGCAGATACAATCAAAATGTAATGCATGAGATGTTTTCCCAAGGAATTTGAAAAAGTATACAAAAATCAGATTCAGCTAAATACGGCGACTAATTTTTCGTTTTAATTCTATGAAATGAGAATTAGGGTTAGCTTGACCTACATACAAACAATCATAGAAATCAAGCAGAACCCATAATAAGCAAAAGCGCGTAACTATACCCGTAATGTCCTCTTCATCACAAATCAGATGCCCCTCATGCGCAAAAAACGCAATGCAGACAGACGTAACTACCGGCGAGATGTTCTGCCGAAATTGTGGTTACGTAGTAGCAGAAAAAATCGAGGAGTCAGGACCAGAGTGGAGAGCATTTTCAAATGACGAGTCGGACAGAAGCCGTGTTGGCGCTGGAACATCGCTTACGATGCACGATATGGGCTTGTCAACAGTGATTGGATCAGCCGACAAGGATGCAACAGGAAAGCCGCTTTCTGCATCAATGAAGAGCTCAATTGAAAGACTCCGAACGTGGGACAGCAGAACCCAGACGCATTCATCTGCAGACAGAAACCTAAGACAGGCCCTAAGCGAGCTTGACAAAATGAAGGACAAGATGGCCCTTGCAGAATCAGTTGTTGAAAAAGCAGCATACATCTACAGAAAAGCAATGGAAAAAAAACTCGTAAGAGGCAGATCCATCCATGGATTAATTGCGGCGTGCCTTTACGCAGCATGTAGGAATACTGAAACCCCAAGAACGCTTGACGACGTAGCAGAAAGCATCAACATAAGAAGAAAGGACGTAGCCAGATGCTACAGGTTGATCTACAAGGAGCTTGATCTAAAAATGCCAGTTGCAGACCCAACAAAGGGAATCTCAAGGATTGCAAGCACCGCAAACCTAAGCGAAAAAACAAAGAGAAGGGCAATGGAAATACTGAACAAGGCTAAAAAAATAGGAATGGTTGCAGGAAAGGATCCAATGGGAATTGCGGCAGCGGCATTATACTTGGCATGCATTTCAAACGGCGAGATAAGATCACAAAAAGACATCTCAATTGCAGCGGGAGTCACCGAAGTCACAATTAGAAATAGATGCGTTGGGCTCAAAACGCTGCTCGACTAGGAATTTTCCCAATTTTCAGTGTGTAAAAATTTAAGGGGCATTCGTAGAGCAATGACGTGTCAGAAGAGATCAAATGGTCAGACTGGCTTGACTATAATCAAGAACAAATTGCAAAGACTCCTGAATTGCCAGGCGTTTACATGATGCATGCAGCAATGAAAATTCTGTACATTGGAAATACAGACAATCTTAAGAAAAGCATCATAGAAACATCATCTGCAAACTGCATCTGCGATGCAAAAAGATTCCGTTATTTTTCAACCCAGTCACATAACGAAATCAAAGAAAAGTTGCTTGAAGAGTACAAGAAAAAACATGACGGCAAAATGCCATTGTGCATGTAGTTATTTATCAAAACAATAATGAACAAATCTTAATTTTTTGCAATATGAATTGGCAAACGATGTTTGTGCCATTTGCACACACACAAGAATAGTAACTGTTTTACAGATACCAAATCAGGTCTGTTGGACCAGTGCCATAATTTCTCTCCCTTGCCAGACCGATGGTATCCCAAGGTCCTTCAGTACCATTCAAAAATTAAATTTCAATCACGGGCGATTCTAGGCATGTTATCAAATCAAAAAAATTTCATGTACAAAATTTTGTACAAAGAACTGAGTTTTGACTAACTAGCCTTAATTATAATAAAAAAGTAAAAAATACATGCAATTGGAACCAAGGTATTCAGCATGAGCGACACAAAACGCAGTGAAACAGACAAGATGCGTGACAAGCTTTTGCACATAGGCGAACTCACGTCGAGGATTACCCATGACATGAGAAACCCACTTACGGTAATCATAAACTATTCAACGATGATTCAAAAAAATTCAAGAAACAAGCTTGACAAAAAATCACTTGATCAGTTGGCATTAATTGAAAATGAGGCGAGGAAAATGTATCACCAAATTGAAGACGTCCTAAACTATGTTAAACTTCCCCCACTAAAATTGCAAGATTATTCATTGCACGATATTCTAAAAAAAGTAATAGAAAATGTTCAGACAACTGACGATGTAGAGATACACCTGCCAAAAAACAATCCCCAAATAATATGCGACATTGACAAGCTTGAAATTGTTTTTGTCAATTTAATCACAAATGCAATTGAAGCAATCAGCGGGGTAGGATCGATTAACATCTATGCAAAGACCACACCAAACAACATAGTTATCGAAATTGAAGACTCAGGTCCAGGCATTATGGAAGAAGATCTGGAAAAAATATTTGAACCGCTATTTACAACAAAGCAAAGTGGAACAGGGCTTGGACTGTCAAGCTGTAAAAACATCATAGAAAGACACAGGGGAGAGATTTCCGTGAGAAACGACCCAACAACATTTACAATAAAGTTGCCAAGGGCATTAGACACCTAGTTTCTGCGTTTGTATAGATATGCCCCGATTCCGATCGCCACCATTATCGGAATGATATAGAGATAAGTTGAAGCATCATAACTCTCAATTGACTCGGTTTTTTCGTTTGGGTTTTCAAATCCAGATATCAAAATACTGTTTTGTGTTGTAGATCCTATATCAAACGCCACATGCCAGTTTCCATCTTCGTCCATGCTTTGGATGAACAGGATTGGTTTGCCATCCACCAAAACATCAAACTTTTCAGCATCAGAAGTCTTTGGGAATTCAAAATTCACATATGTTGGAATCTTAAACGAGTTTATGCCAGATATTGACAGTTTTGTGCCTGTTTTGTCAAACCCAACCACAGTAAATGCAGCCGTAGAATCGTACCGAAAATTGAATCTCTCGCCATTTCTTAGAGCATACAGTGGAATGATTGTTTCATCTCCAATGTTAAAGCAGCTGTAATAGTTCACGTCGGATGCAACTGAAGGATCAGGATAAATTGAAAATTCAATTATTTGGCCAGGTTCAATTTTTCCTATTTTTTCCACATTGATGCCAGTGTCCATGAACTTGTTATTTTGCCCGTGAATCGCAGCATACACCTTAACATCGTATTCGGTGTGATTTCCATTGTTTGTTATTCTGCCAGTCAGATGGCCATCGTCGTGGCGAACCAGCGTCTCATCATACATCACAGATACGTCTGATGGCGGAGGGGTGATACTTTGTCTGAATGTGATTGCAGGCTTTTCTAAAATTACGTTTTGATCAGTCACTTGCGGAATTCGAATTTTAAATGGAATGTCCTTGTTTGATGCAACTGACGGCAGATCTTGGTCAACTGAAATTATGTTACCGTCATCGATTATTGTTAAACTTAGATGGGATTCTATCGGATAGTTTTCAGTATTTTTCACCACGCCCACAACTGTATAAATTCCATTAGAGTCAAAATAACCAGCAAACTCACTGTCAGGTACAAAAACCTCCCCGAATGCCACGGTAAACGTGATTCCAACTAGCACTACAAACAACAGCAAAATGATTTGCATGCTACATCTCATGTTTGAAGAGAACATCATCCTATGAATAATATTCTTTGATTATTTTCAGTGCTGAAAATGGGAATTGCGAAAAATCGAGTTCCTTTTCTGCCGAAACAAGCAGAACTTCCTTGCCCAGTGGAAAACTCATGACAAGCACTTTGTCTCTGTATGACATTGCAAACTTGACCGGTCCAAGCTCCTCATCAAATTCCTGTCGCATCTTTACCCGCAGCGCAAGTTCAAGATACAGCATTTCGTCCTTTTTTTTGTCCTCAAGGGGGTTCTTGCCTTCGGCCATCCCCCCCGCAATAAGGTGCCCCTTGTCGTTTATCAGGCCCACAAAGCGCACTTTTGGGTCAAGTTTTCGGATTGTTTCGCACATTATTTCTTTGTTCATGATTAATCTCGGCTACGACCGTTACTCGGTGAGCTTTATTAGTAAATCGATCTATTTATTGCGATCTTTTGTATGCAATTGTTATTGTCAGAAGATACAAAATCCCCGCTAGAATACTACAAGCACGTTTCGCTGTTTTGGACTGACCTGTTACATCTAATGTCAGGCAAGCCAATTGCCCTTTCATCAGTGGGCCCTATGCGTAACTATGCAAACGACCTAAAAAAGGTCGTAACAGAGGTAATCGACTCGTATGAGGACATGGTGGAATTCAACCAAAGACTGGCAGAGTACTATAAGCAGCTAAGCGAAACATGGGTCGATGCGCAAAAAAAAGTTGATGCCAAGTCCCCAAGCATACCGCAGGACGTAGAAAACCTTGAAGCCTACAAAAGAGTCTGGATTGATATTTTTGAAAACGACTTTACTGGCTTGTTTGACTCTGAAAAATTCGGGCAAAACTACGGCAAGATGGTATCAGCGGAATTAGAGTTAACAAAACACTGGGAAAACATCCTAAACGTCATACTGCAGTCAATGAAGCTTCCAACAAGAAAGGAAATTGACGAAATGTATAAGGAAATGCACGAGCTTAGAAGGCGAGTGTCCAAGCTAGAAAAAAAGGAGGATGTAAAAAATGCAGCATGAGTCAATAGACCCAAGATTGGTAGAAGAATTTTTGAGTTTTACAAAAAACGTCACAGAGGCGCCAAAGTTTGTACCTGCCCCAGACGAGATAACGCTAGAATCCACGCCATTTGATATAGTATACGAGGAAGACAAGGTTCGTCTTTTGCACTTTAGACCGCTTGTTGAAAAACAGGTCAAAGTGCCTCTAGTGATCAGCTATGCCATCATAAACAGATACCACATCTTAGACATCCAGCCCAAGAAAAGCTGGGTAAGAAAACTCCTTGAAGAAGGCATCAACGTATACATGATTGATTGGGGATCCCCGACCAATATTGACAAGTATCTGGACTTTGACGATTATGTAAATTCTTACATGGACAACTGCATAGACTTTGTAAGAAAAGAGTCCAACGTAGACAGCGTTTCTTTGCAAGGCTATTGCACCGGTGGAACGCTTGCTACCATTTATGCATCGCTTCATCCACACAAGGTAAAAAATCTGATTGCAACTGCGCCAGTAATTGATGGTTGGAAGGACACTACGGTGGTAAGCAACGTAACAAAGCAAATTGATGTAGACAAAATTGTCGACACGATAGGCAACATGCCGCCAGAATTCATGTATTATTGCTTTTCAATCCTAAAGCCCTTTGAGCAAGGACTGGAAAAATACTACAAATTTTTCAAAAACATCAATGACAAAGAGT
>DATBQZ010000254.1:0-5169 GCA_036560565.1 Candidatus Nitrosotenuis sp.
AACGAAAACGGATTCTAATTATTTTTCACAGACAGTTTGCTTGCCTTCATTTGCGTTATACAAATCAGCTATTGCGTCCACATTACATTCAGAAATGTATGGAATTGTCATATCTATTGTAGGTGCCATAAGATCCTCAGTCGCAGTAGAATGCCCAAGACCTAGCGCGTGACCGAACTCATGTCGCACAATTGTGGCAAGCTGCTCGTCTGTCAGATTCGATATGTCATAAATCGTTATGAATGATTTTAAAATCTCATTTCCCTCTGTTACGGATTTTGTGTATCCTGTATATCCATCGCTATCTTTAATGTTGGAAAGTGTTATGATGATGTCACCTTCCCCGCCTGATGAATTGATAAAATCAAAATCAGTTGGGACTTGATATTTCGTATTCTGGGTTGTAGCACTTTTTAGTGCACCGGCCCATCCTTGATAATAAACAGACGTGGTCCCCTTTGGTCCTTTATGGACTATGGAATCATCAAACTCAGTTGTTTTCTCAGAAGATATGGCATCATGAATCACATCTAACTGATGGTCAGTTACTCTTGGAGATTTCAAAATGTTTACAGCAAGTGTTGTACCAGTTAGTCTCCATGACTTCCATGTGTCCACTGTGTCGCCTCTCAAATTTTCTGTAAAGTATCTAGTCTTCATCTGTCCAACTGGGTTTTCTGGTGAGGAATCGAGCAGATTATCCGTAATCCCAGACATGAAAATTAACAAAAACACCACAGGAAGGACTGAAAGTTCTGCTATTAGCAAACTTTTTGATCTTGATTTTTTGATTTCTTTTTGAATATTAATTATTTCTTTTGCAATGTCATTTTCGTGCTGTTTTAGATCATCAATGGATTTTCCATCTACTTTATCAAGACCTTCCCATTCTGTAGTGTTTTTGTTTTCAAGTTGTTTGATCTGTTTGTTTGTCTTGTTTAGCTCCTGTTTCATCATATCCAAATGTTCCTTTAGTCGGTTCATCGATTTTCTTGTTGCTGTGCTGTTTGTCAATATCACATCTCCTTGCAAAGAACTTCTAGTATGTCATATGGAGTTATTACATAATCTGGTGTCATGACATATGGATTTTCCATATTCTGCATAATTCTACAAATTTCTGCAAGTGTTAGTTTTTCAGAGATTAGGGTTGGAGTAATTGTTTTGAACGTACTTGCGCTAAGATCTAAAATGTTTTCATTTTGCGTATTATTTAGATCCTTTATTTTATCTAGTACCATTTTATGATTTACAAATGAAACTTCATTCTCAAGTAAGATGAGTTTGTTGTTGTTTTCCGACAGTAATTCAATGACATTTCTGATTTTGTCTTCTTTTTTGAATGTAGGAATTTTCTTTTTGGGAAACATAGCTACTGTTATGTCTGTCTTGCAAAGAGCGCCTATCTCAAGAATTTGTTTTATTGAAAACTGAGAAAAATTTTGTTTGCCGTTTTCTATTATGGTGAAGGGGTTTTTTGTTTTGTTCATTCGGTCCAAAACATCAATGAGGTTGATGTTTCGTGAGTCTATGTAAAAATCCACATTCATTATTCTGGTGACATTTTCTTGCAGATATCGTGGTGTGGGATTTTTCCGTAACCCGTGCATTATTTCATACGGGCTGATTGTGCCTATTGGGAACTCGTCCTCAACTACTACCAAATTATCGGTAATATCCGATATTCTTGATAGCATTGACGTTGCTATCCAAACGCTGTCGTTGGTTGTTATTGCAGAGATTGGAACTGACAATAACGAGTAAGGAAGAACTTCCTCAAAAGAACAAACGTCTAGTGTTATGTCGTCCCCACTTAATAGTGAGTGAAATAACAAATTTTTCTCTTTCTTTTCACTTTTGTTTAGGATTTTACTCCAACTTTTCTTGATTTTATGATTGAAATTTAGATTAGTCAATTTGCTCACTGCCTCTATACAGTAAGATAAAAATCAGATTTGATAATCAATTCGATGTTCAAATCGAACATACGATTTTTTTGTTTTCCCGAATAGACAAAATTTCGGATTGGATCTCAATTTTATTTTTTTATTTTTAGCTGACCGTTCTTTTTTAATAGGAAGCCAACTGCACCTATCGCGCTTGGAATTATGATCATAATAGGATCTATCCCATAAACTTCAAATGGTTTGTATGATTCACTTTCTACCATATTTGTAATCGCCGTGGATTCTAAATTATTCACGCTAATGGTTTTTGAAATTGTTGCAGAAGAATACCATTGTCCACTTACGGTTGCTGTTATAACAAGTGGGTTTTGTCTAGGTGTAATCATGATTCCTGCCTCTCCGGTGGGGCTAGTAGTACTGTCAGAAATTTGTATTTCTCCTCCACTTACTTCCCATTTTACATTCATTCCTGCAAGAGCTTTGGAATTTGCATTTGCGGAAAGTGTCGCAACAAGGGTATCTGTTGCATTAATGCTTGTTGGGCCAGAAATTAGAAGTATTGGCGTAGCACTTGTAACTGATACCTTTTCAGTAGTTAGGGGCATTTCCTTTGCCAACAGTGAAACTTCAGTCTCACCGCTTCCTTTTGGTGCAACGTCAAAGAGACTATAATATTTGCCCTTCTCTATGATTATTTTGGACGGCATTTCAAATAGCGCTTGGTTTTTTACAATAACGTTGATTTCCACATCTTCGTTTGCAAATGTTGGCTGTCCTGCTGAATTAAGAATCTGAACTGCAAACACATCGTTTGTTCCAGCAAAAATTGTTTTAGAGTGATCTAAAACCATACTTGCTTGTTCTGATGAAAGATTGTCAATTATGGGGCTTGCCTTAAAATCACCAACCTCAAAATTCAGATCAACCAGTCCCTTCTTCACTGATTCAGCATCAATCAAAACTAAGTTATCTTTTGACAATATTTTTTTTGGTTGAATCTTAACATAGTCATTTGGAGACATGAAAACATCGTCATCCTCTGAAAAATTAGTAACTTCGTCTCCATCTTTCAAATAAAATACCAGAGGAAAGTTGCTTCCAGCTAGTACCTCTGATACAAGAGGTTCTACTGTTAATTCCAATGAATTTGTGTCAGGACCAAAGGAATCTACCGATGTAAACTCGCCCTCATTTACTACAGGTCTAAGCTGTAAATCTGAAGGCACGCTGTGACTTATTCTGCCATAGACCAAGGCTGCCTGGTCTCCGCGAGAAATAGTGACATCATTAACTAAAATTGAATCCGTATCAGAAGAATCAATTTTTATGGCTAAATCCTTTTTTGCAATAACTGGATCACCATCCTCATCTTCTAAATGAACAACTCCAATTAGCTCTGACTTACCAGTTGTCAAAATTGGCACTGTTTCAAATTGAACTAATTTGTCATCCATCAGTTCCAAGTCTTGTGCTTCAACTTCTTCTGATTCAAAAACGAGCGGATCCTCTGACGAAATTGATACGTCATAGGTATCTTCTATTCCCTGTGGTAGCGAGTATTGTATAAAACCCCAGTAAGATCCTTTATTTATTTGAAAGTAACCAGAGGTTTTTTGTATGTAATTATTACTAATGTTTGTAGACTCTGAGTAATCAGAATCAGTGACTTGATAAAAAACAGTAATATCTTTTTGAGCAATTACTGGTCTTCCGCCTGAATCTTGCAGCTGTACAATAATGAATCCTTTAGGTGCATCATGTATGGACAGTGTTTTTGGATAAACGTACGATTTTATGGTCAGATCTTCATCCTCTTTGACTGTTACTGAGCTACTTTGAGTTTCTATTCCCTGCGCGGTCGCATAAATTACAGATTCGCCTGATTTTTTGACGTGAAATTTACCATATGTGAAATAATCCCCCTTTTTAATTACCATGTTTGAATTTACCAAATCAACAATTTCTCTATCCGCAGTACTAAGGGAAATTACCGTGTCTTCTTTTGCAATAACGGGAAAATCATCGTCATCTGCAAGCTCAACTGAGATGTATCCTTCATTGAGGCCGCTTGTGGTAAATATGTCTGGAGTAATTTTTACAAGAAGCTTAGATGCGGTGTTTTTGTTGCCATAGACTGTAACTGGAATTTCTTTCGAAGTAAAACCTGGTGCAGCAAGATAAATGGTAGTGGTTCCTGGCTTGCCAGTCTTTACATAAACTTCAGTGATAAAACTAGAGTTGCTTTCTTTTACCGATTCTATATGGATAATTGAAGAGTCAAGCGACGTTACTGTAAGATCAGTTATTTTTGTTGGCACAATATTGGTTCCATCAGAAATAAAGACCTGCATTATGCCATCTGAATTTTCAACGATCTTTGAAGGAATTAATCTGATGTCAAATTCCTCAGCGTATGATGCACTGATAGTTGCAGAATATGCTATTAATAACACTAGGATTATTCCTACTTTCAAACAATATGTTCTGCACTAAAAAAATCATATAAGACAGTGTTTGGGTTTTTTGAACAAATACTACGATATTAGAAAAAATCTCTGAAACAAGGTAATGTTATGGAGTCTTCATATGACGTCACACAAAACCAACTGCATATCATAAATGGCCTCATCAATCGATTAATTGAAAGTCAAGGTTTAGGGACAGAATTAAACACAAATGAGCCTACTGTAGTGTCAGCTGAAAGCAAATCAAAAATTCTCAGTATGCTAAAAGTAAGAGAGAAACTACAAGGCCGATTGCCAAAACAACAATCAAAACAAGATAAAAACTTGGAATTACTTATTGGGAATTTTTATTATTGTGATAATCAATACACAAAGGCAATCAATTCTTATGATAAATTACTAAAGGTTGATCCAAACAATCTAAATTCGTTAGTCAACAAAGGGATCGCTACATCCAAGCTTGGCAACCACAAAGAGGCAATCGCTCTGTACGATAAGGTGCTAGAGATTGATCCGAATTATTTTGATGCCTTACACTGCAAGGGCGACTCACTCACATTGCTATCAAAACATGATGAGGCATTATCGTGTTATGAGCAAACCTTAGAAATTGATCCGAATTATTTTGATGGCTTGTACAAAAAAGGATTAGCCCTACTAAACCTACAAAACCACAAAGAAGCAATTTTTCACTTTGACAAAGCACTCAGTATAGAACCAAATCATATTCCGTCGTTAGTCAACAAAGGAATCGCTACATCAAAGCTTGGCAACCACAAAGAGGCAATCGCTCTGTA
>DATBQZ010000255.1:0-6611 GCA_036560565.1 Candidatus Nitrosotenuis sp.
TTTTGTATAAGTCGTGCAGCTTGCCTTATCATCGAAATTTGGGGTTTTGCTTGATTGACCTTGAGAATTTTTGTTTGCATTTTGCTTGCTTTTAAAAGAGAATCACTTTGCATATTAACGAAACTTGCCCATAACCGCGATTGAATTTTTAAGGGAAATGCATTTTCTTACTTTATGAAGCTAGATCTTAGGGAAATAGCAAAAGAAAGAATGCAAATTCTGATTAAAGAGGCAATTTCAAATGCCAGAAAAAACCCGACGCTAGCTCAAAGACAGGCCTCACTTGCAAGAAAAATCAGCACAAAGCACAGAATACGAATGCCATATGAAATTAAGATGAATTTTTGCAAAAAATGCAAAAGTTTCATTGCACCAGGGGTAAACTCAAGAATACGACTAGGTAGATCGCCAGTCAAGTCAATACGAATAACCTGCGGCTTTTGCAATCATACGTACCGCAAAGTCATTACTAAATGATTTATAAGACGATTTACGAGTTTTTCTTTTCATGGCAAAGGCCTATGACGTACCAGCAGATATTCTGTTATCAAGACTAGCTGACATACTCAAAAGTGAGAATATTGGCAAGCCTGAGTGGGCAATGTTTGTAAAGACCGGTTCTCACGCAGACAGGCCTCCACAAAACAGGGAATGGTGGTACATTCGTTGCGCATCAATTCTAAGAAAGCTGTACCTTCATGGACCAGTTGGGATCAATGATTTACGTATCATGTATGGTGGTGCAAAAGCCGTAGGATATGGTGGCGCTCATCACAGAGACGCAGGCGGTTCAATCATACGACATGCTATACAAGAGCTTGAAAAACTAGGTTATGTTGAGAAAGTTGCAGGCAAAGGCAGAGTAGTATCCCACCAAGGAATGAAAAAGCTTGACAGACTTGCAAGTGACATTCTAGATGAGCTTGCCGTGAAAAACCCAATGTTGAAAATTTATTCATAGTGAAACACTATGAGCTACCCTCAAGACGAAAACACTCCAAACGAGGCGGAAGTTACAGCACAAAAAGAAATGATTCTAAAACAGATTCTATCCCCTGACGCAAGGCTACGACTAAACAATGTGAGAATGGTAAAGCCGGATCTTGCATCGCTTGTTGAAAACTATTTGATCGGCATGGTATCTCAAGGGAAAATACACGCCCAGATAACTGACGATCAGCTAAAACAAATACTCTTGTCGACCCAACAACCAAAACGTGACTTTAAGTTCAACCGACGATAACGCCCAAACAAAATATAATTAGGGGTTATGAAGGATCCAAATCATGAAGGCAGTAGTTTATGAAGAATATGCACCTGATGATAATTACAAGAAAATTCTCAAAGTTAAAGAAATAGACGACCCAAAACCAAAACCAAACGAGGTAGTCTTCAAGGTAAAGGCCGCGGCTCTGAATTATAATGATATCTGGGGAATGCGAGGGCAACCAGTTGCAGTTCCATTACCACATGTTTCTGGCTCAGATGCATCTGGAGAAGTTATCGCAGTTGGCGAAGAAGTAGCAAATATCAAAGTTGGCGATAGAGTAGTTTCTCATTCCAACATGTCTTGCAGAGTTTGTAAGGCTTGTACTGATGGCCGAGAATTTGACTGTACTAAGAGGACCATTTGGGGATTCCAGACCGGCCCAACATGGGGAGCTTTTTCAGAAATTACTCATCTTCCTGAAGTTAACGTAGTAAAAATCCCAGACGGAGTAAGCTATGACGATGCAGCAGCTGCTTCAATGACACTTTTAACATCATGGCACATGTTAGTTGGAAGAGCCAAGATAAAGCCAGGACAAACCGTCCTTATCATGGGTGGAGGTTCTGGAGTCGGTTCATTTGGAATACAGATTGCCAAGCTTTATGGTTGTACAGTAATTGCTACTGCAAGCGGTGATAAACTTGACAAGTGTTTGCAGCTTGGCGCAGATTTTGCAGTAGACCACAGAAAAGAAGATTGGAACAAAGAAGTATTCAAGATTTCAAAAGAAATTTCAAAGTCAACAGGTGGCATACCTGGCATCGACGTGTCATTTGATCACATTGGTCAGACTCACTGGAATCAGCAACTAACTTTGCTCAAATACGGTGCAACTCTGGTGTCGTGTGGAGCAACAACTGGTTATGACGCAAAAACCGATCTAAGACACGTCTTCTTCAAGGGAACAAACATCTTGGGTTCAACTCAAGGTACAAGAGCAGAGCTTGAAGATGGATTCTACTGGATGGGCAAAGGAAAGATAAAGGCAGTAGTTGATTCCGTATACTCGTTTGAGAATGCCGCAGAGGCTCACACAAAGATGCTCACAGGCAAAGGCCTCTTTGGCAAAATCCTGATGAAACCAGAAGCATAGATTTTATGACAAGGCTTTTTCGCAGCCTTTTATTTGTGCCCGGAAACAACTCTCGTTTTTTAGAAAAGGCAAAAACCGTTCAAGCAGACATTGTGTGCTTTGATCTTGAAGATTCTATTCCGGATTCTGAAAAAGTACATGCCCGTAATTTAATAAAAGAGGCACTAAAGTCTCGCTCACAGTACACGCCAGATGTCTACGTCAGAACAAACTCGCCTATATCTGGGAAAATTCCAGACGATCTTGAACAAGTCATACAAAAGGGAATTGATGGAATAGTGATACCCAAAGTAAACAACTCAAAAGAACTACTAAAGATTAAAAAAATAATTGCAGGTCTTGAAAAAAAGCGAAAACTAGGCCCTGTTTCCCTCATACCCTCAATAGAATCTGCACAGGGTGTTGTAAATACATACGATATTGCATCCTGTAGTAAAAGAATTTCTGCAGTAGTCTTTGGCGTATTTGATCTGCTAAATGACATGGGAATAGAATACACAAAACAGTCAGAGGGGGCAAAATATGCAAGGGCCAAAGTCCCACTTGATGCAAAGGCAGCAGGAGTACACGCGATTGACGCAATATGGCAGGACCTAAAGGACGAGGGCGGACTCAAGGAAGACTGTGCAATTGGGAAAAGTCTTGGCTATGTTGGGAAAAGCATCATACACCCTGATCAAATACCGATCACTCATGAGGCGTTTCTTCCAAACAAATTAGAAATCGAATGGGCACGCAAAGTTTGTGACACCTATCTAGAATCAACAAAGAAAGGAAAGGGCGCTACCGTAGTTGACGGGAAAATGATTGACGAGGTTCACTACAAACGCGCAAAGGCCTTGCTTGATTTGGCAAAAAACTAACTCTGTACACTACACTTGCAGTTTTTTTGATTAGTTAGAATGATCAAATCAATTGATTTTTACATTACAAAGCAAAAATAGATCGTTTGGTATGATGGTATGAGATGATCAAATCAAACAAACATCGACCTAAATTCATCAATTAAATTTGATACTTGTTGAAGAACATACTTGCTAGATCACTTAATTCAAAATTAATCTGTCTGTTCCTTATCGTTGCGATGGTTCCGATGGCAGCAATATCGCTAATAAGTTTCAATGCATCACAAAACTCGTTACAGGAAAGAGCATACAGCCAGCTACTGACATTGGCTAACGACAGGGCAACATCAATTGAACTATTAAATGATTTTAGAATTCAGCAATTAGAGCAAACAGCGCAAATGCCGGAAATAATCAATCAACTAAAACAAATTACCGAAAAGGATGGAAGTCAAAACAAACAAGTTTCAAACGAGTCACGTCTAGAACAAATTTTCAGCAACATACAAGAATCAACCGGTGGCGAAGATGGATATCATGATTTTAAGATCGTATCTATGGACGGCAGTGTCCTTTATGCCCAAGATGACTCCCTTATGGGCACCGATTACTCTAATGAGAAGATCTTCCAAAAGGGCTTGGGAAAATCATACCGTGAATACATCCTAGATGAAGGAAAAAGGGCAGCCATAGCAGCTGTTCCTGTTTACGATGCTCAAACAAACGAAAAACTTGGAGTCTTAATCGCACAGACTGGAATTCCAGCCCTTGACAAAGTCTTGTTGGACAGAGAGGGCTTGGGCGAAACAGGAGAGACATACCTCGTTAGCTTTGATAGGGTCATGATTAGCCCATCCAGGTTTAATCAGGGATACGAGTTTAGTCAAAAGGCCGATACTCTTCCAGTTAAGGAATGCATTGAAAACGGAAAAGACATCTCTGCATCAATTTATCCAGACTATAGGGGTGTTGCAATTTTTGGTGCGTCAAAATGTGAATCGGATCTTGGCTTTGTCGTCATTGCAGAATTCGATGTTGCAGAAATTGTTGCACCAATAGTTGCTTTACAAAACATGTACATCATTACGGGCGCAATCATAGCTGGCGTAGTAGGGACATTTGCATTCTTTATGTCAAGATCAATTTCTAGGCCAATAAGATCTGCAGCAAGTATTGCTAAAAAAATAAGCGAAGGCAATCTATCTGTAACGGTACAGGAATCAAAATCAAAAGATGAAATAGGCATTCTGGTAAATTCGGAAAAACAAATGGTTGAAAACCTAAGGAAAGTCATAAGCGAAGTACAAAGTGCATCCGAGTCGGTATCATCAAACGCTCAACAAATGTCTGCATCTGGGACAGAATTAAATTCAGCAGTACAACAAATTGCAACTACCGTAGATCAGATATCACGAGGCTCTCAAACGCAGGCGCAACGCGTTGAAAAATCAAAACAATCAGTTGATCAACTGGCAGATGACATCACCAGTCTTTCACAAAGTGCTCAAGAATCGGTACAAATTACCAATGATGTGGGAACCGTATCAGAAAAAGGCGCAATATCTGCAAAAGAAGCAGGAGAGCACATGAATAAAATAATTCAGGTGACGAACAAATCTGCACAAAAGGTCAGAGAATTGGCCGAAAAAACAAACGAAATTACCGCGGTTCTTGATGTGATTAGACAAATTGCTGACCAAACGAATCTCTTAGCGCTAAACGCTGCAATAGAGGCAGCACGAGCAGGCGAAGCAGGCCGAGGATTTGCTGTAGTTGCAGACGAAGTTAGGCGTCTTGCAGAGAATTCTGCCAAGTCATCAGAAGAAATCGATAAAAAACTAAAAGAAATCCAGGAAAACGCCCAAATTGTAGTGGGAGACATTGAAGCAAGCTCAAACGAGGTTAATCAAGGAAAATTAGTAATTGATTCTTCACTAAAGTCACTTGATGAAATTGCGGCAAACATCAAGAACGTATCAAAGAGCGTAACATTGCTATCGGAATCTGCACAAGCTCAGCTTGTAAAAGTAAAGACCGTATCAGAAGATGCAACAGAGATTTCTGCAGTCTCAGAAGAAAATGCGGCCGCAACAGAAGAAGCATCTGCTGCAGTAGAAGAGCAAACTGCTCAAACGCAAGAAATATCGACTGCGGCAACACAAATGGCAGAACTTGCAGAGAAGCTCACCAGAACAATTTCGCATTTCAGATTAAATGAAGATGGTAAAAATCCAATGCAGGCAGATGAAGCAAAAGGTCCTGCCAAAATTAATCTAATTGCAAAGTTATTGAAAAGATAATTTCAAATCTCAGATGCGTTTACGTGATTGTATAAATGAGCTTCCAAGTAGCAGTATGTTTCTTTTTCGTTCCTTTAATCTACGAATAGAATACGGAAGCCAATTTGTTCCATAGGGAACATATTCAGAAACATTAAATCCATTTTTTACAAGCTTTGGTTTTAATTCGTCCCTTATCCCACGCAACATTTGAAATTCGAATTTTCGCTCATATTTTTTTGATAATTTTATGGCATCTTCGATCATTACAGAATCGTGCGTAGCTACGCCAAATTCATTTGACTTTCTGAAAAGCAACCTCATCAATTTTAGATAGTTCTGATTGATTTCGTCTTTTGATTTGTATGCAATCTTTGAGTTTTCTCGGTATGCCCCCTTTACTAGGCGTATTTTTGCACCCATTGTCATCAAATCGGCAAGGTCGTTTTCTGTCCGCATGAGATTTGCCTGTAGTGCTATCCCGAGCCTTTCATATCTTGAAAACAAATTTTGGTAGATTTCTATTGTCTCATCTGTATGGTCTGATGATTCCATGTCAATCCAGACAAATGTTTGCGAAGATATTGCGCTTTTAATTAGGATCTCAAAGTTTTGGAGGCATTCCTTCATGCTTCGTGAGAGCCCAATCTGCGTTGGTTTGGCAGATATGCCACCATTTACTTTCCATTTCTTAAATGAAGACATGACTGTTTTGTACTCGTCAATGGTTTTCTCAATGATCTGCTTTGACGTGTGATATTCACCTAGTCTGTTAATTATTACTCCCATGCCATTTTTGTATGATACTTGTGCCGCAGATAATGCATCATCTATGGTGTTTCCAGCAATCCATTGTTTTGCAAAGCCAAAGAGTGCCTTTTCCATTATATGTGTACTTGATACCACAATCATGAATTATTCTTCCCGTGTAAAAATTTTAAGGAAAAAATACGATGCTGTCTTTTAAGTATTGGTTCAATTGAAAAATCAATTTATAGCCATATTACATCATAACAACAGTTGTTTACAGGAATCATTGAAGGCATTGGCAAAGTAACCAAGATAGAAAAAAAGACCAGCAACAGGAGCGCTATAAAAATGACAGTTGATCTCGGCAAGCATGC
>DATBQZ010000256.1:0-6963 GCA_036560565.1 Candidatus Nitrosotenuis sp.
GAAACCGCTGGATAAAGATAACTTTAGAGGGCAATCATGCCGCGGAATTCTTGGTCTAATTGTTTTTAAAAATTCTATCGAGATTTCCTTATTATCCAGTGCCAGCCTGAGGTTAGACATGAGTATCACTCTCAATCCAGAACAATTAGAAGCTGTTACTCATTTTGGATCACCCCTTTTGGTGGCAGCTGGTCCCGGAAGCGGAAAAACTAGGGTGATCGTTGAGAGGATAATCCACCTGATAAACAACGGTCTAAAACCATCTGAAATCCTATGCCTGACGTTTTCTGAAAAAGCAGCCCAAGAAATGAAAGAAAGGCTGGAAAAAATCATCGATGTGACAGATATGCAAATCAGCACCTTTCATTCCTTTTGCCATGACGTACTAGGTGATAACGTACTTGATTCAGGAATTGGAATCGGTTCCGGGATAATGACTCGTTCCAGCACCCTGGTTTGGGCACTAAAGAACATCGATTCGTTTGGTTTTGAGCACATTGAGCTTGGGAACAACGCAGTAAACGTAATTGAGTCGTTAATTGACGGAATCAGCACATTCAAGGATGAACTAATCACGCCAGACAAACTAGCAGAATATCTAGATGAAAAGTTCAAGCAAGAAAAAACTCTAGTCCAGGATGTAGAGCAGTATGATTATTTGCAAAAGCTATGTGACTTGCACAAAATTTATGCAAAACACCAAGAATATCTAAAAAAATCAAGACTCATTGATTTTGACGAAATGATAACATCCACAATACAACTATTTCAGAAAAAACCAAATGTGCTTGCTCGATATCACAATAGATTCAGACATGTACTAGTTGATGAGTTTCAGGATAACAACTTTGCACAGTTGGAACTGGTAAAAATTCTAGCTCCGACGGGCAATGTCACGGTAGTTGGAGATGACGATCAAAGCATCTACAGGTTTCAAGGCGCGTTTATTGCAAACTTTCAGCATTTTATCGAGTCTTACAAAAATAACGTCAAGGTCATAGTTCTAAAACAGAATTACCGCAGCCCGCAGAACATAGTGAATTTGGCAACACGGTTGCTCCAAAACGCACCCAACAGGCAGCAAAAGGAGCTATTTTCATCAAACGAGGTAGGCGAAAAGGTGCTCATAGCACGCTGCAGTCATGACATGTCAGAAGTAGAATTTGTCGTAAACAAGATTAAGGAAATGCTCGGTGCAAAGATCAAAAGGCGCGATGATGCCCAAAGACCACTCACCTTCAGAGACTTTGCAGTATTATCCAGAAGAAGGATGGATGGTAAGAAATTTGCTCAAGCACTAAACGCCTACGGGATTCCTGCCACGTTTGTAGGCGAGGCAAACATTTTCAACTCCTCAACCGGTCGAGACTTGCTGGCATATCTGGATGTTGCAAGCAATCCTACAAATTCAGGTCTTGCCATAATTCGCATTCTAAAGAACAGTGGGATTTCTGATCAAAACATAGCTAGAATAAACCAAGAGTCAAAGAAGAGAAAGAGAGATTCCAAGACAAACTCGGATTTTGTGTATGACGTTTTATCAGACATGGCTGTGCCAGAGCTGGATCAGTTAGACGAGTTATTTGAAATCCAAAAACAGTTTCAAACGCTGACTAATTTGCCTACTCAGAAAACAGTCAGCGAGACCATATTTGAAATAATGATGTCAGTTACAGATTTGTATAAATCCGCAACACAGACAGACGCGTTATCAGACAGGAAAAAACAGACCATCCTAAAGGAACTGTACCACATATCGCTTGAATTTGAATCCCAGAACCAAAACGGCACACTGTCTGAGTTCATCGATTATCTGAAGCTGTTAGGCGAATTTGATGTGGAGCTTGAAGAGAATTCAGAAATCAGGGACGCAGTCCAGGTATCAACCATACATCAAAGTAAGGGAAAGGAATTTCCCATCGTTTTTGTAACTGATGTGTCGCAGGGAAAGCTGCCACTACGATATCAGGCAAAGAAATTCTATGTGCCTAACGATTTAGCCAAAGGTCTGCTCAAAGGAGAGGACGAGAAAAGTCTCTCACTCCAGGAAGAAAGGAGGCTGTTGTACGTTGCAATGACACGCGCTCAAAACCAGCTTTTTTTGGTATTTCCCATAAAATATGCACAAAACGTACGCCAAAGCAAGCCGTCTGTGTTTTTAGAAGAAATTGACTTTGAGCATAATCCATTTGCGCAAGTAATTGATTTTGCAGGAACCACACAGGAGACGCTACTGCAAGAGCAAAACAAAATTGACATCATACGGCAGGACTTGCAGTCAAAGGCTACAAAATTTGTAAATCAGATGCAGTTAGAATCCGCAGTAGCTAGAATAGTGGATCTTGCCAAAGTTGGGTATTTTAAAGAACACGGAAGTCTTGATGGATTCGATACCAAAGAACTGTTCACAGTTGAGAGCAACAAGGACGTGGAATCATTATTGGTTGGTGAGAAAATTCCTTTGATCAATAAAGACACATTGAGATTATCAGCATCAAAGTTTGAAACTTATCTAAAATGTCCATTACAGTTCAAGTTTTCTTATGTATTGGAAGTGCCAACGCCTGAACAGACTTACTTTAATGTAGGCCTTGCAGTTCATGCAGTTGCAGAAAGCCTGACCAAGCTAGAAAAAGAAGGAATAAAACCGACTGAGAAAATAGCATTTGAAATTCTGGAGAAAAACTGGAGTTCAAACGCGTACACAAATGAGAAAAAAGAGCAGGAGGATTTTGAAAAGGCAAAAGAAATGATACAATACTATCTAAAATGGATAAATGAGAATCCAAATACTGCAATTGATGTCGAAAAAAGATTCAAAATTGAAATTGGTGGAATACCAGTAACGGGCAGCATTGACAGAGTAGAGCAAACACCTGCTGGCGAATACCAGGTAATTGATTTTAAAACGGGCGGAGTCTATGAGACAAAAAATACCATAAAGGACGATACTCAGATGAATGTGTATGCCATGGCAGTAGAGAATCTCTATGGAAAGCTTCCAGACAAGACTTCACTGTTTTACCTAAAAGAGGGAAAGATGCTTGAAAATGAAATAAAGACTGATAATTTGGAACGAGTCAAGGGCAAGCTAGAATCCATAACAAAATCCATTCTGAATGAGGAATTTGAGGCAAAGCCGGAGAAAGGCGCTTGCCGTTTCTGTAATTTTAAGAGCATTTGTGATTATGTAGAATCAGATTAAATCACAAAGACTAATTTCCGTACTTTATAATTTGAAAATTCAGGAAATTATGTAGGCCCTCGAGGGGAATCGAACCCCTGTCCGGGGATCCACAGTCCCCTATACTAGCCACTGTACTACGAAGGCCACCTGAAAAAGGTCATTTCACATCAAGTATTAACCTAACTCTAATTTTTGAAAGTTTAATATCATCTGGGAAAATGGTAAAATCATGCAAGGAAAAGGCTGGTTTATTGCAATGGCAATAACTGTAGCGGTAGTTTGGGCAGGGGTAAACTATCTGTTCCCGTGGCTCTAGTCTATTAGCCATCCGCGCTTGTAAAAGTGCAGTAGCATAAAGAGCGCAGGTATACCTGATATTATCAAGACAAAAATGAGCGTAGTATACGGGCCCAAAAGCATCCACGAGCCGGTCTCTATTCCGCCTGGAAGGTTTACGTTCATTCCGTATATGGCAGCAATCACAGAGGGCGGAATGGTCAGCGTAAATATGATAGTCAGCACACCTAGTATTTTGTTTGCCTTTTCGGTACTGAGCATAAAATCAGTGTCCTTGTAGATTTCCATTGTTTCCTTTGCCTCATCTAGGGTTTCAGCAACTTTGTCAATATGGTCAATTACATCATCAAAGTGTATGATCAAGTTGTCGTCAGGATTTGAGAACCGCTGCGTGTTCTTTGATGTCTCCAGGACAATTCTTCTCAACGGATGAACCACCCGCCGCAGAATGGTAATTTCCCGCCTAAGCATTGAGATTTTTTTAGGGGTCGATTTGTTTTCGTCAAATACGTCGTCTTCTATTTCATCCAGGTTTGCCACGATTCTTCGCAGTGTGTGCAACAGGTCATCTACTAGGACATCTACAATTTTGTACAAGAGAAAGCCCGGGGATTTTCCAAGCAATTCGTTTCTGTGCTGTACGTTTTCCTTGCACATGGCAAACATTTCAACTAGAGGCTTTAGCTCGCCATAGTGAATGGTAACTAGAAAATCTTTTCCGATAAATATCGCCAGCTGGTTGAATCGCGGCAGCCCCCTTTTTAGGACCATTGGAGGAAAATGTAAAATGATAAACGAGTGATCGTCATAGTTGTCTATTTTTGGAAGCTGAATCTTTGAAATGGAGTCATCCAAGTTTAGTTCGTTAAAGTTGTACGTTTGCCCAAGTTTCTCAATTTCTGTTCGGTCTGGATTTTGAATGTCAATCCAGGAAAACCCATTTCCTTGAATGGTCTCAACGTGACTCTGAACTACGGCATCAGGTTGCGGTTGCTTTCGAAGGTGCGGCAACTTGCCTGTGAATATGTCCTTTTTCAAATCAGCTACTAGCCTTTTGCTATAAATTTAAATTTTTGATTATAGTATACTGCAAAACACAATTTGCAAGAAATTGAAAATGGCGTGACCCCAAGCGCAGAACTCGAGAGATTCCCTCTCACGTCCATAACGCAGGAATGCGTTCATGGTCACAAATTCGTTCTACTGGGTCACGCGCGTCTTATTTGTTAGGATTTGCATCCTTACGCATCGTTTCGTATAGGAAATCATCATATTTAAGATTTAATTCAAATTTTTTGAATAAACATAGAATAATATGTAATTTTTCACCACGCGTATTCCAACAAACATTTCATATTCCATGGCAATTATGAGTCAGTGATGAGCTGCTCAGGCGAAATTGTGGAACCAGAAAATGACATCATCCAAATAAAATCATCAATCCAAGAACAGCTAAAAAAGGCAAAGTACGGAGTATCTGATCATTCCACAGTGGAGTTGTGCCACTGGACAAAAAAGTCATTCAAAAACGAGGGCAGCTGCTACAAGCACAAGTTTTATGGAATTTCAACACACCAGTGCATGGAGTTTTCACCAGCTGGAATGCACTGCGAAAACAGGTGCGTCTATTGCTGGAGGCCAATGGAGTTTTACGATTCACTAGAAATGGATGCAACCAAGGTTGCAGAGCCTGAGGAAATACTGGCAAAGCTGATGAAGGAAAGAGAAAAGCTGATCATGGGCCATTACGGGGACCCAAAGTCGGATACAAAAAAGCTTGACGAGTCATTGCTCCCAAGCCATTATGCCATATCGTTATCTGGCGAGCCGACAATGTATCCCAAATTGCCAGACATGATAAAATATCTAAAAAGCCTCAAGGCGACAAAATCAGTATTTTTGGTAACAAACGGCCAGGAACCTGACATGCTGCAAAGATTGGCAGATGAGGACGCGCTCCCAACCCAGCTGTATCTGTCAACAAATGCAGCAGACTACAAGTCATTTATAGAAATAAACAAGCCGAGGTACAAGGATTCGTGGGAGCGATGGAACCGATCCCTTGAGATGCTAGCAAAGCTAGACACCAGAACCGTTCTTAGGGTTACGCTGATTAGAAACTACAACAATTCAGATGAAATGATTCCGGCGTTTTCCGAAATGGTGAAAAGATCAGACGCCCATTTCATAGAAATAAAATCATACATGCATATCGGCAGGTCAACTAACCGATTGGACAGATCAGACATGTTAGAATATGAGGAGGTAATGCATTTTTCATCAGAACTTGCAAAGAAAAGCCAAATCTACTCCGTAATGGACGACAGTCAGGTATCAAGAATTGTAGTTCTACAGAACAATCAGAGGTTTATCGACCGCTGGATTTCTGCTTATTCCTGTACGTAATAAAATCACAAATTTATCCAATTCAAAATTCCTACACGTATGACTGAATTATGTTCTCGATTTCTTTGATTCTGTTTGGATTCAGGGAATATTGATGGCCATAGCTTGTTGGATGATATATTATCAGACCTGCTTTGACCAGATTTTTGATTGCCTTGTCAACCATTCCTTTTTCATGAGACGCAAAACTCTTTTTGATGGCTTCAATTGAGGTATGCCTTCCACCCACATACCCATAATGATACATCTTACTTAGCACATGAACAGCACGACTGTCCAACTGCATTATACATGATAATTTAAAACCGTTATTTATTTATTATGTATTTTAATACCCTATGTTAGGAATATATTTATACAATTTATTCATCTAATACAATTAATGAGGCAAAGAACAAAACGAACGACACTATCTGAAAAAGAGATAGATGAAATCGGACCACTGACAAGCGTTTTTCCTTGCAGTGAATCTAAAATCCTTGACCATGTTGTAACTATGAAAGGTTTTGATTACTCAATTTCTGATATTTCAAGAATTTCAGGGGTCAATTTCAAGACAACACTCAGTATAGTTCACAAGCTGGAAGAGCAAGAAGTTATCAAAAAAACAAGAAATGTTGGCAAGGCCATAATGTACAAGCTAAATCCAGATTCAGCTCAAGCAAAATCAATTAGCAGTCTTGCTTTTGAGATAGCAAAAAAGAGGATTAGCCAGATCCAGTAAACAAAGCTGATGTAACAAGTTAGAATTCACTATTTGCCTAGAGATTTGTGTACCAATGTGCAAATTTCCTTAATGCTCTGTATCTATGGGATATGATATTTTTGTCGTCTAATTCTGCGTAGGTTTTCGTCTTTCCTTTTGGGATAAAAATTGGGTCGTATCCCCAGCCTTTCCCCTTTTGTTTTTTTGATATCACGCCTTTTATGATTCCCTGGAACAGTACCGGCTTTTTTCCATCACAGAACGATATTACAGAATGAAACTCGGCTGCCCTTTTTGACTTTACCAGGTTCAAAATGCCTGCATTTCCAATTGTTTTGAAAACATACGACGAATACGGGCCTGGAAA
>DATBQZ010000257.1:0-6749 GCA_036560565.1 Candidatus Nitrosotenuis sp.
TGTTTTTGTTCTACAGATGTGACCATTACCACTTTTGCAGCAGGATCAATTTTCATAATAGCGCGTAATGCTTGAATGCCATCAGCTCTTGGCATGTTCACATCCATTGTTACAAGATCTGGTTTTTGTGTCTGATATGCCTTTACTCCCTCAACACCGTCTGCCGCCTCGATCACTTCGGTAGCAAGGCCATTACCTTTGACAATATCTTTTAAGACAGTTCTCATAAATGAAGCATCGTCAACTACAAGAATCTTTTTGGCACCATAACTCATTGCTGATTTCCTCCCTGTATCGCTTCGGTAATAGCAAAAGAAGAATCATCAAGTAATTTTTCCACATCTAAAAGAACAATCAATTTCTTATCTGATTTTGCTATTCCCTTTACATAATTGTGCGACTCTAGCGTTCCCTGAGGTGCAGGTTCTACATCCTTTGTCTGAATCTTCATTACTTGATCTACTTCGTCAACAAGAAGACCGGCAAGTGAATTGTTTATCTCTGCAACCAAAATTCGCTGCTTAGATGAGTTGCTGTTTGTATCTGAATCAAGTACAAGTTTTTCCTTTACGTCAATTACTGGAATGATTTGTCCTCGTAGGTTCATTATTCCCTTGACATAGGATTTTGCCTTTGGTACTTTTGTTATGGATTCAACTGCACGGATTTCGCGGATTTGTTCAATTGGTATTGCATAGTTTTCCTTTTTTTGGCTATCCATTAGACTAAAAGTAACAACTTGGAATGCGTCAAGGGATACAAGTTGCATGGTCATGAAATTACTCCCGTTTTTTGTTTAAAACTCAATTTGGTGTTGTGGTATGAACTCATACTGTCTAGTTTTCTGATTAAATAATAATCTAGAGTGTGTTTGTGATGATCAGACAAGATCCCTTGTTGATATGTTAAAATGCAGATTTGATTTATGGTATTAAACAACTGTGTTTCCTCCAGATACCACTTTGCTGTATATTCTTTCTCTTGGCAGAATACATGAAAAAGACTTGCCTGATGCAACTCCCATCATCGTTTCATCTTGTCCTATGACAAGATAGCCGTCATCGTTTAATGTCTTATGGAATTTTTTGAAGACTAATTCTTGCGCAGGTTTATCATAGTATATCAAAACATTTCTGCAGGTGATCAGGTTAATGTGTTCAACTGGAAATGATATGATGTCTCCATGTTGAAACGTTACAAGTTGTTTTATTGACTCATTTATTTGATATGTATCATTGCTTATTGATGTAAAATATTTTGCAATAACATTAGGAGTCAGGTTCTTGAGGCTTTGGGCAAGATATTGGCCTTTTTTTGCTCGATTTATTGCATCTGCACTAATATCGGTTGCAATAATATTGAATTTGATATTTTTTGTGCCTACAATCTCTTTTAAGAGAATCGCAAGACTGTATGGTTCTTCTCCTGATGCACAGCCTGCACTCCAAATTTGTAGAGTTTTATTATTTTTGAGGATTTGTGGAATTATCTTTGACGACATGCATTCCCAAACAAAAGAATCACGATAGAATTCGGTTACGTTAATTGAGAAGCTTTTGAATAAGATAGATGGTTCAGTCGAATCAGATTCAAGTAATTTTGCATATTCAGAGCCGTCTTTTGCTCCAACTGCCTTTATTCTTGCATTAATACGTCGATTTAAGAATGGTCTTTTGAATTGATGTAAATCTTTTCCAGTTTTTACTTGCATTATTTTTTCAATGAGCAATAGCTGCTGATCTGAAACTGTTTCATTGAGACTCAAATTACTGCCACGCCCCTTGTTTTATCTTTGATCTTCATTTCTAGAGAATTCATATCAAAAATAACCCACCTCCCTGAAGTTGATCCTATATCTTGTGAAACTATTGGAATTTTTTTCTCTTCTAGAAGAGACTTGATTGCATCTGCGTTTCTGGCTCCTATGTTAAAGACGTTTGATTTTCCCTCGTTTTGAAAAATGTTGGCACCTCCCGCCATCTTGGCCTTCAACTGGCTTAGTTTTGCACCACTAGCTTGCATCTTGTCTAGCATGACTCTAATTGCAACGTCAGCAAACTTTGCATCAGGTTTCGGATTTGGATCATTCGTGTTATTTTTTGGGAGCATGATATGGGCCATTGCAGCAATTTTTGCATTTGGATCATAGAGACATATTGCAATGCAGGATCCGACAAATGTTTGTAATAGTGTTTTTTCGGGGGTTGTAAAGCCCAATCCGCCCATTGGAATTTCTACGGTATTTTGATTTGTATGAGTTTGTTTGGTAAAACTCATTCTATTTCTCCTTTAACGTATCATTGATTAGGGCATCAAGTTCAGAGTTTTGTCCGCCGACGGGATAGGATTGCAGATCAGTTCCTTCCAGTAAGGCATCAAGTTCAGAGTTTTGTTTGCCAAATCCACACTGCTGCTCTTTGATTTGATCAGAATGATTTGCAAGTAATTTTCGCGCATCCATCGTATTTTGCATTATTATCATGTGTAGTTTTGTTCCACTGTGTTGTCCAACCAGCTCCACATCGGTTATTACTACATGTTCAACTGGTTTTGCAATGTCCTTAACTGATGTATCAATCAATGAATATAGTTCGTCATTTGTGTAATTTGGGGTCGATAGATCAACTCGAAAGCCAGTTCCGTTAGACAAGGCATTGAAGAAAGAGCCAGTCATTATGTTTGCTACCTCTTGTATTGCAGATGCCCCCATTTCATCAATTTCGCAGACTTCGCTTTGACAAAGCAATTTTGCCGCTATTTTCTTTGCATGTTTTTGTTGTATAGTGTAAAGAATTTCAATGTGTGTGTCTCCTTTTCCATTCAATCTTACTGCACACATTTTGATTTCATCTGGATCTAGCTTAATGTCGTTAATATCGGAAATTCCACATTCCAAAATTTTGACATTGTGAACTATTGATTCACTCAAAAGTGTGGATAGTGCCACCGATGTTTTTGATGTAATGTATTGATCAAATACTTTGATAAGATTTTGAGCTTCTTCTGAATTGATACCTGCTAGTATGGCCATGTGAATCACTATACCAACAACGCCGGATCAAGGATCAGTGCAACGCTGCCATCACCAAGAATTGTCGCGTTAGTGAATAGATCCGATGAATGTGTTTCGTTGTTTAGTCGTTTAATTACAATTTCTTGTTTTCTATCGTATGAATCTACAACAAGTCCGTAAGGCTTACCTCCCTTGTTGACAATTACTATTGTTATCTTGTCGGTGTCGTTTGATTCAGTTTCTTGCACGCCGAGCAATTTTGATACCCTGACTAACGGGACAACTTGTTCACGCAGGACGATTGCTTCTTGTCCATGTATGCTTTTGATTTGATTTGCTTCAACTACTACTGTAGTCGAAATACTTGAAAGCGGTAAAACATACTTGTCTCCTGATACATTAATTAGCAATCCGCCAATAATCGACACGCTAAGTGGAATTGTTAGGACAATTGTAGTTCCCTTTCCATTTTCGGTTGTGATTTTTACATTGCCTCCCACAGCCTCAACTTGGGTTATCACTACATCCATTCCTACTCCCCTTCCAGAAACGTCTGTTACTTCTTTGGCTGTTGAGAGTCCTGGAGTTCCCAAAAGATTGATTGCCTCATCGATTGACATCTTGTCTGCTTCATCTTGGGTGATGAGTTTCTTTTCTACTGCCTTTGCTTTGAGCCTATCAGTGTTGATTCCCCTGCCGTCATCTTCAATTTTGATTGCAACTTGATCTCCCACACCGTATGCAGTTAGCTTAATTGTACCAGCTGGGGATTTTTCATTTGATTCCCTTTCTTGCGGCGTTTCAATTCCATGATCTACACTGTTTCGTAAAATGTGTAAGAGAGGATCAGTTATTGCGTCTAGAACAGTTCGATCAAGTTCTATTCCAGAACCATCCATGATCAGATTGACTTGTTTACCAAGTCCAGTTGATGTATCTCGTACAAGTCTTGTAAATCGGCTAAAGATCTGATCTATTGGCACGAGTCTGAGCTTCATTGATTGATACTGTAAATCCGTGACAAGTCTGTCAAGCTCCGTCATCACTTGACGAGCATCATCTGAGCCATTGTGACTCAAGGTTTGCTCCAGTCTCATTTTAGATATAACAAGCTCACCTACAAGATTAACCAGTGAATCGAGATCTAGCATTTTTACTCGTATTGTTGGAGATTTGGCGCTGTTTGTCGATTCAACCACATCAACTTGCGCGTCATCTGGATGTTCAAGCATCTGAAGGTATGGTTTTAGGTCAACTTTCTTTTTTTCATCTGCAATCATTTCACGCAAAAGATCAATACATTTGAACAATGCACTTGCCAAGTTTGGAGCAAGTTTTTCCTGTCCTTTTCTAATATTGTCAAAAATGTTTTCAATGTTTTTACATAATTCTCTTGTGTCATCATATCCCATTGTTGCCGACATTCCCTTAATTGTATGAGCAGAACGAAATATCAGATCCAAGTGCTCTTTCTTGTTGGGTTCTTCTTCTAGTTTTAACAATGTATCATTGATTGTTTCAACATGTTCCAGTGCCTCTGAAACATACATTTCTCTATAGTTATTCTGTGACAAGTTTTTGTACCTCTTCTAAAACTGCTTCTGGGATTTTGTCTGGTGGCAACAATTTGTCTACTGCATTTAATTCACATGCCGCCCTTGCCATACCAAACACTACAGAAGATTGCTCGTCTTGAGCAATGGTTTTCCCGCCTCTTCTTTTTATGGTCTTCATACCAAATGCACCATCATGACCCATTCCAGTCAGCGTCACACCAATGGTATTTACTCCAAAGTGTTCAGCAGATGATATCATTGTTACATTTGCGGCAGGTCTGACTCCAAATCTCTTTGGTCCATCAATAAGTTTTATTTTTAGTTGAGAGTCTACCTCCATGTGCAGATCCCCAGGAGCAACAAGGGCAGTTCCCTCCGTTATCAGGTCTCCGTCTTGAGCTTCTCTGACATTTATTTCACAATTCTCATCAAGTCTTTCGGCAAATTTTTTCGTAAAACCTTTTGGCATATGTTGCACAACTAGGATTCCTGCATGGATGTCTGCTGGAAATGTAGACAGTATTGATTGCACTACGCCTGGTCCTCCTGTTGATGAGGCTATCGTGACAACAACCGATGCTGCCTGAGGAGAGACTGTTGCCTTTCTTTTTGGTTTTAGATTTTTGATTTTCTCCAAGACCGCCTTTTGTGGATCGGATTGTGCTGCGGCGTTTATTTTAGTGATTAACGTCTCTTTTAGAATAGTCATATTTTCTGGGTTTAGTTGGGAAATTGGTACAAAATCAATTGCCCCATTTTCTAATGCATCGAGTACTATTTTTGCTCCGTCTTGGCTAAAGCTGCTAACTAAAATTGTCGGTATCAGTGTTCCCCGTTTAACCATTTCCTCAATGAAGGTCAATCCATCCATGCGAGGCATTTCCAAATCAAGTAGTATTACATCGGGTTTCTGCATGGTAATTTTTCTTAATGCATCTATGCCGTCCCTTGCGATATCACATACCCGCATAGTTTGACTTGAAATAAGATCTTTCAGTAATGTGCTCATGTAATTTGAGTCATTGATTATCAAAATATTGATTTGTGAAGATACAGATTTAGCTAGCATTAGGCATTATTCCTTTTTTTGTGAAAGATGTAATATGGGAGCATTATGTGCACTCCAATAATGTAATAAGATTAGAGTAGAATACGCAAAGTTGCATTAAATTCCGTTAAATCAATTCACGATATATCATAAAGTATGTTTGATATGATCATACAAAACTAATGAGACTTGATTTATCGGCTAAGGCAGAACTTGCAATTTATTTTATTTGGGTCAACTTATCTTGGAGTTCTTTTTGTGCGTGTTGTGCTCTCTGCATCGATACCTTGACATTATTGTAAAATATTGGATCGTTTTTTGCCAAGGCCTTTTGTTCTAGCTTCTCAAGCTGCTTGATTGTGTCATTTAGGTAGTCAAGCCCCCATTGATACCCATCTGCCTGACTCATAGGTTTGCTTTCTTCGGATTCGATTTTGTCATAGATATCCTCAAGTTTTGGCATCTTAAACGACATGTACAAGCCATACCTTGAACAATATTAAGCAGAAAGGAATTTTTTAGAAGAGATCGACTCCAAAACGGCACTAAATCATCTAATCATTACTATTTTTGGAACCAGTCCGAATAACTAAGGAATTGTTTCTTCTCTAATTATTTGGGTTGGGGGAATTCCTTCTGCGTCTTCTTTAAACACTGCGGCTAATTCCGGCGGAATATCGCTTGGAACTAGAGTGTTTTTAGGATTGGAATCATCAACTGATTGCGGTTTTTCCACAGGTTTTGATTCCCTGTGGAAAGTGCTTGATTTTTGGGTGCTTTCTGTTTTGTTTGAGGGAAGTAAGAGGCCCACGTCCAAGAGAATCATCAGTTTTTCATTGATCTTTGCAACTCCCTTCACATAATTGCGTGACTCTAGTGCTCCCTGCGGTGCAGGTTCGATATCCTTTGTCTGAATCCTCATTACTTGATCTACCTCGTCAACAAGAAGGCCGGTAAGTGAATTGTTTACCTCTGCAACCAAAATTCGCTGCTTTGAAGAGTTGGTGCTGACAGAATCAAGACCGAGTTTTTCCTTTACGTCAATTACTGGAATTATCAATCCTCGAAGATTCATTATTCCTTTGACGTGAGGTTCAGAGTGAGGAACTTTGGTGATTTTTTCAACTGCGCG
>DATBQZ010000258.1:0-18855 GCA_036560565.1 Candidatus Nitrosotenuis sp.
GAGCGTATGGCTGAATTTCGATTACATGAGTGTAGGAGACAAAATCGACGACAAAGAAATTGATCTTGTGGAGAAAAAAACAGGAGTGGACAGAAGCGATGCTGAAAAAATAATAAAAATTGGCGCAGAATTGAGAAGACAGTATAAATCAGGCGAGCTGCCATATGGCCCTTCGGTAGGCGACCTGTATAACTGGGCCAAATTAATTCCCGACGGAACTCCGCTCAAGATTGCAGCTGAAGAGACAATCATAGCGCTTACAAGTGACGATCCAGAAATCCAGCAAATTGTAAGGAAAATCATCTCCAAGATTGCAGATAGCACATGATGCCCCAAAAGGATGAAAACTTTTACGAGTTTGCCTACAAGATGTTCTATAAATTCTCCCACACAAAACAGGATCAGGTCGGATTGGTTTTTTCAAGAGACATAGTATATCCAACCTTGGAATTTAATTCTCATTTTCAGGCATCCATTCCACTACCAAAAAGGATAGACAAAAAATACGCCTTTGAGGGCATGCTCTTTGAGAATACCAACCTTGGAATGACTAGCATGTGGAGTCTTTTTTTAGCTACGCTGTATCATCTGGCAGCTCATGCGGCAGTCTCTTCATATTCCGAGTATGAAGAGTGGAAAAATAACAAGACTGAAGATCTGTGCTGGCAGGTAATTGATCTTATCGAGGACATCAAGGTACGCAAATACATTTCCGATAATGATGGCGAGTTATGGCGCAACATTGAACGCATTGAATTAAAACTAGAAGAATCCATGCAGATAAAAAAACCGACTGGAAAATACCTCATAAAAAACTCCGAATATTATGAAAAAGACAAGAAACGTCTAGGAGTGATCAAAGACAGAATCCTTGCAGGCATTGAAAATAATGACAAATGCATAATTGGTTTGGCTAATTTTCTATACTCTAATCAACTGCTACTATCTGAGGGCTCCTTGCTGCCTTGCCACGAACACCGTAAACCTCAATGGTTTCTCAAATTTGACAAAATTGGTCCAAGCTTGGAGCCTTTTGGGGAATTCGAAGAAGAAACAAAGAGGATTTGGGAGTTATGGCAAAAAGACGAACAGATAAAAGACAGATTGCTCAGCAGATACAAAAAACATCTCAAGAACCTAAATTTTGACAAGATAATCGTACCTACAGGTGATCTGCACAATTTTGCGCAGATGAGGGCAGACAAGATGTCACTGATCAGAAGAATTCACCAGCAAACAATTGTATTCAATTTGATGGATGATTCAAAAATTTGCGAAACTGGCTTTCTCGATATGCAGATGGCAATACAAGCAATAGCTATGGAAGGTGCAACAAATGAAGTTTTTGAAAACGATGAGCTTCGAAGGGGTGAGGAGGCATGGGTCATTCTAGTTGACAATAGCGCAAGTATGCGCTTGCGATTTACTCAAATTAAAGAATTTGTTGTGTGCCTTACAGAATCAGCTAATGTGTTGACAAAAAAAGATGACACGTGGGCCCTTTACAGTTTTGATAACAATTTCCAGATCCTAAAAGATTTCAGAGAAAGATACAATCAAGAAGTGCAAGCAAGAATAGGTGCACTAAAAACAGGCGGGCTTTCGTTACTGCCTGACGCAATAGAATTAGCAGCTAAACTGCTAGCAGCTGATCCACGGGATAGAAAGCACCTCTTTGTAGTAACAGACGGTCATCCATCAGGCTACGAGAGAATTCAAGAGGCATTTTCACAGGCAGTTACGAAAACCGATGTCCATGGCATATCACTAGTAGCCATCGGGGTCTCAAAAGGAGTCACACGTATTTTTAAAAATAGTGTAAGAGGCTCGGATTTGAACCGACTCGTAGCCAAATTCATATCTGTCTATAGAACGGTCTCGGCTTCTTCTGATATGTAAGTAGAAAATACATACTAGATCAGATAACCTTGTTGGACTATTCTGTTACTAAGACATGTTCCCAATCAGAACAAAAAGCAGACGAGGAATCACAGCAGTATTAACGACAATAATCATCTTAGTTGCCTCCATAGTCATGGGAACAAGTGTTGCAGTATACAGTACTGGTCTTTTCCAATCAGGAGGACAACAACAATCAATACAAATGACAGGAGTCAAGACGTGGGTAAACGGCACGTACAGCTCCGGCACAGGTGGGCCTGGAGGAGGAATAGGATGGGGTGCATTTGCAGCAAAAAACACTGGAGACAAAATCCTTGCTGTGAACTCAATTACAGTACGAGGTGCAGCTACGCCTTTTAGCAACTGGTTTGTTGACACTGATCCAATACGAGTAAACCAGAACTTCCAAGCGCAGTTTAACTACACCATAAATGACAGTAATGGAAATCTAAGGGGAAGTATAGGTAGTGGAGAATTAGGTACGGTATTAGGTTCAAACCCAAGTGAATGTGTCATTAACAATCCACTTGTGATAGCGATTCAACTTGGGCCAAAAGCTACAACCACACCAGTATGCCTAAAACAGCAAAACGGTCCAGTGACATTGAACCCAGGTCAGGCAGCTGTCTTTTACTACAAGCTGCCTCTTAACCTCCTAACACCGACTGATTCAGGTGTAACAAGTACGGTAAATGTCTTGGCAGGAAACGCACCACTATCACAGACTGTAAGAATTGAGAACCCATAAGAAAAAATCCAATTCTTTTTTTTAATTATCTTTAGAATTTATTTCCAAGTCACATATTTGTATCAGGTTTTTTGCATTTCTCCATCACTGATAATACTTGTTTGCTAATGAATTATTTACACTTAACAGACAGTATTCCTCTGATATGTAAGTAGAAAATACATACTAGATCAGATAACCTTGTTGGACTATTCTGTTACTAAGACATGTTCCCAATCAGAACAAAAAGCAGACGAGGAATCAGTGTAGTTATAACCACATTGATCATCTTGGTTTCGTCCGTAGTTTTGGGAACAGGTGTTGTATTTTATGGTACAAGCCTTTTCCAGACGGCATCGCAGCAACAATCTATCGCAACCCAGAACACCCAGATATGGGTAAACAGTAGCAGCACTTCTGGCATTGCGTGGGGCGCAGCTGCCATACGAAACAATGGAGACGTGCTTGCAACTGTAAATACAATCCAGATTCGTGGTGTAAACATACCATTTTCCAACTGGTATGTAGACACTGATCCAATACGAGTAAACCAGAACTTCCAAGCGCAGTTTAACTACACCCGAAATGACAGTAATGGAAATCTAAGGGGAAGCGCAGGTAATGGAGAATTAGGTACAGTGCAAGGTTTCAACGATCCTAACAATCTATGTGTACGTGATACTACCAACAATCCACCCACCAAGATAATGATCCAGCTACAAAAGCCGGCAACTGCATTCTCTCCCGTATGCCTAAAACAACAAAGCACACCAGTAACGTTGAATCCAGGTGACAAAATGATTGTCTACTACAAAGTACCACTAGGACTACTAAGTCCTGTAGACTCTGGATCTGCGACAACGGTGAACATCTTTGCAGGAACAGTGGGCGGACCGATTAGTGCAACGGTTGCAAACCCGTAAAGGAGTTTTCATGCCCAAAAATCCTCTTTTTTCATTTGGATAGGTGATAAAAAATGAAGGAAAAAAAACAAAAACAAGACACAGTGAGCTTTCTTTCTGAAAAACTAGTCGACAGCGATAAAAAAAACCATATTCCTGATGGCTATGAAATAATTAAAAATTATCCGCTTCATCCGCCCTTTAGCTATGTCAACATTTTGTACAACCAAGAAAAATCAAGCTATCTCTATTTTACTGACGAGTTGAAACTAAATCAAGAAGAGGTAGCAATTTATGAAAACGTATACCACCTCATAGAACAAAGCCTAGAATCGCCAGACGAGCAATCTGCAGCAAATTCAAACTTTGATGAGCAGCTCAACACAATAATGAAGGAGAATGAAAAAATTTTCGCCACATATTCCAACACAAGCTTGGAAAAAGTAAAATATTATTTGAAAAGAGACGTCGACGGTTTTGGACTCTTGGATCCACTAATGCACGATATTAACATAGAAGACATCAGCTGCAGTGGGCCGCAAATACCGATTTACGTTTGGCACCGCAATTACGACAGCATTCCAACAAACATCCAATTCGAGTCTACTGAGAAATTGAACTCATTTATTTCAAGAGTGGTGTTCCGGGCAGGAAAACACATCAGCACCGCGTTTCCAATTTCCGATTTGTCATTGCAGGGAAATCACAGAATTTCTGTGTTGTACCAAAAAGAAGTAACTCCCAGGGGTACGAGCTTTACAATTAGAAAGTTCAGGGAAGACCCCTATACGATAATCGATCTGATTAAATTTGATACGATAAACCTGCCCATAGCTGCATACATTTGGATGCTAGTTGAGGCAAAGATGTCGTTCATAATAATCGGACCTACTGGAAGCGGCAAAACAACACTACTTAATGCAATTACGGGATTTGCCAATGCCAATTTCAAAATTGTTTCTGTTGAGGACGTCTCTGAGTTAAACATCAATCACGAAAACTGGTTTACCCTCATCTCAAGATCCGGATTCGGTCTTGCCGGGGAGGGCGAGATAGGACTGTACGACTTGATCAAAGCGGGGGTAAGACATAGACCTGACTATATCGTGGTTGGGGAGATCAGGGGTTCGGAGGCATATGTGATGTTTCAGGCGATGGCAACAGGACACGGCGGTTTGTGTACAATGCACGCAGACAGCCTGGAATCGGCAGTAAAACGACTGCAGCAAAAACCAATGGACATTCCACCAGCATACATTTCTCTGATGAATTGCGCCATTGTCGTAAAAAGAGTAAAGGAGTCAGACTCTGGTCGGAGCAGCAGGAGGGCAACTATCATATCTGAAATCACTAACGCGTCCACATCAAATACAGCATTTTCATGGAATCCACGAACTGGAGACTTTGAAGAGACCCTTCAAGACAGCCAGATCTTCAAGAAAATAGCTGATTCTACTGGATTGGATTTAACGCAGATCCTCGAAGAGCATCAAAGAAGGATATCGATTTTGAAATGGATGATTGAAAACGGAATTCGCGATTACAAGACAGTCTCAGAGATTATCGGAAGATATTACAGAGATCCTGAATCGCTAATCCAAAAAATTTGTGAGGTGTGACAGTGCTATCCATCAAGAAACTAAACGAATCAGGTTATGGAAAAAAACAAGGCAAGAAAATACAACGAGAGTTACCGTATTTTATAACAATCATAACACTTCTTGCAGAAAGCGGTTTAGGTCCTTATAACATTTGTCAAAAGATAAAAGACATAGTCGATCTTCCAATAGTTAGGCTAGAAGCAATAAAAATTCTCAAAAGAATCGACATGCTTGGGACAGACCCGCTAACTGCTCTGGCCCAAGCAAAAGACAGGCCATCATCAAAGGCACTCGGGGAATTTCTTAGCGGATATGTCTCTGCAATTCAGAGCGGCGGAAACGTCATCAGTTACCTAAAAAGCAAGATGACAAGTGCATACGAAATGCTCCAAAACGAGGAGAAACAGTCAACTGAAAAGCTAAGCGGCCTGGTTCATGCATATCTTACCATGCAGGTAGTCATGCTGGCAGTGTTTATCTTGCTGTCAGCACTTGGAACAACACCATTGGATGGATATATGGCATCTCCAGTGACAGCCGTTCCCAGTCCTCCGCCATACGTGATGTTGGCATTCCCGGTAATAATGACTGCAGTATTTCTCATAATGGCCAACAAGATAATCCATTCAAATATTCAGGAAATTGAAATGAAAAAGATCCTAAGATTTGCCTTGCCTCCAGTATTGGTTGGCGTGGTTTTGATTTTCAGTAACCTGTTTTCTGGTCTGCAGGCAAACGCCTACATTTTAGGCATGTCGCTTATCGCTGCATCCATCTGGCCTGCATTGAAGTTTAAGAAAATCTATACAACAAACATAGACGCTGAAGAGGCAACGCCACAAATTTTACGTGACATAACAGAGGCGCGAAAGGCCGGCATATATCCAGAAAAATGCATCATTCATGCGTGCAAGAGGGCAGACTATAAGACATTTACCCCCATTGCAAATTCCATAGCAAGCAAATTAGAATGGGGCATTCCCATTAACGACATTTTTGGCACAATTAAAAATGAGATAAACAACTTTCAGGTACTTGTTATCTTTAGAATTTTATTTGTTGTGATTTTTTCCGGCGGAGGAAACGTGAACACTCTTGACACACTGGCAAACACTAGCGAGAGAATCTACAACATCGAGAAAAACAAACGCGACATGTTAAAACCATACATAGTGGTCGGCTTTATGATAGTAGTACTAACAGGATTAACTAGCTTGCTGACAATAGATGCATTTTCTGAAATTAACCAGCAAAAGAAAATAGGTCAGATTAATCCAGATGTAGCCGAATCAGATGCGTTAATGCAGGCAGTGTCCGCGTCTGTAATAATACAGGCATGGTTAGCAGGCCTGTTCATAGGCAAGATTACGAGGGGAGTTTATTCAGGAGGATTTATTTTTTCGATATTTTTTACCGCCATCACGATTCTAGCAATAGCAATAGTTCAATTGCAGATCATAAACATAGGTACGATTTTCATAGCATCCTAAGTATGTTACTTGAAAAGTCATACCGCTTCTTATATCAAATTTTTTGCAAGCAATGTAGGATTGAGAACAATATCACTATTGGCAATAATGGCCATGCTTGTACCTTTTTCGTATGTTTATGGTCAGTCACCTAACGAAATAGGATACAGGTTTGTTCCATCCAAGATAATAGAGGGTACTGAAGGCGTGTTGCACGTATATGCCAAAGACGTGTTGCCCCGTTCCATCGATAACCTGGTAATTACTTCGTCTGATCCTTCCTTAGTCGAGATTGTTACCATTAATCCAAATCAGAATAGATTGTTTACAGAAGTAAGGATTAAAGCAATGTATGCAGGCGATGCAAAGATTGCACTTGCGGCGCCAGGATTCTTGCCAAAAGAAGTTCCAGTAATAATTTATCCAAATGAAAGTGTGGCCACGCAAATCCTCATGAAGATAACACCCAACACATTTTCAGTCAACGGACCCAAGGACGGCTACGTTTCTGTGGAACTTGCAAATAAGGATGGGACTCCCGTTTTTGCAAATGAAGATATCACAATAGCCCTGAATACTCCTGATTCAGACATTATCAATCTGAAAAACTCTTCGCTTGTCGTAAAAAAAGGAGAATATTTTGCAATAGGTCAGTTTGAGGTAAAACAGAGCGGTGAGGCCAGATTGTTTGCATCCTCAGCGTCGACGGGCATGACAAGTGGAACTATTTCAGCTAACTCCAAAGCATCCGAGTTAAGAATTCAGTCATATGTGTTCCCTAAAATAGTGAATAATTATTTTGCATCTTTTGCGTATCTGGTTGTTCAGCTAAATGACGCATCGGGTAATCCGGCAATTGCAAAAGAAGACATACCGATTTCGGTACGGGTGACAGACTCTACACGAGAAGAATCAGTGAACTCAAGCGACCGGGAGGGGGATGTTCGTCCAGTTGGACACCTGGTAATCAAACAAGGAACCTACTGGGCGTATATTCAACTTGCAGTCAAGGCAGGGTTGAGCGGCACATATGATGTTCACATATCGGCAAAAGGCCATCTTGTCCCATCTGCAGTGCAACTGCAAACCACACTAACCCAAACCATGGATGACAAATCAGCAAGAATAGATATGTTGCCCATCTTAGCAACTGGAAAAGAAGAGCTTGTCGGGGTTTTACATTTGGAGGATGCCAACGGCAAACCAGTCATAAGTCGTGACGATCTAATAGTTAAAGTCGATTCATCTGATCCGGACACATTTTCAATAGACAGTGTACACATGAGCAGGGGAGATAGCGTAGCGCTGGTATTTGGAAAAGCAGAAAAAACAGACAACCCAGTCACACTAAATGTAATAACAGAAGATCCTCAGACGCTGACCCCGATTATTACCTTGCAGGAAGAGGAACAGATGAGTCTAGTAGTACAGCCCCTGCTACAGAAGGTTTTGGATAACACTGTATTCCCAATGGCATCATACATGTCGCATTCAGACGGAGCACCTGAATATTCCACGATTGACGCCGACCTTGCGATACTGCCAAAAGAATCCATCATAGTAGAACCCACTGCATTGCAAAAAGGACAGGGTGTCACGCTAGTAAATTCAAAGTTAGTAAAAGACGGACAAGTAACGCTTTCATTTATGGCAGGACAGTTTTCCGGAACGTCTGTCATCGATGCATTTTCGTATGAGCCAACAACGGTGTCACTGAATTATCCTGAGAAGATCATAAAAAATACAAATGATGTTTTTGCGGTAGAACTTTTAGATGAGCAGAATTTTCCAGTTTTTGCCAGTAAAGATATTGAAATTAAACTTGTTTCAAGCGCTCCAGACTTACTAAGTGTCCCACAAGACATCACAATCAAGAAAGGAATGTATTATTCACTTTTTGACGTTAGCCCAAGCACATCTGGAGATGTCAAGCTGTCAGTTCTAATAAACGGAATGCCCCTGTCTGAGTTCAGTGTGGTATCCACAGCCTTGAATCCGCAGATAAGCTTGTCAACAAACGACTTGGTGAATCCCAATTCGGTTTTTGCTGCCACAGTAAACGCACAATATAACAACTTGCCAATTCCGGAATTGAGAGTAGAATGGGACGCCCAGGGGGCAGGAATTCAAAGCAGCGAATCAATGACGGGTAAAGATGGCACATCTACCATATCACTTGCGTCGTTTGAAGTAGGCAAAATAGATCTCAAGGCGACAGTGTCTGGAGGTCCATACATTGATACCACATTAAGTAAAGAAATCATTATCAACGCAACACAAAATATTCCACAGGAGTCGATTCAAGAACAAGATCAATTTACCAGCATCATTGGATTAAATCCGATCTATTTTGCAGTACCCGCCGCTGCATCAGCAGCTGTTGTTGTTCTCAAAAAGAAAGGCTTGCTTGATGGAGTAATAGAAAGAACAGGCTTTGTTTCAAGAATTTCTGAAATAAAAGAAAGAATAACACAAATTCGCAGTTAATTTACTATGTATTTTAAAATGCCACTTAGTGTAGCCTTTGTCTTTTTGTGTCTACAAAGCATATACAATGATACAAATCCCTCAAAAAAGAGCGCCAAAGGCTCCACCAAAGAAAATTTTATCAGATTAAAAATGAAAAGGAGTAACATTCCACTTATTAGCAGCAAAACGACAGAGTAAAAAACTGCGTATTTCGGACTTTCTCGGTCATAAAGCGATGAGAATAATTTCATGTAATTGATTCACCTATCATTTATTTAAAACACATCCAATTTTGGAAAAGTTTTGTGACATATTGTTCTAACGAAATGATTACAAGTACTGGTATTATAGAACAATCTACGCATACTCACATATACAATACAAGCATGATGTAATTTTTTTCATTAAGATTGTTTTTGAGAATTCTTGTGAATTCAACTTATCTAGAATTCTTAGCACATACGTATAATCCATTTCAATATTAATTCAGTGTGAACAACAAAATCACATTGTTGGGTTTTGTGTTTTGTTTGATTGCATCTACGATGCTCTCATCGGCAAGCGCAACTCTTCAAATCCCAACAATTCCAGAACTACTACCACTGCCTACAACCACAGTCAACATCTCAGTCGAATCAGCAGACATGGACGGCAATGTATTCCCAGGCCAATGGGTAGAGCTGTGGCAGGATGGCGTCATAATCGAAGAAGATTTTACGCCATTTTCAGCGGTGATCGAGTCAGAAGTTGAATACCAAGTGTTCATCTATGACGATCCCGACGAGACCAAGTTCTTTGACCACTGGGAGGACGGAAGTACCGACAGTATGAGGACCGTAACTGCGATAGAGGACACTACATTGACAGCATTCTTTCAGACAGAGTCAATTCCAGCGGAAAACAATCCACCTGAAGCAGGCGACGACTTTGCAGAAACGACAATGAATACACAAGTAACCATCGAGGTGCTTGCAAACGACATAGATCCTGATGAGGATGAGTTGTTTGTAGACTCGATTGTGGTCTTTGCTGAGAACGGTGATGTGGCCATAAACGAAGACGGGACCATAACATACATGCCGTTTGAGGGCTTTGTCGGAACTGACACATTCGAGTACGAGGTATCTGACGGAAACGGCGGAACAGACACAGCGCTAGTAACTGTAGATGCCATTGAGTAAAAATGAGCTAAACATCTAGAATGAATGTTTTCTCATCACCCTTTTTTTATTTTTTCCAAACACTAAGATCTAGGAGGCTAACAAATTAGCATGACCGTTCATGACTCGTACCTGTAATCTTGTTATAGTATAATTTGTCACAATGCTTAATTGTTTTGTTAAACAAGTGATGATTGAAGACAAATTAAATGGACGATTCGGCAAAGGAAACTAAAAAGAAAGTAAACGGGGATGCCATTACTAAGGTAGATTCTTACAGGGCCATAGGAATTGCAAGAAAGTTTTTTGAACAATATCATACAGGTGTGGAAATAAAAGACATGGAATTAGAGGACGGAGTTTGGTTCGTTACCGTCGGTGTCGGTTTTTTGTTCGAGCAGATCAGAAAGATAGAAATCGATGCATATACGGGCAGAATATTACGATATCGATAACAAATTTTACAGTTTCAGAAGTGCAGGTTTTGATTCCAAGTTAAGCGTATCATCTGTCGGTTCTTCTAAAGGTATGGAAAACCCGACTGTGGCCCCACTGATTCCATTGTTGTTTTTTGCCCAAATTTTACCGCCGTGGACTTCGACTATGTTTTTGCAAATGTAAAGCCCAAGCCCTGTTCCTTGGTTAGATTTTGTAGCAAATTTTGAGAACAGTAAAGGTATGACTTCAGCAGATATTCCGGCACCACTGTCAATTACATCTATAACCGCATCACCGTCAATAATTTTGGTGCTCACTGTGATGGTACCTTCTGGAGTAAATTTCAGTGCATTGCTCAAAAGATTCGACACCACCTGCATCATTCGATCCTTGTCTGCATAAACAAGGATTTCGTCATTGATTGTCTTGTGTACCAATTGGATTTTTTTATTTTCCAGTTTGGTGACTCCGTCTTTAATGATGCCAGATATGGTCTTGTTTAGGTCGAAATGTTCTTTGCTTAGCTTTAATGTACCGCTTTCTATTCTTGCAACATTTAAGATGTTTTGAGTCAAGCGTTCAAGTCGTCTAGCGTTTCTTGCAATCAATCTGACTTCTTCGTATTTGTCACCAAGCTCTTCTTCAAGAATCTCAGTGTTCATCAGAATAGGCATGATGGGGGTCCTCAACTCATGTGCTGCAATGTTAATAAATTCGGTTTGCACCAAGAGTTGTTTTTGAAGTGATTTGAAAAAATCTGATGCAAATGCCTTTCTTGCTTCCGATTTAATGGTCTTTGAAATGATTGGATCGCGGATTGCTTTTTCAAACATTTCTGAGTCCATGTCGCTTTCTCTGAGAATTTGGATGAATCGTTCTAGCGCCTCAAGACCCCTGTTCACCCTGATGTTTGCATCCCGGTGTATGGCGTCTTGGTTTATTTTGTGGCTGATTGCATCGTGTTTAGCTTTAATCAGTTCGGTAGTTATTTGCAAACTTTCTCTAACTTTGTTAATGGTCTCTGTTCTTTGCTTAACCGTTGCTTCTCTGGCAGCAAAGGCGTTTTGCTTTGTTCGTTCTGCCTTCTCAAGCAGTTCGTTGCGAATTTTGTTAACAAGCACAGCATGCTGAACCAGCCTTTCTTCATATGGAATATCCATTATCTCAACCCCTTGCTAAATATGATTTCAAGAACTGAATTATTGTATCTAAAAGACTTGATGGCAATTTGGTTTGGCGGCACATTACATGGGATGTTTTTGTGAATTACCTGGTCTCCTCTTCTAATTTTAACATCGATAAACCCGTTGCGCATCGAAGTTTCAATGTCTTCTTTTTTTATCCCAGGAACAAGTGCGATTACCTTGATGCTAGAATTATCTTCAAGTACATCCACAAGTGGCTCGATTGTTTTTGGTTTATAGTCTGTCCCCAACGATTCAAGGAGGCCAAATCTGGCTGAAAGAGTTGCAGTTATATCAAATCCCGTGTTGGAACTTTTGCGATTAATGGTTATTGGTTTGTTTTCTTCAAGCGATTCTGCTACGCTGGCAAGTAGATTACCAAGATCTTCCATAAGACGGTTCACATCAGAACTCAATTGAGGTGTCGCCTTCGGGATCACCGATTTTTTGGTTTGATAGTCCGTCAAGATCTTTGAGAATTTCCAACTGTCTTTTATTGTAGGTTTGCGTATCGATTAGTCCTTTGTTGTAATCAATGTCCAGTCTTGCGAGTTGGGACTTGAAGTATGCGCTACGCTCTCTTAGTTCCTGCTCATAGACAAGTCGGTTGCATTCTTTCAGTATTCCCGCAAAGGTCAATTTCATTATCAAAAACGTGATAAGAACGCCATCTCACCTCAACAAAACGAGTACGGTGCCCAAGGCCCACTGGCATGAATCATTATGCCGTATTGCTCATATCTTTCTTTAGCCTTACGCATTTCTGAATCAAATTTCTCTTTTTCAGTTCTATCAATAAGGTATGATGCGTTCATTATTATCTGAGCAAGATCGGATCGGAGAATACAGTTGTCAGTGGCAACCTTTGAGAGCTGTTTGTGAATGTCGCCGCTTATCTCTTCCATTTTTTGCAGCACCACGTTTCGTAATGCCTCATCCATCCTAAGTTTCAAAAAATACGAAGTGCCTTGGCCTGCAGTAGCCATCTCCTTTTTTATTTTTTTTATTTCCTCGTTGTCATCGGTTTTTATCTGGAGTTTTGATAAATCGTCTTTGTCAAAAATAACTTTAACTCCATACTCGTCTTTGTTTCGGAATTTTGCAATCTTTGGCCTGAGATCTTTGTACGATTTAGTGAGGTAGTTTCCTAGTCCTTCAGGACTCTTGAATATAGTCCCAAATCGTACAGGTAGCGTAGCCCATTTTTCCCGCGAAGCCTCAACAACCCTCTGATGTTCATTTATCTCGCTTACATTTGGACGGACCTCTTTGAACGGGATGTCGCTTACAACTGCGCTCAGGTCCCTGAAGTTTTTAGTGTAGACATCTCGATCATACAGCCCTATGTTCCCTAGCTTTGATGCGTCCTCAGTATCGGCAATGCAATAAAGATACACACCGTTAGCCACTTATGACACCGCCTTGTCGATTCCGCCAGAGCCTTGGACGGGACGCACGGACGATAGCATCGCAACGAGGTTCAGAACTATTAGGTCTACGTCTGCAACAGAGATGGTTATCTCTCCCCCTATCACCGTACCTTTATCGAGCAGCTTGTCGACTAGGTCGACTAGGGATGTTTGCGTTTGTGTCTGATTTGAGTCCAAAAGGCGGTCTATTCCCAGATTTAGATCTTCTGGTTTGAGGTCGAATTTGCCCGCAACCTCATCTAGCCTTTGCTTTATTTGCATAAATGACACACCGAGTCTTTCTATTTCTTGGCTGGTCAGGGTTCCTTGCGCAATCCGTCTTTGCGCCTGTCTTTCAAGAATTTGTCTCAGCATCTCCACAATAGTCAGGACTAGTTTTGTCAGACCTTTTTGAAGCTTTTCGCCATCAACTTCAATTTTGTTTGGCGCAGTTAGTTGCGCTTTTACGGTATTCATTTCCTCTTTACTTCGTTTGGCGGCAGTTCCTTGCGTTCCTTTTCCCATTTTTCCCATGGAAGTACTAGCCCATACCGCTTTGCAGTCTCTAGCGATGCGATGACCAAGTTAATTTTCAAAGAAAGTAGGTCTACACCTACAATAGAAATCGTAATGTCGCCATTTATTACAACACCCTTGTCTAAGATCCTATCAAGAAGATCAATTACCGTTAGTTCTTTTTTTGTCAGCTGTTTAAGTGACAATGTCATTCACACCTTCGCGTCTCATTTTGCAGTAGCCACATATTCCGCTGTCTTTGAACCAGTGCCTCTCACAGTAGCCCTCTGCATACTCCATCTGCATCGTGCTGGCAAGATGAACTGCAAGTATGTCAAGCGGGATACCTCGTTGGCACTCCGGACACTTTGAAAAGACCCATCCTTTGCCCATGGCCTTCTTGAGATCTATATCCTCAAATTTCCCGCATACTAGACATATTGCCAATGTTGTTCTCCACTTTTACTTTGTAGCAGATTGTATTCCCGGTGGAGCAGCTAGTCCAAGTGCAGATGCATAACGAAGGAACGTATCGACACCAGATACGATAATTCTTGCTCGTACCACGAGTATCTCTATTCCGACCAGCGAAACTGAAACGTTTGCATCAATTACTAGCCCCTTATCGAGTACACGATCTACTAAATCGTATATGTTAAGCATTGGTCTATAGGCTTGTTGTGACATTTTACTATAGTAATCTTCTCGATAATTCTAGAATATAAGATGATATGGTACATTGTTCTAGGATTAGCTAATTTTAGATTCAGAAAATAAACAAATGTATAATTTCAGCAGATGAGAAATTTACGACCAGTTTTTAAATATGATAAATTGTTCAATTAGGCATTTAAATAATCTGAACCTAAAGTTATTAATGAAAAAAGCGGCGGGCTACTTTGCACTTGTTATTTTCGCAGGAATTGCAATCCTGCTTCTTAGCTCATATTCAAAGTGGTTCTATCCAGAACTTCAGCCAAACCCTGCAAAAAAGGAGGAGCAGGATTTGCAAGACGTGGCACACCACGAACAAATCAGTTTGCAGGAAACGCTTTCTGCAGATGCGGCAGGCACAAATCAGATACAGGTTTCAGATAACTTGCCAGATGAGAACATGCACATAATAGTCGTGCCTTATTTTGAGACGTCTAATTCTGACTGGAAAGTCCTGTATGACGAGGCTGACAAAAATCCAGGAGTCATCAAATACGCAATCATCAATCCTTGTAGCGGTCCATGTGGCAAGTCATTATCAGCAGAATGGCAACAGATCATTTCAGAGCTGAGAAAAAGAGACATCAAAACACTTGGCTATATTTTTGATACGTTGCAAAGTATTGAAAATATCGACCACTATATGAAAGCGCCAGTTCCCACCGATGGAATATTTTTTGATAACGAGGGGAGCACGTACACTATTGACAAATTCAGGCAGTATGCAAAATATGTTCACAACCTTGGCGGTATCGTCTACATAAATCCAGGATTCAATTATCCATACATCATGGAATACATAGAGGGCGATCTTGTAGACGTGACTAACATCTACGAGTTTGAATCGTCTAAATCACACCATATGGAAATAGACAAAAACATCCACCCAAGTAAGTTAAGCGCAATACTTGGAAATGTATTTAGTGTTTCTGAAATGATACAAATGGTACATGAAACAGCAGAGACTGGAATTGGTACAGTTTTTGTATATTCAGATTCATACTATGGTTTGCCCCGATTTTTCCCAGAACTTGTAAGGGAGGCAGCTGTAACCAGAGTGCAAACAAACCTGTTGGAAATACCCTGATCAGATACTAACAAGTTCTGAATTGATGTGAGAGACTAGCTCGTTGATGGTGACTGGTTTTCTGATAAAGCACTTTACTTCGACGTTTGGAAAAATTTTCTTAAATTCGTCATAATAGACCTCAAAGGCAGTAAAAAAACAAACTTTTGCAGTATCATTGCCTTTCTTTTTAATTTCTCTGTAAAACTCAAAGCCGTTCATTTTTGGCATTCGGATATCAAGAAGCAGTAAATCGTATGTGCCTACATTATAATTTTCCAATGCAGAAACGGGATCGTTGTAGGTGGTGACTTCGAATCCGTTTCGTGTGAGGCCGTTTTTTATCGAGGCAGTTATGTCCGGCTCATCGTCAATAACAAGAACTCTTTTTTTCATCATATTGCAATATAGTATTATGAATATTTATTTTGCTTTACACGAGGTAGCCTACGTTATAAACGGCAGTGTGAAGCTAAACGTGGCACCCTTTTCGCCACGGTTGTTATGAGCCCAGACGCGGCCTCCATGCGCATCTATGATACTTTTTGTGATGAAAAGGCCCAGCCCCAGGCCTTCTGGGGACGTAGAAACAAATTTTGAAAACAATAGAGGCAAAATTGACGGTGTGATCCCAAGCCCGCTGTCTTTTATTGTTAAAACAACCTCACGATGTTTGATTCTTTTTTCCGCACTAATTGAAATCGTTCCATTCGTAGTGAATTTGATTGCGTTTGCCAACAAATTGCAAATCACCTGCATGACTCTTTCCTTGTCTGCATGCACAAAAATGGCAGATGTGGGTTTTACTACTGTAAGGTTTTGGTATTTTTTGCTGAGACTTGGAACCAAATCGGCCACTGCGTCGGATATCAACTCAGTCAGATCAAATGTCTCCATGTTCAGCTTAAGTGACTGGTTTTCCAGGCGAGAAAGATCCAGGAGATTGCGAGTAAGTCTTTGAAGCCTTTTTGCATTTCTAAGTATCGGCTCAACATACAATGTTCCTTTTTGTGGATTTTTGTTTAGCATTTCAGAATAAGTCAAGATGGTTTGCAGTGGTGCCTTTAATTCGTGTGCTGCGATGTTTACGAACTCGATTTGTTTTCTGTGTCGTACTGATTCTAAAAAATCGTTTTCTAATTTGGGCTCGATTAACTCGAATTCATTTACAGTAGCCAATCGATCTACTAACATGTTTAAAAAATATAAAATGGCATGGTAGAATCTTCTAGTTGAAAAAACAGAACAATGTTTTGTATATAAAAACCGCTGATTTTTTAGACCATTGATTCCAGCGTAATTGTAGGATAGCCGTTACTTTTGTCTATCGATAGCGCATACAGATGTGACCAAGGAGTGCCAGATTGCAGGAACAGAGTCCCATTTATTTCCAGAAAATGAATGCTGACATCTGAATTTTGAAATAATGAGTCCTGCACTTCGTTTTGATGACCAACATTCACCACAATGTTCAAGTCACCAAGCGGCTTGTGGTTTTGGCATTTATTCCCCATCACAAGTTCAGATGAGGCATTAGAAAAGATAACTGAGAGAAGCAATTTATCACGGTTTTTGCTTTTTATTTTTGCTGCCATCTCTGCCAGATACTGTCCTTTGGGCTTGGTTTTTTTGCCAGTTTTGTTATTACTTGGTGGATTCATTAAAACCAGGTTTGAGATTTCTTGTTTAGGCACAGTTGCCTTCAAATAATTTGACAGGTAATCTGAATCCGTATCGGCAGAACATTGGCACAAGACGGGGTTTCCTGCAGACATGAAATTTGAAATGATTTGACCCACAAATGCAAGAACCACCTTGTTATGCACGTGGGAATCTACACTAATGCTCACATTTCCCTTGAGCGGAAATCCTCCCCCAATGACATTATCAAGAGCGGCATTTCCACTTTTTACAAGTTGACCTTCAAGTAGCGAGGTTTTTCTTTGCTGGATTTGTTTTGTCTTAGTATCAGGCGAGATTGCAAGATCCAATAATTTGTATGGTTCAAAACTGCGAAAGATAGCATTGTTTAATGTGTATACGTATGACGGTCTGTCTATTCGCACGCCTCGTAACTTTGAGAAAAATATTTCCCTTAGAAGACGATCGTTGTGATGCCTTTGTCGCAGTTCTACAATTCCATCTACCAACACATCAAAAGTCGTATCTGTTGGTGCTTCACTTATGAAAATCATCTTTGCGTTTGCCCGCTCACGCCATGTTTGCAGTACTCGTGCATTATTCATCATTGCCTCCCTGTCCATGAAATAGCCTACAGCATCCCAGCTATCGATGATTATCATAGGCGACCTCATGTCCATTAGCTGGTTTGTGATTCTCTCAAACATTGAAGACGGCTCGTCCAGTCTTGCATCGACAAAGATCGGCATCTCTGTGCTATTTTCTTCTACATCTACAGGATCGGTTTTTTTTGCAATGTCAAAAGACTGGCCAAGCCATGGATAATACTGAATCAACTGGTCTGGCGAAATCCTAGTGGAAATATACTGAAAGTTTTCCTTTATGTTTAATGCACGTAGTATAGTCAAGGCAAGTGTTGTTTTTCCAGTTCCGGCATAACCCTTGATTAGTAACGAATAGGTATCTCGCTTGACAAACTGCAAAAGCTCAGACGGTATGTTGTTCAATCTATTCCAGCACCATTTGATTCCTTAATACACATCTTACCAAATATGAATTTATTAAATATATGTCAACTTACTTTGATAAAATATTCTATGCGTATTGTATAGTCAGTCTAACATCGCCAAAATTTTTTCAAGGTCTGATTGCGGCTCACTTTCTATTGCAGACCAGCACAACTTGTGATACCATTTTGAGTTGTATAATATGTCCCCCTCGGAGATATCCATCGTTTTTTCACAAAATGAGCACTTGCGTATGAAAAACGACTCGGATTCAACTATCAGACTGCTATCGTTGAATGATTGCATACTCATCTCCTCCAAAGATGCTTGCGGCAGTAGATGTCAGTTCTACGTTGCTTGTGTCATAGATTCGTATGTTAGATACAAGTGGAAAGTTATACATGCCTACGTCCAGTGTTGCAGTTCCATTTGAGTTAGGAACACTTGCAAGTATGTTTCCAGACGAATCCACTACATCTACGCGTGATGCAGTAGTAGGCACGTTGGTTACCGTGATAGTTTCGCTCTTTGTCATGTAAAAGTCCTTGTAGATGCCATAGAGCATTTGTGCATGCGAGTTTTGTGGCTCTACGAAGTAGAGGAACGGTCCGGGCATCTGAAGGTCAATTGTATTGTTCTCGTATACTTTG
>DATBQZ010000259.1:0-43400 GCA_036560565.1 Candidatus Nitrosotenuis sp.
ATTAACTGGCTTGGCTTCGTTTGCAATTCGATTTCCTTTGATAGGAAATAATAGATTATTGCAGATACAATTCCCGCAATTCCATAAATAGCAAAGAGGGGTTTGAATGAGTCTATTTGGGAGAGTCCAAGATTGGTTTGTAATATTTGTGGAAACCCAGACAGTAAAACGCCTGCTGACATTGCAAGCATACCAACCATGTTATAAAATCCAAACACGGTGTTTCTTTTTTTTATGTCTTTTACGGTCTTTGGAAGCGTTGCCTGCTCAATTGATAAAAATGCACTAGTTTCTGCACCAGTTACATTTACAGTCCCAATGAATGCGGCAATTATCAATGCGATGTAATTATCAGTCAGGAGAAATACAACGCCGGAAAACGCCATCAGTACAGCATAAAGAACGAGAATTTTTCTTCTACCAAATCTGTCTGCGTAAAAGCTTGCGAACATTGTAAAGATGACGCTATTTACAAGAGTTGCAGAGAGAATTGCGCCAATTAGTATTTCATTAAAGCCAATTGATTTTAGATAAATTGCTAAAACGATGCTAAGAAATCCATAGGAAAACGCCCTAACTACCCTAGCAGATAAGAGTAGTTTTCCATCCTTTGAAAGCCAATCTAACAAGCAGATCTACGTACGGATTGTTCTCTTATGATTCTTTGATTTGACATGAAAAATAAAATTAAGAGAGGTTCACATGGCCAAACAATACAGAAAACTGCTTGCACCACACTAAGGCCGTGTCATATTTTGACAGATCGATTCCTTCTGGAATTTGGTAGTTTTGGTTACCAATGTTTGCTTTTAGTAAACCCAAGTCTACATAGTCAGTTGCTTTTTCATCTGTTGCCAGATACACATGTAGATCAGGCCCGTTTGTTGCCTTGAAATCTTCGAACCTTAGGAATTTGGCCTCATCTAGTGACAGCACTTTTGCTGTTCCTTCAGCATTGTGTATCCCATCGCCCACTCCAACGAAACTTCCTATTGCTAACGTGATCGGCTGTACTGGTTCTCCATTTTGTGTTTCCAATGTAACAGTTTTGGTCATTGGTATTTCCTCATCAATTGTCACGGTGAAAAAAAGCGGCGATGCAGTATAGACAACTACTGGTATCAAAGATGCCAAAACGACTCCAATGATTAGTTTTTTGTTCATTGGATAGGTTTTGCGCAATTAATTAAAACCATTTTCCCAAATCATGTCCAAATTGGCTCCAATTGGTCATAAACAAATGTCAGGACTCAGAGTCACTGAATTACAATCATATTTTGTCATGTCTCTAACTCTTCTTCATCGCCTGACAGTCTTTTTTTCTTCGCAGCATGATAAGAATTAGACGGTTTTCTAGAATAATTAAAAAATAATCAGAAAATTAGGCACAAAAATCATTTTTTGATTACACTTGACAAGCAGTTATTCTGCTTTCAAAAACTTTGTGTAAGCATAATAGGTGCCAAACGTCTCGCTGTAAATTATCATGATATTATATGCGTCAACATTGATTCCAGTTATGTCGTAGTTTTGATTTCCTGCAGATGCCTTTAGTGGCCCCAAATCTATTCCGCTTGCAATTGTTCCATCTTTTGTAAGGTACAGGTGTTGATCGATTCCGCTTGTAACAGAAAAATCTTCAAGCCTTAGAAACACCATATTTCCCGCATAGACTATAGATGCAGTTCCACTTGCATCATATCCCTTGACACCAGTTATCTGCGTTAGCTTTGTAAATCGGATATCACTTGAATTTGACTCTAGCTTTATCTTGTCAGTATTCTCAGAGGCATATCTTGGATGATTCTGCGCTTCCTGTAACAACATTTTGATGGTATCAAACGGCATCTGTTGAACTAGAGACGCTCTTTCGTTTTCGTTCATTGAAATGAATTTCTCATATGTTAGATCGGTTTTCATTTTGCTTAATGCAGACACAAGTTTGTTTTCTTGAACTGGAGGCAGATAGGATGCCGCAAGAGCATAATAGGTACCAATAAGAAAAGTCCCAATCATTATTGAGATAGTGATAGTTTTTAGCACATCATACACTTGCCTTTAGTATTTTTTGTTTTTTGGACTCGTATTGTATTGCAATTGCGAAAAATCCCCCCATCGCAATCCCATACACCATATGAAGTTCAAGTGCACCGAACATTACGAAATTTGTATTTGACAACAGATTGCCAGCACCACCAATAAGCACGTCATTACTTGACTGAATTAGTGGAATCATCAGAATACTGCTAATCGGTATGAAAAATACAAAAAATACTACAAGTCCAGTCGTTATTCCTGCAACTATGCCACGCCCGAGTGAAAATATGCGTAATTTTTGATGCAGGCCAGAGCATGCGCCAAAGACTGCCCCTACCAGTGCGGCAGTTAGCATATGAGAGATCATCCCAACCAGGGTTGCAGAGATTCCAGTTATTCCCAAAGGCAAACCGACTACCTTGTAGAAGGCACCTTGGCCGGCATTAAGGCCAAGATCGATCATGAATATACTAAGGAAAATTGCAAATCCTCCGACTAGCCCTGACACTGTACCAATTTTTACCATCATTGAAAAAGAAAGGTCAGAGTAGAATTTGGTCATGTTGATGGCCAGTTCTCACTCTCAAATTTTTGCCAATTTGGCTTTTTTTCTTTTTTTTCTTTTTGTTTCATGTTATAATCCTCATATAGCATCATTGAGCTGAATAGACCCATTACGGCACCAAACAACACATGCAGTACCAGTGAACCCCAAAGTATTTTGTCAGAGGTCTGAACAAGAATCTTTGCGATTTGTACATCATCTTCTGCTATCGCATAAAGTCCTGATGCATGATCTGCTATCATCGGCATCATGACATAGATTGTAATTGGCATGAAGAATATCGCATATACCTCAATTCCAGTTACCGCACCTGCGATTATCCCCTTTGGCACGCTAGATATATGCAACATTTTGTGCACGATAGAACAAATGCAGAATGTCGCACCAATCAGAGATGCAATGAGCATGTGTGCAATGAATCCAAATGCAATAGCAGGCAAGCCATGCAATCCTACTGCCATTCCAACCATCTTGTAGAAGGTGCCAAATGGGACACCGACTTCGCTGTCTATCCAGAGAAACGAGCTGAAAAGCGCAAACCCACCTACCAATCCAGCAATACATCCAATTTTTGCCATATGGTAGATTTCGTATCTAGTAATCATTTCGCATCACCGAAAGGATCTTTTAATTTTGCAAAAATGATTGCGCTTTTCAACCATTACCGTACGTAGCAAATAAATATAATCTGTTTCGTGTAAAATACTAAAAACTGTTAAGTTAAAAGCTAAATAACTAAACAAACATACAGAAATTATTCAAAATGCCAGAACAGCACATACAGTTGTAAAATGAAAAATCATCAACAATTAACAAGGATAGTAATGCAAGTAATCGCTGTCGAACTGTTGTTCGTTTGCTCACCGACCCGGTTAGAGCGCATCAGTGCTTTCTTACTTGATACTACCCCACAACAGCAAGACCAGTCTAATGAATAAGGATGATCACATGCAACCTAAACGTTTGTTAGAATTTAAAATCAAAATCACACGTTTGTTAATTTTCGTTCGTGACACACCTAGAAGTCAACAATAGTCTTTTGCTTCTTATCAGACCAGACAAGTTCTTCCAAGCCAAACAAGACTCGTAGTTTATTTGCAGTAGATGGTCCAAATCCCTCATAGTGATTGTTTGCCATTATCATCCCAAATGAAATTTTGTTTATGACTTGGTTCAATCGGTCTGCCCAAATTTTTAGATCATTTGTTCTATCTCTCATTATTTTGCCAAAATCTTTTTCAGAAATCGATCTATCACCAATTATTCTCACATAAACAAAGTCAGACGTGACAGGAAGTGAGTTTTTTACTCCCGGTACGTCGTTCCACACAAGGCAGACATTATTGTCAGAGAGATATTTTATTGCGTCATTTGAGAACCAGCTTTCATGCCTTCCTTCAATTATGTAATTTGAAAGATACGGCTTTAATTCTTCAAGTCTCGGTTTTACGTCATCAAATGACAGTGATGGCGGGAATTGCATAATAACAAATGACAGTTTAGATCCAAGCGGTTTCATGGATTCCAAAAATTGTTCCAAGTGTACAGATATGTTTTGTAGTTTATTTTCATGTGTTATGATTTTTGGCAACTTGGCTGTAAATCTAAAATGTGGAGGTGTTTCAGAATACCATTTTCTTGTCACGGATTTGTCTGGAATTCTATAAAATGTAGAATTTATCTCAGTAATATCAAAAATTGATGAATAATGCCTGAGAAAGTTTGATGCAGGCATGTTTTTTGGGTAAAATGTGCCAATCCAACCATCATAGCCCCATCCGGTACAACCAATACTAATTTCCAATTCGATCTCTATTTTTTGAAGAAGTTAAAGCCAAGCTTATATCGGCTTCCCCTTTCCTGTTTTTTTCCGATGCTGTCAAGATAGTCATATGTTATTTCTCGCCCATGCCCCACCATGTTTGATGTTTTTAGTTCGTGCAGTTTGAAGCGTTTCCCATTTTCGAGTTTTATTATTGCGTCATCACTTAGTGCAAAGCCTGATCCTTCGTCATGAAATATTATTGAGCCACCTTCCTTGATTTCAATTTCCACATTATAGTTCACAGTGTTTCCAAAAATAGAGATAATCCTTCCCCTTACCTTGACATTGTTGATTAGGTTATGTACAACTACAGTGTCACCGTCTAAGAACACGGTTTCTCTTGCAGTTCCTGCAACGATTTTGCCTCTTGGTGCACTAAGTTCTGTGAAATGCTCTTTTGTGACATAGAGTCCAACTCTCCCTTCAGGGTCTTGAAGTATTTCTTTTATCCCAAGTATATTTCCAACAATAATGTCACCATTTTCAGATACAATCTTTGCTCCATGCTCTATTTGGAAATTATTTTGCAATGGATCAGATAATGTAAAATTCCCATTTTTTACTGTAATGTGGGTCTTGTTTTCATCATTTTGAGAAAAATATGGACTGGTGATGCTGCCGGCCATTATAATCGATCCATCGTAAGTAAAGTGTCCTGCCCAGAACCTACCTTTTATGAAAAGCTCGCCCGTCCTTTTTCTCTCAAATTCAATTTCGCCTAATTCTTTTGAGCCAAAAAGTTTAGAGCCAGTTTGATCTGAGCGGTTTAGTAATGCTGCCCAGTCCTCCGCAATTTTCATTTCTCGTGCAACGTCTCCTGAGAGCACCGTGTTTCTTTTTCTTCGTTCCTCGTCAGAGTCGCCAGAATAAACGCGTGATTTCTTTAGTTGTTCGTCTTGTGTGTCAGGATGTGTTTTACCCATTTTGAGGTCTTCATAGGCTTGAATTATTTTTTTGACCTTCTCTTCGTCTCCACCCCTATCAGAATGATGGCTCAGGATTAGTTTTCTAAATGCCGCTCTAATCTCCCTCTCAGATGCGCCGTATTTTACACCTAGAATATCATAATTGTTTTCGGCCATAAATCACTTGTACCCTTTTTAATTTTCTTTTCTTATATTATGTATTTTTTGGGCTCGAGTAAAACGTAGAAAACTCAGTACTAACTGAAACCGGCACCAAATTTATCGCCATCTTGTAGCGGATCCATGTCTTTTGCATTCATTAGTTTTAGATACAAAAACGCTTCATTAACTAATTCTATTGCAGCGTCGCCTTCGATATGAAATTTTGTTTTTACAAAATCATGGTATTTTTGAAGCTTTTTTTGATCTTGCTCATCAAGAGAAAAATCATCTTGAATAATTAATTTGGCAACTTGTTCTATTTTAGAATCATGTTCAGAATCACTCATCTAGATTGTTTAGCGACGGTGTATTTTTAAACAATTGGTATGTTTTGGCGCATTAGGAGTGTTTTCTGAATTTGGCTGCAGTAACACCTCCAATGGCGGTAATTACGGCAGCGATTACTGCAGTCCACTGTACAACCGCAGATGTGGGATCCGTTGCAGATACACACGCGCCATCAATGTTTGTTTGACCTGCTGGGCATTTATCAGATGGTTCATTGTCAGAATTTGCTTGCGGGGTATCTGGACAGCCGTCAGTGTCTTGGTATCCATTTAGGGTTTCTGCCTCAAATTGGCATTTGTCCATAGTGTTGATAATATTATCATCATCATAATCGGCAGTAGCTACGGTGTCTGGACAACCATCTAAATCCTGATAATTATTGATAGTTTCAGACTCTCTTGGGCATAAATCATCACTGTTTAGTACTCCATCTCCATCAGTGTCTTTTACAGTAGGCACGTCAGGGCAGCCGTCAGTGTCCTCAAATCCATTCACAGTTTCACGTTGCGTTGGGCAACTATCCATAGAATTTGTAATCCCGTCATTGTCCGTATCCTGGATTGGTGGAACATCAGGGCAACCGTCAGTGTCCTCAAATCCATTCACAGTTTCAGATTGTGTCGGACAGTTATCCATAGAATCTACAATCCCATCGCTGTCAGTATCCTTGATCGGGGTAACGTCGGGGCAACCGTCAGTGTCCTCAAATCCATTCACAGTTTCAGATTGTGTCGGACAGTTATCAGTATCATTGGCAATTCCGTCGCCGTCTGAATCTACAGGTGGAGCAGTATCAGGGCAACCGTCAGAATCCTCAAATCCATTCACAGTTTCAGATTGTAGGGGACAATTGTCGGAAATGTCAGCAATTCCGTCGCCGTCTGAATCGCTAGTCGAAGTATCCGTGTCATTAAACATTCCATACGAAGTGGTTTCTATTTCTGATGCAAAACTAGGTATAGGTACAAAAACAGCCAGAAATACAGAGAAGATAAACATTATGATTGTTTTATCTTTTTTTACGATTTTATTTACAAATGACAAATACTTACCTAAACCATCCAGCAACAACTACATACAAAAACCTTAAGATTGTTTTATCCTGCCATTGGCAGAACTTGATCCTTTGATTATAATGTAAGTTATTACCATGTCGTAAGGATGAGGCCGTTATTTCAGCTAAGTACTAGAAGATATGAAGATGAGATTGAATTAATTAAGAAAGCCATGATTGATCTTGAAAGCAAGTGCAATGTAAAAAATGGGTATGAAATAGGCCTGCCATCCAGTGCGGCAGGCTGGACTTTTTTCAACATTCAAATAAGTTCCGAAATGCTAGATGTGATCGAAAAATCAGGCATGATGGAAGGAGCAATAGGTTACAGAATAGAAGAACAGCTAAAGAACTTCCTAGGGCATTTTCTTGAATCACATGGAAGTAATGTGAGAATTAAGAAAATTAATTACTAGTTTCGAAAATCCACATCATCACAGATGCAAATTATTTTAACTCTAGAATCCTTCCGGAGGCTTTTGGACAAACACGTTACATACTAGTCGGTCTGTTTTTTGGTCCCTATACTGTACATTACATGTTACAAATTTGCCCTTCAGTGTACGATTCAAATCGTCAATTGATCTTTCCTCATACTCAGGATTGTCAGGATTGTCTACCTTGGCAATTGTAATGCGTTCAGTTTTACCATATTGTGCCTTGTTATCTTTTCGATAATGTGTGACCGACATTTCAAAAGTATCTCCAGAAAGACAACCAATTACAGGTCCTCCGATTCCATCTCCCATAATTTTTGTAATTTTTTACGTACTATAATTATTCTATGTTTGGATTGAATTTGTTGATAATTCAATTTCAAGTCACCAAAATAAGCCACAGAATAAACCTGCCTAGCAGAACAGATGTCCATCAAATAATCAACATGCATCCAAATTGAATTCAACAAATCCAGAGTCAAACAAATGTTTGTTTTTTGCTATAATTTTTGTACAACTATACAATAGCGACTAGATCAAGGTTATGTTGTAATTTGTCTAATATTATTGGATGAGACGGGATATACGTCAAGACATCAAAACGCTTCAAGTAGAGATAATTAATGATGAAAGTAAAATTATCGAGTTTATGCATGATGGTCAATATGATTCAGTGAAAAAATGTCTGTCTAGAATCGAATCAGATCTAAAGTATCTCAGCATTATTGCAAATGGAGCTCCAATTGACAAGAGTGAAGATAGAAAGATTATGGATTTTTTGAGAGTTCATTATGAGAACATGCGTAATTTGTCACTGCCAATGTGATAATGTGCCATAGATGGAATAGACAGGCAAAAGGATATTGAGTTGCGTATGTCGGAGTACCGGATTTTTTACTGAAATCATGTAGCAATCAGGGCACATTCCTCCCTTTATATGTCAGTGACAGTCTAACTATGCATGTTAAGAAAAATACTAGCAAAACTGAAACGTAAGCAGAAAAGTGTATCTGTCGACGTAAACGCATTCAAAGAATCTGTAAAGAAAGAATTCGAACAGGCAGACCCTAAATGAAGTGGAATTGCCCAAAATGTGATTTTCATTGGGAAGGAGACATGCAAACATATGATGAACTAAGCAGTCATGAAAAGAGTCACATAAAAGAGAAAAAAGACAACTGAGTTTAATTTTTAAAATTCATAACTCTGCGTAATTCAAAAATCAGTTAGTTTAATTTTACACTAAATGTACATGACTGATTTTTACTACGGGCAAACGCAATTCCAGAATCATGTTTGAATTTGGAATATTTTAGAGATTAATTGAGCAATTTTGATAGTTGAATGTTTGACACATTTTTAACCAAAAACGTATCAATTATACAAATGTTAATGTATTTATGATAAAATTACATAAATTAGCGTTTTTTTAAAACATCACTATATATATGTAAACACGCGTAACAGAGCATGAGATATGCAGTTGAATCTGAAAAGATGATAAATTTTTACAAAATGGAAAAAGAAGACAAGGATCTAGTTAGTCATCATCACAAACATGTGCAGAGTGACAAGTAATGACAACAGCATATGTTTTGATAAATTGTGATCTTGGTTCACAAGATAAAGTGTTTTCACAGCTAAAATCCATCAACAAGATAGAAACCCGCGGAGTATTTGGTGCATATGACATAATAACAAAAATTGAGGCGCCAACTGCAGCCATGATAAAAGATATCATTACGTCAAAAATTCGAGTAATAGACAGAATCCGTTCTACTTTGACTCTGATGGGAACTGAGAAGGAAAATAATTCAAATAAATAAAATTACATATTTAAAATTATACTTATGCAAACTTTGAACATTGATGAAAATTGTAAACGTTGTAAAGGACTAGTGTTAACAGATGTCGCTACAGGTGAGAGATGTTGCCAGAGTTGCGGCAATGTAATTGTTGAACGCATTGAAGAATCTAATTCTACACGCAGTTTGTTTGTAGACAATCATGACGACAGAAGCAGAACAGGTACGCCAAACTCACTTGCGATACACGATAGAGGACTTGCCACAGTAATCGGTAAGGTGAGCAAGGATGCATCTGGAAAATCACTTTCAGTATCCATGAAAAATAGCATAAGGCGACTTCGAATTTGGGACAGTAGGAGTCAGACACATGAACATTCAGATAGAAATCTCAGATTAGCATTTCTTGAACTAGACAAATTAAAGGACAAGCTCACATTATCAGATGCAGTAATTGAGAAAACAGCTCTCATTTATCGAAAGGCAGTCGGGAAAGGACTAGTCAGAGGCAGATCCATTCAAGGCGTCCTAGGAGCTGCGGCATATGCGGCGTGCAGAGACACTGGAACGCCAAGGACATTAAATGATGTATCGGATGCACTCAATATAAAAAGAAAGGATATCTCGAAGGGCTATCGCATGCTCGTCAACGAACTAGATTTGAAGATGCCAGTAGTTGACTCGATAAACTGCGTGTCCAAAATAGCAAGCAAAGTAGGATTGGATGAAAAAACACGACGACATGCTCTTGAAATTTTAACGAATGCAAACAGTATGGAAATAACAGCCGGAAAGGATCCAATGGGACTTGCAGCTGCCGCATTATACATTGCATGTTTGAAATACGATATCAGAGTATCACAAAGAGAAATTTCAATAGCTTCTGGGGTAACCGAAGTAACAATACGAAACAGGTACAAGGGATTAAGAGAATCATTAGATCTAGTTACTTGACAAAGCAGATTAGATGCATCGATGTTGCAGTCTGATTGATGATTAGTGGGGGCAGATCAATAGAAGAGATAGATTAAAAAAATCGTTCCTTAAATTTTAGCCAGTTTTTTAATTTGTGAAAGAGATGCAAACAGTACAACTTCTAGTTGGGCTGAGTTTGACAGGATTGGCTGCATCTTATTTTTTGTACGCTTTTGCAGAAGAAAGCAACAGTGCGGATCTTTGGGCACCATCAGATATGATCACTGGTGAGAATTATGAGGGGGTAGTGATTCTTGACACTGGCGCAAGATACGGTCAAACAATAATGCTCTCGACAAATGATCCAGCCATAATAAAGATTCCAGAAAGCATAACAATTTTACCTTATTCCAATCACGGAATATTTCCAATCAAAGCCGTAAAAGGCGGAACAGCTACAATTTTTGCAGTCATAAATGGACAGATCATTCAAAAAACTATCCACATTTATTCATCTAGCCAAGTACCTGAAGGTCTCAGAATAATTCTTCCTGTAAACACAACAAAGACTGAAAATATACTAGGTTATGTCATAACAGTTGACAGTAAAGGCTCGCCTGCCCCGGTTTCTAAAGATATCAAAATCAACCTAAATTCATCCCCCTTAATTCAAGTAGAGGAGAATAATCTTCTGATCAAATCAGGAAGCCATTTGTCCAAATTTTCTGCAAAAATTAAAGGCTCTGGAAAAATATTTGCAAATGCAGAAGGCCTAAAAATTGGCGAACATGAAATAACAAAAATGCAGGATATTGTCACAGTCAAAATTGCAGTTGCTCCAAACATAATTTTGGAAGACTCTAAGGCCTACTTTTTTGTCTGGCTTGAAAAGGACGGAAAACCATACAAGCCACCATACGTGGTTCATGCCTTTCTATCATCAAACAATCTAGACTCTATCCGATTTACGGCACGTTCCGATGTAAAACAGCATTCTGACTCTATTTTACAAATTTCTTTGATAGATGGAGTTGGCAGTGGTGCTGCGATCTCAGGAAATAGTGGAAGTGCAGTCATTACTGCAAACGTCGACGAGTTTGGTTCTGCACAGACCAGTGCGGTTGTTGGACCGGTTCTAATTGATGAAAATTTTCAGCCACTGGAATCGGATAGAGATGAGAAGTTAAAGGAAATTGAAAAACGCACACCAAACATTGCTATTGTCTGGTTTTATCCCACAATAACTGATTCTGATGGATATGGCATCATCGCACTATACAATATGAATTCCACCAAAAACACCAGCACCCATGCAGATACAAATAGTACAAGTGTTTCAATCTCAAGCACAGTAAACAAGATTGTGCCAGTTCCTTTAGACGGAAGGACCATATCGCTTACTTCTTCTGGCGGTCTGCAATATCCCAACATGCTGAAACTATCAGAATCAAAAGAAGTTCTGTTACAAAGGGGAACTGGTTACAATCATGCAGTATTGTTTGAGGTCTTTGGAAAGAGTCAGGGTGAGTATACAGTTTCGGCATCAGGCCCAGGTTTGGAGAGATACCAATCAAAAATCAAGATTGTATCACCCTATCATGATCTTTATCAACTAAAAATAACGCCCATTTCTGCACTGTCAAGCAATACTCAAGCATTGGCCATGGTCTCAATTGTGGACAATTCGGGTGCCTTGATTGACGCTCAAAAAATGTTTGCAGGACCAGTTGAAATTTCAGTATCTACTAACTTAGGTAATGAAAAAATAACCATTGCATCACAAAACTCGGCGATTTACTCTGGAAACATTATCGAGTCATCCCCGACCATTTTTTCTTCTGCAATAATTGCACCAGTAGAACATGTCATCACGCCTGCCGGAATTGCGGCATCGGTATCAATTGATGCGCCAGCCAAGGCACACATCTCTGAAAAAATTCCCTTTACAATTCACGAAGTTGATTCATTTGGCATCCCTCTTAGAAAAATAAACTCCACCAACATTTCTACAACGCAAGGCATTACAATAAACGGCAAATATCTTGAAATCGACAATGTCAGTATTGAGAGATTAGCTGCAATTTCAAAGATCGGAGCATCAAATCGGGATATCGAAACTTTTGCGAACAAGCTTGATTTTTCAATCATTCCTTCTGGGATCATCGATAGGATTGGTAAGGAGTTTGAGCTTCACCTTGCAAGTGATATCAAAGACATGGATGTTCAGATTGAATCTCCGTTCCCATACAGAAAAATTGATGATCTTACTTATGCCATCACTCCTAATGTGGAGGGTCACTCGGGCATTACATTTACTGCGTTTAAAAAAGGCTATACTCCGTCAAAAAATACTTTTTCAGTACATGCCGAAAAAATTGTCAAGGTTGAATTCAAGGCAATTGGCAATGACGGAAAAGATCTAAACATTGAAAAGCACATTGAAATTGGCAATATTTCAAAAAATATCGTCACACCATACCAGGGAGAATTCAAATCACAATTCTTAAAATCCCAATTTCCACCGGATGTCATTATCGGTAATCGCGGGTATCATTTGAATAACGTTGTCTTTGAGGATCAAGAATTTCCAGACGGTAAAATCAGCAACGTGTATCTTAACAGAGACGCACAAATAATTGCAAAATATGACAGAATGATCAAAATTGATGCAGAAAATGCACGTGGTGCTGGATTTTACACATACGGACAGACAGTGAATCTATCAGTTCCACCAAAGGACAAGTTTTCATTTTTAGTCAGAGAGGTCTTTGATCACTGGGAAGGCATTTCATACCATACAGACAATGTTTCTTTTATTGCACATGATGACATGAAAGTCAGAGCTATCTTACATGATGACTATCTATTTTTGATGATGACGTTTGGATTTGGGATCTCTGGTATTCTATATTTCAAATTAATCTGGAAGAAAGGAATTAGTATATCGTGGTACTTACAGAGACTTGCAAATATTTTGAAAACTAATAATTTTTACAAATCAATTTTTAGAGTATTGGATATGAAAAAATAAAACAACCAAGAATAGATTAAGATCCGATTATGAATTTCGACTGCGATAAAATTAAGTTAATGGACCAAAAAAAGATGCCAACTAATTTAAGCAAAGTTATAAAAATAAATTCGAATCAAATAAGATTTAGACATCAGTAATTTCTCAAAACGAAGAAATTTATCAATTATTATATAGTTTAAAGATGAAATATGCAAAGATATGATAGAAAGATTGTCATCGACCAAATTTTTTAGTTCTCATAGATGTCAAAATATTTGCCACCAATGCAGAGGAAGATTATGAGTTTTACATTCTATGATTCCACACCAAATTCTTGTTCTTCATTTCAAAAAATCTTCAAAACAGAATCAGTTGAAACAAAAAAAATTCCACGAATCGCTTGCAAGCACAGAACTGAAGATCAAGTAATTACAGAATCAGACGAGATTGTTTGCAAGTCATGTGGAGTTGTTTTAGGAATTAATGACGTCTCAGAAACAAGTACAGATAGTGCTGTCAACCTATTTCAAGAGATTCAACCTGGCTGTAAGCCTGTAAAAATCGAGGCTACAACAAGAATTCACGAACAAAAACTAGCCGTGTCAAGCTTTTCAAATGCGTGCAGTAAACTCAAACTGGCACGCCATGTTGCCCTGGATGCTTGGAATATGTATTCAAAACTTGATAAAAATACAAGTTTTTCCACAGCAGAAAAGGCATCCTTTGCGTTGTTTGTTGCATGTAGGAGGTATTCGATTCCAAAAAGTGACATAGAGATTCAAAAATCAATAAAATTTGCATTTTCTCTTAACCGAATGCCAACAATGTTTAAAGTTTTTTCATTAGTAAAGATTACTGCCAAAGAAAAACTGAAAATAAAATGTGATGGGGACAATCATCTAAATTATTATCTCAACATATACTCCAATAAAGCCCCCCAGCAGAAACGGGATGAGATTAGAAATATGATCAGAGGATTAAGTACGCTAAAAAACAAGACAGCGTTAGAAAACCATCACACTGTCGCAAGATTTGTGTACAATATGGCATCTCGTGAAAGTAAAGAATTTGTAAAAATTAGAGGCTGTGTGCTCGCTAATGAAAATAAAGATCGTCATCAAAAAATGAAAAAGAAAAAAACAGAGGAGTGCAACTAAATTGATGCCAAGTCAATCCGTATCTCAACAACAATTAGTACAGATATCAGAGTTACATCCATGTCCAGTTCAAATAACTATTCATACTGCAAAAAAGGTTGACTCTATCACTAAAACCGCAAAATCCAATCCAGAATCAATTCCTGCACTTAGCATAGCTGTTTTTAACAATAAAAAATACGTAGCAGATGGAAGCGCTCGAGTACTAGGCCTAAAGAATGCAGCCCTAAAGGAATTCAAGGCTACTTTCTATCAAGTAAATTCACTTGAGGAAGTGGTCGTGCTTCATGTCAGACTGAACCAGACAAGTCCGCTGAATCCTCTTAAAATCATCGAACTTGCAAAATTCTTTGACGATATGAGCATTAGTGAAATTTCAAAAATGTGTTGGCTATCAGAATCATATGTAAGGATGTTAGAAAATTGCAGAAATTTGGCAAGTGATGCGCATGAAAGACTTCAATCCATTCAAAATGAATTGATCAAAACATTAGCGGAAGTGATGATGCCGCCATATGTCTTAGAAGCCATATGTAAGATCCAATCAAAAAATAACCACATAAAAGCAGTCGATATGTTGGAAGTATCCCTTAAACAATTATCAAGTAAAAAATTCTCATTTCCAACTCACAAATATTTGGAGGGGCTCTTTGAACCACTATATGATAAACCTCAAAGAGAACCAGCCAGTTTTATTGAAGAAATAGATGATATTGAGGGAGAAATCAAATCATCAAGGAAGCAGGAAGCTAAACCATATTCAATTGTAACAAAATATTCAGCTAAAGAAAAAGAAAAAATCAAAAAAATTCTTGGAAATGTGCCGCATCAAACCATACTTGACATAGAGGTAGGAGATGAGATAGTAAAAAAATTAGAATCATTAAAAAATATCATAATAAAATTGCCCAGAGAGCAAAGAAATCTTTTCAATGAAAAACTCGAAGAAATAAAAAAGAACACAGTAAGAAAAAGATTCAGGGTAGATATAAAAAAGAACACGGTTGCACCCATAGATGAAAAAAATGGAGTTATCGTAATTCAAGGAGAATCTGGGAAAAAATCTTGCTTCATGCTGCCTGAGCATACGGAGTTTCTTGACATCCAAAATGGAGCAAAGATTCATGTTAAAATGATAACAAAGTCAGTGCAGATTACAAAACTTGCAAAACTTGCTGAAGAGATAGAAGCCAAAGAAAGTTTGAGGGTATTGGTTCTCAGTTCGAACCACATTTGAAATGGAATTATCGGAAAAATCAAAAAAAGAAATTTCTTCTCTTTTTTTCAAAAACCGTTGTTTGGAGACAAATAGCACCGCTCACTTGATTTGCAAGATACTTTATTCTGTACCATGTGAGCAAAAACAACTGGTCGAAAAAATTTTACAGATGAATAAGAATCTAAATGTCATAAGGGTCACAATCTATGATCTGCAAACTAAAAGTTTAATCCAACTTACTGATGGCATTTTGGAGTTAACCGATGTGGGGCGTTGGTATTATGTTGCAGCAAAGATCGGCATATCAGTATCATCATTATGCCTTTTATCACAAGCATATGTCATTCAAAAAAATCTAGAAAATAACGGATTTGTTGGATATTTTGCTGTAACATACTTTGCAGATATTGTAAAACATTCGCATTCGACGTCCAAGCTAATCCGTAATTTACGCGAAATGGGATTAACCTATCGTCATCACAAAAACACCATTAGGATTTTTCCTGAAAAAATGAAAATGTTAGAGAATTACGATGCTGAATTGACATCACTGAACAAATGGGTCGTTGGACTAAAATCTAAAATAGCAGACATCGAAGACGACGACCCAATTGCGAGAGAAAATTTTATCAAAGATTTGGAATGTTATGCCAGGCTCCATAAAAGTACTGCAATACAATGAATGAATTTGAAATCATCCGTGCAATGATTGCAATTGGAATGCTGTCCGTTGCAGCATACTTGGATGTAAAAACTAGATATGTTGATGACAGAGTTTGGATCTTTGGCCTAAGTTCTTTTGCGATTATATCAGCAGTGTTCATTTTTGTGTTTGAAACAAGCATTCAAGAATTAATCGGCCCTCTAAACGTAATTGGCATGATGTCAGGCATTGGAATTGCATTTGCTGGATGGATCATGAAATTCAATGGAATGGGATACGCCACGGGGGATTTCTTTGGTTTGTTGGCATTGTCCATCGTTTTGCCGAGATTTGATGGAATCGTAATTCCAATATTGGTGATTATGTTTGCCTCGGTACTTTGTATCATGATCACAATTGCTTGTAATCTAAGAATTAACATAAAAACAAAGGACTTTTTTTCAGAATTTGATGAGCCAGCATACAAGAAAGTACTAGCCTATTTTATAATACATAGAAAAATGGGAAACGAAAATTTCACATTTCCTGCAGAAATCACAATTAATGGGAAACGAAAATTTCAATTCAGACACGATCCAGATACTCAAGAATTTTCCTCAGAGACAGAAGGAATCTATGTTTGCGCCACCATGCCCATGATGACTTACATACTTGCAGGATTGTGTTGCGCCATCATGGCGGCATTGGCATTATAGTATGAATAGACCAGTGTCAAATACCAGGCGCCAAACAGTTTGGTTCAATTCTTTGTATTGATCTACATGATAATTATTTTTGAACGATCTTACAGTATTCTATTGATTGAATGTTTTTTAGATTGCAATATTGGGCGTATGTGCAGATAATCTTATGGACTTTATGAGTATCCTTAAACTTGTAAACGACAAGAACCTTGTCATCATCATTAAATTTATCTTCAGACAACAAATCGCGGTAAACAGAGTTCTTTGTTTATCACTCACATAAAAGACTTTTCTAATCTTATAAATTTCCCAAATTTGAGAAATTGTTAATTAATCACGATTGATAATAGAAACTGTGCAGTCCCAAGGAATGCGTAGGATGCAAAAACGGGATTTTTTATTATTCGCAGAACTAGGCGAGAAATCACGCGTAGAAAGAGTATTTTCCATTGTAAAAAAAGAGGATGCGTCCATCACAATCAGGATTACTGACACGGAATTAACAAATAAGATTATTGATGCATATCTAGACAAAGATAATCGAATTATTCTTTACAACTTGAGATCACCTATGACCATAACAGAAATTATAAAAAAATCGAAACTCCCCCAGTCATCAGTATATAGGAAGGTAGACGCGCTTGTTGAGCAAGGACTTATTTTGTTTTCAGGTTTTGATAAAGATACAAAGAATGGAAAAGGAAACCATAAAGGAGCAATATATGAAAAAACAATCCAATCAATTAGTTTTAATCTAAAATCAGATACACATACAACTGAGATCACTATGGAAAGACGAGCATTTCAAAAATGTAAACCGCTGTACCTACTGGTGTCTAACACATGTTAGGAATAGACGTACTTTTAGCACAATATTTTGAAAACCATCTAGACGATCATTTTGGGACAGCGATACGAAGGAAGATCAAAGACAGATTATTTGAAAGATATGGACTTTCACTACAACAATCATTACAGCAATTCGACATCTTTGAAAAAGTATTGAACGAGTTTTTTGGAAACGCCTCAAAAGGTGTTTTAAAAAACCTGTTTGAGAGTGTTTGCATTGTTAAAAAACAAAAGTCGGGCAAAAAACAAAAGTCAAACTTTATTGAAGTCAGAGACGAGACACTTGCAAATTTTATCCTAAATTCATATGGAGATAACGATAAAAAAGCAATTCTTTCAATAGCAACTGAAACTGCGCTAACACTTCCCGAGATATTAAAAAAGTCTGGACTTCCAACCAGCAGTGGATACAGAGTTTTTAACAACTTGTTAAAAGAGGGTTTGATCATGGAGATCAGCGATAATTCAGGAAAAAGCGAAAAAACCAAATTTAAAACGACCATCAGGGAGATTAAAGTTAGTCTGGCAGGCACAAAATTGGAAATTGCCATTTTCTTTTCCAACGAAGCGCTCAGGGGAAGTCGGGTTTTGGCCACCATTGCCCCCAATTTGGCAATAACTACCTAAGCGTACAAAATCTTGACATAAATTATTCCACATTTTAGCACACGTGAGATAATTTTCATGAGACAAGTTGGAGTCAGCAACCTGGTACGAGGGGCCACGTTCTTTGAGCACGCGGGAGTGTCTATTGTTTATGTGTTCATGCCAATTCTAGCAAAAAACCTTACAAACTCTGTCTTCGAGGTAGGGGTTACAGTTGCCACTTTTTTCTTTGCGCAGATCATGTCCAGTTTGTATTTTGGGAGAATTTCAGACAAACGTGGAAAAAGACTAATTTTCATCCAGATTGGATTTATCGGTTCAGCTGTTGCCTTTGGGCTACACTATTTTGCAGATAATTCGTTTTACTTACTTTTAGCGCGACTTGGAGCTGGCATAGCAAGTGGAATGATCGTTCCAGCAATGCTTGCATATACGTACGAGTCTGGCAAAGACAAGGCAAAGGTTGCATCAATCATATCGTTTCACGCACTTGGCTGGCTTGCAGGGATTGTAGCTGCTGGAATAGCAAATAATGAAAAGACGATATTTCTCATAAGTGCATGTTTCTTTTTGGTAGGACTTGCATTATCATCAAGACTTCCAAACTATACCATTCCAAGAGAAACGGGAAAAGGAACTACGCTGGCAGTAATTGCAAAAAACAAACACCTGTTTTTGTCTTTACTTCTCAGACATGTTGGCGCAACATCAGTTTGGACTATTTTACCACTGGTTTTGACTGAGACGTTTCACGCCAAACTATACGAAGTATCGTTGGTGTATGTTGCAAATACTGCAACAGCGTTTGTTTTGATGAATTTAATGGCATCAAAAATAAAAACAAAAAACACAACCAAGTTCAAAATAGGAATAGGTCTCACAGTGTTTGTATTCTTAGGAATGGCGTTAATGACTAGCTGGTGGATGGCAATTCCATCCATGGCGCTAGTAGGCGTCACATGGGCATTTTTGTACATTGGTGGAAGCATCCACCTAATGGAGAACAATCCAAAATCAACATCCACGGGAATTTTCAATTCCACCATAGCCATAGCAAATGTGATCGGTCCGTTGATTGCAGGCGCACTTGCGTTTTACTACAACAATGTCGCCGTGATGTATTTTGCAGTCGGAATTTGCATTGTCGCGTTTTTAGTTTCTTTAAAGATCAAAAAATAATTCCGCTTACATTCTACACCGCTACATTTTGACCCCTTAAGACGAATTGCTTCTTTTCAACGTTAGGAAATGGCGGCATTCGACAAAAAAACAGAAGACATTCCCAAACTATACGAAACAGAAGACATTCCAACTGAAAAGAAAATAATCTATCAAAAGTGGGAGATCCCGCAAATCGGGTTCTATTGGCTAATAGCAGAACTAGATAGGAATGAAAACATTGCCTACGGTTATGCCAATCTAAATGATGATCTGTTTGCAGAATGGGGATACATCAGCATTGAGGAGCTCATTGAAAACAATGCTTCTTTGTGCAGAGATTGGGAACCTTGCACCTTTGAAGAGGCCCAGAAGCGACTAGCGCAAACCCCATCTTGACATGACTTTGTCTTCTAGTTTTTTGAAGATAAGTCCGTCAATTACAATGCCAATAATCATGATGACTAGCATCATTGCTATTACCTGAGAGACATCACTTAGCTGTCGTCCGACATTTAGCAAAAATCCAAGCCCCAAAAACGAGAACAATAATTCTGCGCCAATCACACCCCTCCATGCAAATGCCCACCCCTGCTTGAATCCAGAAATCATGTACGGAAATGCGGCAGGAATCAGTACCTTTGTTATTAGTTGGCCTCCCTTTGCACCCATGTTTTGTGCGGCTGCAATATAATCAGGATTGATGTTTTTCACACCAGTGTACGTGTTTATGGTTACTGCAAACATTGCGCCTGCCACCGTGACAAAAATTATTCCAGCATCAGTCAACCCAAACCAAACTATTGCCAAAGGGCTCCACGCAACCGAAGGAATCGATTGTAGTCCCAAAATGATAGAGCCGATCGTTTGGTTTACAGTTTCCACTCGTGCCATAAACACACCTAATGTGATTCCGCCAGCTATTGCAATTACAAGGCCTATTGCCAATCTCCAAAGGCTAGTCCCTATTCCGTAGAACAGAGTTCCATCAGATGCACTATACCACAGACTTTCGCCAACCTCAAGCGGTGATGGAAAGATCTTGTCTGACCACACGTTTGCAGAGTCAAATGCCTGCCACACAAGAACAATTCCAACAAAAAACACAATTTTCTTTACCAGAACGGTTGTCTTCATTCCCCTTCTCCTTGTGATTTTACTTCAGGTCGCAGTTCAGCAAGTATTTCCTGCTGATATTTCATGAGGGTTTCATCTTCGGAAAGACGCGGTCTCTTGTTTTCGATGCTGACAATTTTTTTGATCGTTGATGGTCGGTGGGTGAACACTGCGACTTTGTTTCCAAGAACTGTTGCTTCTGAAACGGAATGAGTTACAAATATGATTGTCTTTTTTGTTTTTTGCCAGATCATCTGCATTTCAACTAGGAGAGTGTCACGAGTCTGCGCGTCCAGTGCTGCAAAGGGTTCGTCCATTAGCAACACTTCAGGGTCCATGACTAGTGCCCGGGCAATTGCCACTCGTTGTCTCATACCAGTAGATAGCTGGTACGTATACGAATTTGCAAATTTTGTCAAATCCATCATCTCCAAGTAGCGCTTGGAGATTTCGTGTCGCTCAGAGTCCGGAATCCCCGCAATCTTTAATCCAAATTCCACATTGTCTTGCACCTTGAGCCATGGAAATAACGCGCCCTCCTGGAACACCAAAATTCTGTCTGGCCCAGTATTGATGATCGGGCGGCCGTCTAGCAGTATTTGCCCTTCTTCTGGCTTTTGCAGTCCTGCAACTATTCTAAGAAATGTAGATTTTCCGCATCCAGACGGTCCAACCAAGCAGATGAAGTCCCCCTCGTCCACTGTGAGATTTATTCCGCCCAGAGCCTTTAGCTGCTGCCCGTCATGATCAAAATACTTGACAATGTTTTTTGCTTCTAGTTTTGCCATGATACAGCCCCAATTGACGTATTGTTCTGACGATAGTAAATGTTATCTAAATTATAGCCAGAGTGTCCAAGGTATCCAAGGCCATATGCGCGCTCTGCAAACGTGCTAATGGAGTTTGGAATTGGTTCAGACGTAATTTGAATATTTGAAAATGCGTTGTGGATAATTTTTTCATTTAGTTTTTTTCCAGTGTGCTTTTTATAAAAATCAATAAAGATAGATTCGGTTTGGTCGGGATTTTCTTTGATCCAATTTACAGTATTTGTGTTAGCATCAATCCACTTTGCCACCAAGTCAGGATGCGTTTCCAAAAACTCTGTCCTACCAACAAGTAAAACAGATGAGAATTTTTTATCAGGCCAGGTATCTTCTTCTTTGAATAATCGTTTTCCTCCAAGCTGATCCACTAGCATTGTGGCAGTCGGCTCAGGCACCCATGCAGCATCTATATCGCCTTTAGCAAATATAGTGTAGATTTCTGGATTCGCAATGTTGTATATGGTAACAGTGCCACCTCTTTCCTTAGATTTTAGATTGTTTTCTGCAAGATAATTCCGTAACGAGACATCCTGAGTATTTCCAATAAACGGCGCTGCGATCTTTTTTCCGGCCAAATCAGCGGCAGTAGATATCACAGAGTCTTTTTGTATGACAAAACTTGCTCCGCCACTTGTTGCACCTGCCAAAATTTTGATATCGTCAGTCTTTGATTTTACATATCCTATTACAAACGGAGCTGGCCCCAGATATGCCAAATCAGCAGACTCTGTAAAAAGCGCCTCAATTGCCTCAGGTCCGCTGTCCACTATTCTTGTTTTGATTACAGTGTTACCCAGTTCCTTTGCAAACTCGCCATTTTCCAGCCCCACAATTGGCACGGCATGATTGACATTTGCAAAAAACACCACTCGAACCTGATTCGTGTCAGATTCTGGCTGTTCTAGACTCAAAGATGCCACCACAGATATTACAATTACCGCCATTATCACACCAGAATAGACTAGAATTTTCATAAAACAGCGTTATGAAACTTTGGTTAAATAGTGATCGGATTTTAGCTGAAGCTAGTTACAATTTTTTGCCATGACAACTTTTTCCAGAAACATAAAATGAAAACTTTTTTCGAGATCAGCATAAAAGATAAATGCAAAGCATTTTCACGAAAAAGCTCGATGAAACAAAAAGCAGTACTTGCTTTTTCTGGCGGACTAGATACCTCAGTTGTCATAAAATATTTACAAGAAAAGCATGACATGGATGTAATTACAGTTACAGTCGATGTTGGGGAAGGAAGCGACCAAAAGAAAATTGCGGCAAAAGCAAAAAAGCTTGGGGTCCTTAGGCATTACAACATAGATGCGAAATTAGAATTTGTGCAAAAATTCATCCATCCGGCAATTAAAGCAAACGCATTATATCAAAAAAAATACTGCCTGGCAACATCTTTGGCAAGGCCGCTAATTGCACAAAAAGTAGTAGACATCGCAAAAAAGGAAAAAGTCGATGCGCTTGCACACGGGTGTACTGGAAAAGGAAATGACCAAGTCCGATTTGACATAACATTGCGCTCAGGTTCTAATTTACCCATTATTGCGCCAATTCGTGACCTAAATTTGGACAGAACCACCGAACTAGCATTTGCAAAAAGACATGGAATATCAATTGACTCTGTATCAAAAAAATTCAGCATTGATCAAAACTTGTGGGGCAGGGCGATTGAAGGCGGGGATCTTGAGAACCCATACAATGAGCCTCCAGATGACGCATTCATCTGGGTCAAGACAAAGAACCTTCCTGACAAGCCAAGATATTTGGAAATAGAATTTGAAAACGGAATCCCAGTGGCAGTTGACAAAAAAAGAATGAACCCAATCAAACTAATCGAATATACAAACAAAGTGGCAGGCGATTGCGGAGTCGGCATAGTAGATCATATAGAAGACAGAGTAGTTGGAATAAAATCCCGCGAAGTGTACGAGACTCCAGCCGCACTGTGCATAATAGAGGCGCATTCTGACCTTGAAAAAATGGTCCACACAAAACACGAAACCAAGTTCAAGGAAACAGTTGATTCAGAATGGGCATTTTTGGCATACTCGGGACTGTGGCAAGATCCACTAAAGCGAGATTTGGATAAATTCATCGACGAATCACAAAAAACAGTAACGGGGACGGTTCGACTCAAACTGTACAAGGGGGCGTTCCGCGTAGTCGGAAGAAAATCAAAGTATTCACTATACAGCCACGACATTGCCACCTACGGAAAAGGCTCGGCATTTGATCAGAGAAAGGCGACAGGCTTTGTTGAACTCTGGGGATTGCAGACAACAGAAGCTAATAAATTACTAAACAAGAGGTGAAAAAAATCATAATGAATTGTTCAGAATGTGACGCAAAAATAAACATCCCAGACGATGCAGCTGTAGGGGAGATAGTTTCATGTCCAGAATGCGGAGCTGACTTTGAAATTGCAAAGAAAAACGGCCCAAACGTGGAACTAAAACCAGCAGAAAGCGTCGGAGAAGACTGGGGAGAGTAGTTGTCCAAGATTTGTATCGTATTTGATAGACTCAGGCTGGAGGAGAAGATGCTTGAAGAGCAAGCATCCAAGATGGGTCACGATACAATAGTAATGGATGCAAAGACTAGCCAGATCAGCACAGAAAGTAAAAAGGGCGACATCGACTTTGGCGATGTAGTCCTAGAAAGATGCGTGAGCTATTTTAGAGGCTTGCACTTTACTGCGTGCCTAGAGTTCCTAGATGTTCCTGTAATCAACAGCTATGATGTGGCAGACAAGTGCGGGAACAAGATGGTAACCTCATTATTATTAAAAAAACACGGAGTTCCAACACCAAAAACCTATTTTGCATTCTCGTCAGAAGAGGCAACCAACCTAATCAACAAAGTCGGCTTCCCAATTGTGATAAAGCCAGTAATAGGAAGTTGGGGAAGGGGAATCTTGCCATTACGAGACAAAGACACGACAGAGGCAATAATAGAAATGCGCGACATATCAGACGGCTCGCACGATAGGATTTACTATTTGCAAGAGGTGATAAACCGCCCACCGCGCGACATACGGGCAATAACAGTAGGGGACCACGTAATTGCGGCAATGTACAGAAAGTCGCAGGGCGATTTTAAGACAAACATTGCGCTTGGAGGCGATCCAGAGATATGTGAGATCACAAAGGAGATGGAAGACATTTGCATCAAGGCCTCAAAGGCAGTTGGAGGCGGAATCTTAGGAATCGATCTAATGGAGGATGAAAAACGCGGACTGGTAATACACGAAGTGAATAATACCGTTGAATTCAAGGGACTTGCAAGGGTTGCCAAAAAAAATATTCCTCAAGAAATGATTAATTTTGCCCTAAATCACGTTAGGAAATAAATTATACTACCATGTCACGGAGAACAATATGTTAAGAGTAGGAGTGGTCGGGGCGTCAGGATTTGTAGGCGGCGAAATGCTGCGTCTTTTGGTAACGCACCCCAAAGTCGAAATCGCGATGGTCACATCAAGACAGCACGTAGGAGAATACCTCCACAGAATTCAGCCATCGCTTAAAGGATTTACAGAGATGACATTTTCGGAGCTAGATTATGATAAAATGTCAGACAAGTGCGATCTTGTATTTACCGCAGTCCCGCACGGAACTGCAACTGAAATAGTAAAGGCGCTCTACGACAGAGGCCTCAAAGTAGTAGACCTTTCCGCAGATTACAGATTACATAATCCAGAGGCATATGGAAAATGGTACGGATGGGAACACCCACACCCAGAATACTTGGAAAAATCAGTGTTTGGCGTTCCAGAGCTGCACAGAGATAAAATCAGAAACGCGCAGCTTGTGTCATGTCCAGGATGCATGGCAGTTACCTCAATGCTTGCCCTAGTTCCACTGATCAAAAACAACGTAATTGACACAGAGCACATCATAGTCGATTCTAAAATCGGCTCATCGGGTGCAGGTGCAGGAAGCGTTGCAGGAACGCACCACGCAATGAGGTCAGGTGTCATCAGACCATACAAGCCTGCAAAACACAGACATACAGGCGAGATTGAACAAGAACTAAGCGAGATTGCAGGAAAGCACATTAGCATATCAATGAGCCCTCACGCAGTAGATGTAGTCAGAGGAATTCTTTGCACAAATCACACATTCATGCTAAAAGACATGAACGAGTTGGAAATATGGAAGTTATACCGCGAGCAGTACAAGGATGAGAGATTCATCAGATTAATTCGCGATAAAAAAGGGCTGTACAAGTTCCCAGATCCAAAGTTCGTAGTCGGTTCCAACTTCTGTGACATTGGTTTTGACATTGATGAGGACAACCACAGACTAGTTGCACTATCAGCTTCTGATAACCTAATGAAGGGCGCCGCAGGCTCTGCCATCCAAAACATGAACGTCATGTCAGGCTTTGACGAAATGGATGGTCTGAGATATTCACCTCTAACTCCAGTTTAAAAAAATGATTACAATCAAAATTGGCGGAAGCGTAGTAGAAAATCTTCACCCCTCGACAATTCCTGACATCAAAAAAGTAGCAGAGCAGGAAGGAGTAATACTGGTGCACGGTGGCGGAAAAGAAGTAACAAAAACGTGTGAGCTTTTAGGAAAGGAGCCAAAATTTGTAGTGTCCCCAAGTGGAATAAAGAGTAGGTATACCGACAAGGAGACTGCGGAAATTTTCACAATGGTGATGTCAGGCAAAATAAACAAGGCGATAGTCCAGATGCTGCAAAAAAACGGAGTAAACGCAGTAGGGCTAAGTGGCATTGATGGAAAAATATTCGAGGCGGAAAGAAAGGACAAGCTGGTAATTGTCAACGAGAAGGGACGAAAGCAGGTAATTGATGGAGGTTATACTGGAAAGGTAACGCATGTAAATTCAGGATTGCTCAAGCTATTGCTCGACCAGGGCTATGTGCCCGTAATATCGCCAATTGCCATGTCCAAAGAGTTTGACTTTTTGAACATAGACGGAGACAGGGCGGCAGCAAACGTGGCAGGGAGCATACAAAGTGACAAGGTTTTGTTTTTGACCAATGTCGACGGACTGCTCATGAACGAGAAACTAGTGGAAAAACTCTCAAATGCGGAAGCCAAAGAGATAAGGCCAAAAGTAGGCTTTGGAATGGAAAAGAAAATACTTGCGGCAACAGAGGCACTTGACATGGGGGTAAGAGAGGCATTAATTGCAAACGGCCAGCGAGAAAATCCTATATCATCGGCAATTTCACATCAAAGGTGCACGGTAATTAGCAAATGACTGAAGATGACTTTTTGGGCAGTCTCTATCAGAGATTCCCGGTAACAATAGAAAGAGGACTAGGAACACGAGTCTGGGACATCAACAACAAAGAATACATCGACTGCATGGGAGGATATGGGGTCGCACTAGTAGGACACAGAAACCCGCGAGTTGTAAACGCAATCAAGGCGCAGCTAGACAAAATCATTACAGTTCACAGCTCGTTATACAACAAGACCCGCGAAGAATTTTTAGAGAATTTAATCAAGTTGGCTCCAAAGAAATTGTCCCAAGTACATCTTGGAAACAGCGGTACAGAGGCAGTAGAGGCCGCAATAAAGTTTGCAAGAAAGTTCACCGGCAAGTCAGGCATGATTGCGATGAACGGATCATACCACGGCAAATCAATGGGCGCATTATCAATTACATTTAATCCAAAGTACAGAAAGGCATTCATGCCACTTGTAGAAAAGGTAACGTTTTCTCCATTTGGGGATATTGAAACGCTTCGAACCAAAATAGACAAAGACACCTCATTCATAATTATGGAGCCAATTCAGGGAGAGGGTGGGATCCACCCTGCACCGGAAGGATTTTTGCAAGAAGTCCGAAAGCTTTGTGATGAGAACGGAATTCTGCTAATTTTTGACGAAATTCAAGCTGGCCTTGGAAGAACAGGCAAAATGTGGGCGTGTGACCACTGGAATACGGCACCAGACATAATGTGCTTGGCAAAGGGAATTGCAGGCGGCGTCCCAATGAGTGCCACACTTGTCAGACCAGACATTTTGGCTGCAATGAGCAAGGGCGAACACTCCTCCACGTTTGGTGGAAACCCACTCTCTTGCGCTGCAGGAATTGCAACACTAAAGGCGTTAACAGAAGATGGACTGGTTGATAATGCAGCCAGAGTAGGCAAGATATTCCGAGACGGACTGGAAAAGCTCAAAAACAAACACAGCATAATTCGTGAAATTAGAGGGATGGGATTGATGATTGGGATAGAAATGAAGTTCGAGGTAAAGGACATACTAGATGATGGAATCTCAGAAGGAGTACTGCTACTATATTCTGGCAGAAACATCATCAGATTGCTTCCCCCACTAGTATTATCAGAGCAGGACATTACAAAAGTATTAGAAGTACTAGACAGACTAATGGTAAGAGAGACAGAGAGGAGAAAAAATGTACAAGGACAAAACTGATGACGAAATACTAAAAATCTTAAAGGAGGATTCCAGGGAATCGTTTGTAGACATTGGAAAAAAGCTAAAGCTGTCAGAATCGGCAGTGAGGCGCAGAGTAAAGAACCTCATCGACAACAAAGTAATTAAAAAATTCACAGTTGAGATGGGCGAGCAAAACTCGACAAAGGCAATAGTGCTAATATCAGTAGAGTCATCAATGGACACATCAAAGGTCTCCGCAAAGCTCACAAGCCTTGAGGGAGTAAAGACAGTCTACGAAATCACCGGACAGTACGACATTGCAGTGATAATTTCGGCTCCAAACATAATGGAAATCAACGGCTCAATTGATGCGCTAAGAAAAATCCCAGGCGTATCAGATACCAACACGGTTATAATTTTGCGTGAAGTCACGTAGACGAATTTCGTGATAAAACATTTGCTTTTTGCCTAAAATCACACCAGTTTTCTCTGATTTAAGCCGCTTTTAGTACGATTATGTTTATAACGGGCACATAGTTAACCTGATTCTGCAATGAATGATCCGAATTACTATGCACATCTGTACAACGAGTACGATAAAAAACCAAGAAGAATTCACGTACTTGACAGCACCCTAAGGGAGGGAGAGCAGCACCCGGGGGTGACATTTACCAACAAACAAAGAATACAGATTGCATGGATGCTGGATTATTTTGGAGTTGACCAGATTGAAATTTCACCAGTTGTATCAGAAGACCACTTGGCGGCAACAAAGACAATCATCAAGCAAGGACTAAAGGCAGACATTGTTGCACATGTGAGGGCCCTCAAGTCAGATGTAGATATTGCGCTAAAGTGCGACCCAAAGTGGACTGCAACATATCTTGGAATTTCAGATATTCACATGAAGGACAAGCTTCGAATCACGCGAGAAGAGGCAATGAGACGCGCAGTAGAAACTGTAGAATATGCAAAAGCGCACGGACTGAAGATGAGGTTCACAGTTGAGGACGGCAGTAGGGCAGACCCAGAATTCTTGCTTAAGATTTGCAAGGCAATCGAGGAGGCAGGAGTGGACAGAATTAGTCTGCCAGACACGGTTGGCGTGATGAGGCCAAGAGGCATGTTCAATTTTGTAAAAATGGTAAAAGAAAAAATTAAGGTTCCGATTGACGTTCACTGTCATAACGACATGGGCTTTGCAGTAGCAAATGCATTTGCCGGAATAGATGCAGGGGCAGACCAGATTCACACAACAATTGACGGAATTGGAGAGCGAACCGGCATTCCATCGCTTGCCGAAGTCGGAGTCGCCATGACGTATCTGTACAGATCTCCAAACGATTTTCGACTAGACATGCTAAGCGATCTTTCAAAACTAATTGCAGATTATACTGGAATTCACCCGTATGATTCAAAGCCGCTTGTAGGCGCATCGGCATACAAGCACAAGGCGGGGACCCACCTAGCAGCAATACTTAAGAATCCAGCGGCATACGAGCCTATCCCTCCAAGAGTAGTCGGAAACAGAAGAAGAATAGTATTTGGCGAGCTGGCAGGAAAGACAGGCTCTGCTTATCTCATGTCATTATTGGGGCTTGAAATGAACGATGAGCAAGCAAAGGCAGTTGCTGCAGGTCTTAAAAACCTCAGAATGGGTGACCTCTTGGAAATACCCCTAGATAGCAAACTTGAAAGAAAGATAATTAATGACTCTAAAAGTATCAAGGAGTAGAACATGGCAAAATGCGCTGAATGCGATTCCAATATCATAGTTCCAAATGATGCCCTAGAAGGCGAGCTCGTCACTTGCCCGGACTGCGGTGCAAGTTATGAGATAACCAAATCTTCAAGTGGATTTGGGCTAAAGCCAGCCCAAAGCGTTGGAGAGGATTGGGGGCAGTGAGCCCCGGAATAACGGTCCTTTACGATACCATCCGTCTTGAAGAAAAAGCCCTCTCAGAATCTGCAAAGAAAAAAGGCATCACAGTAGACATGGTAGATTGTAAAAACCTGGTTTTAGAATTAGACAAAGAAACACAATTTAAAACGGTTCTGCAGCGATGCGTTAGTTACTACAGGAATTTGCATGCTACTGCGGCACTTGAGGGGATGGGTGCAAAGGTGATAAATTCACTACACACCGGAATATACGCCGGAAACAAGCTATTCACCCACATGATTTTGCAAGAACAAGGAATTCCAACGCCGTTTGCAGCAGTAGCGTTTTCAAAAGACGCCGCACTTGGGGCACTAGACAGGTTAGGATATCCCAAGGTAATCAAGCCGACAGTCGGAAGCTGGGGCAGAATGGTATCAAAGCTAAACAACAAAGAATCTGCAGAGGGAATAATAGAAGAACGCGAGAAAATGTATCCAATATACCAGATTCATTATTTAGAAGAATTTGTGGAAAGGCCTCCACGCGACATACGGGCAATAGTAATCGATGACAGGGTAGTAGGTGCAATATACAGAAATTCATCGGAAGGAAACTGGAAGACAAACACGCACCTTGGCGGAACGGCAGAGGTTTGCGAGGTTACAAAAGAGTTAGAAGATATTTGCATCAAGGCCACAAGGGCAGTAATGGGAGAAATAGTCGGAGTCGACCTAATGGAAAGTAAAGAAAAGGGGCTAGTAGTTCATGAAATTAACAATACCACTGAATACAGAAATGTTGCACGTGTGACAGGCAAAGACATTGCAGGACTAATCTTAGAATATGCAGTAAACGCAGGAAAGTAAAAATGGATTCTTCTTTTACCATAACGCCACGTTTTTCAATTAAACTATTAGAGAAGGCACTCAGGCTTTACACCCCATCACTTTCAGAAAGGCCGATGGCGGAATTTCTTGCAGACAAGTGTGATGATCTTGGATTTGACAATGTTCGCATAGACGAGGTTGGAAATTTGATTGCGACAATCGGCTCTGGCTCCCCAAGAGTGCTCTTGTGCGGCCACATGGACACAGTACCAGGCAAAGTCAAGGTAAGAAAGGAGGGAGATTACCTGTATGGCAGGGGCGCATCGGATGCAAAGGCGCCACTCATGGCAATGTTGCTTGCAGCATCAACCATGCACCGAAACAACGGGACAATAATTTTTGTCGGAGCAGTAGACGAGGAAGGAAATGCCACCGGAATCAAAAACCTGGCGAAGCAGAAACTGGATATCGATTATGCAGTGTTTGGAGAGCCAAGCGGAATAACACAGGTCACAATAGCATACAAGGGAAGAATTGCGATAAACCTCAAGGTAAATGTCGGCGACAGCGCACACGCAAGCGCGCCATGGCTTGCAAAAAACGCAATTGAGGAATCCATGAAATTCACGTACGAGCTAAAACAATCGTTAGAGGAAAACCAAGAAGGAAAGTCAAAGGGGATGATTCTCACTGCAACCATGACCGAAATCAAGGGAGGAGACTCACATAATGTGACCCCAAAGGAATGCGACACCATAATGGACATTCGAATTCCAGTTACAATGAATTGCAAAATGGTTGGGGAAAAAATTTCATCAAAGGTAAGCGAGATTTCAAAAAGACTAGGAGTCGACGCGTTTTATTCGGTTTTGGATGAGACGGAACCTTTTGAGGCCCCAATGGACTCGCCACTTGTCAGGGCATTTACGCTAGGAGTAATGGATGTAGAGCGCAAAAGGCCTGCGCTGATCAGAAAGACGGGAACCGGAGACATGAACATAATTGGCACGTTGTGGAACATTCCTGTTGTGACGTACGGTCCAGGAGATCCTCATGCGTCGCACACCATAGACGAGCGAGTATCAATGAACGAGTATTTGCGTGGAATCGAGGTCTTGAGAAATACACTTCAACACCTAAAGAGACTTCATGATAACAAAAAAGCACGATAATGCTCTGGTTTGTAGGTCTTGGCATAAGCGGACCAGATTCGCTGTCAGATAAGACAAAAAAAATAATTTCAGACGCAGATGTCGTGTATTTCGAACAGTTCACCAGTCCGATGAAAAACGACGAATCTCAAAAAATTAAAGAAATCACAAAAGGAGAGTTCAAGTTTGCCCCACGATGGCTAGTCGAAGACGGAAAAGAGATACTGGATAATTCCAAGATAAAAAACGTCGTCATGGTGTCATATGGCGATCCATACATTGCAACGACCCATATCGAGCTAAGAACAAGGGCAGTTCAGGAAAAAATTCAGACAGACACAATTCATGCATCATCTGCCATAACATCGCTTGTTGGCGAATGCGGCCTTCACTACTACAAGGTGGGAAGAACAGTCACAGTCATGAGCGGGATTCCATCAAGCACCGCATACTATACAATTTACGAGAACCTAAGGGTTGGAAATCATACTGTAGTTCTCTTAGAGTATAATCAAAACGAGAATTTCTTTTTGAACCCAAAGGACGCAATACAAAGCCTGCTCGAATCAGAAAGAGAACAGGTGCGACGAGTGATCTCCGACTCCACATATGGGGTGGTTGCCTCAAGAATCGGCCAGCAAGACCAGAAGATTGTGGCTGGAAGTTTTGCTTCCTTGAAAAACAGGGATTTTGGAAATCCACCGCACACAATAGTAATTCCTGGAACGCTCCATTTTACAGAATCAGATGCGCTAAAGGCTCTAGCAAAATGCATTGACGAGCCAAATGACAATTCGTCAAAGATAGAAAGAATCGCATCCCAGATGATGAAAAAATACATCCCGATGGTTCGACGTGCACTGGAACAGGTCACACCATACTACAAAGACGCAAAAGAATTTCAAAGTGTACTTGAGAACGCAGAACTGTACATCAGGGACGCCGAGCTGTTTTTCGAGCAAGGCAAAGACGAATTGGCAATACTTAGCATAGGATATGCGGATGGACTAGTGGATGCCTTGCGAATAGCAAAGGGGCTAGAGCCTGAGACCAATCCATAGATTAAATTAAAAACGGCAGACGTATAGGTATAGAGTTGGACACAATAGATAAAAAAATACTAGGCGCGTTTTACGTTTCATCGATTACCAAGGAATCACCACAGGAGCTGTGCGTCAAAAAAACCGCGTTATCAGAAGAATACATCAATGAAAGAATTTCAAAGATGGTAAAAAATGGAACCATAACGGACGACAAAACGTCGCTTACAGAATTTGGCAGAACTGCAATACGGGTTGTTCTTGCAGGCGGAGTCTTCGATATCATTCACCCAGGCCACATCCACACGTTAAATGCAGGGAAGGCACTCGGAGATGTTCTTGTGGTCGTGGTAGCAACAGATAACACGGCAGTTAAAATGAAAAAAAGAAAACCGCTTCACCCTGAGAGTCAACGCCAGGAGCTGATCAGCTCACTTGTGATGGTTGACTTGTGCCTCATTGGAAGCGAGGGGGACATCTTCAAGACAGTAGACGCAGTAAGGCCAGATATTATTGCCTTAGGATACGACCAGGTCCACCAAGAAAAATTCATAGTGGATGGATGTAAAAACCTAAAACTGGATGTCAGAGTGGCAAGATTACAGTCTCCAATTCCGGAGATCTCAAGCTCCAAAATTGAAAAAGAGTATGGTGAAGCGATTCATGGCTTGTAATACTAGCCGCGTCACAATCATACCAACATAATACTTTCAGAATCTTTTACGTTTCAAACAAACAGACACAACTCTATGTATTCTCAGATTCTGAATAACTCGTGGTACGTAAATACATTGGACGTAATTTAGAAGACAGTATTGATGAGCCAAAAAATTCTGCAGGAACAAAAGTCGACAAAGACGCAATAGATGTCCAAGAACGTAGTATAACATTTTCAAGATATGAAAGGCCGCGCACCCCAACTGAGGCAACACAGGCAATGGCAAAAGAACTAACAAGTACCATACAAGACACAGGCCAGTACATTGAGGACGTCAAGACTCACATAGACAGGCAAATGTCAACAATCAATAAAATCAAAGCGCAAAAGGAGGAATTTGACAGAGAATTAGAGTTATTGCAATTTGGAAGTCAACAGCCGAAGACAAATTCGTCAGTTGACGAAATGAAGAAAATTCGAGGCGAATTAATTGAAAAGAGAAAACTCGAAGAGACAAATCTTGCACGACTAAACAACCACATATTGGTAACAAAAAAACAAGTTGATCAGTATCAGATCCTAATTGACGAGGTCGACGGCAGGCTAAAAAAAGCGCAGCCCCAAATGCCAAAATTGACAGAGACAGACAAACAACTCATTGCAAAGATTTTGTCGTCAACTGGAAAACAAAACGATGCCGAATTGTCACGAACGATAACCCAGCTTGCAACAAGTCTTGCACAGTCAGTTGATCCCTAAAGCGGAATTTTTATAGAGATTTCAGAGCCATTTTTCAGGTTTGCCTTTTTGCGTATTTCAGTTTCAGATATCAATTCAATTATGGAATAATCATGGTGTGTCCGCTCAAGCAGTATTAGCTCACAGGGAATTTTGTCGTTTAACTTGCACCTAAAGCACTTGACCCAACCATATGTTCTCTTGCCGTCTGAAAACCCATCTATTTTTACGCCATCAATTGCGGCAATCTGCTTTAATGCTTCAATGTACTCTTTTTTTTCCAACTTTACATTCATCGTTCCGGGAAACGGAATGTAGCCAACTTTTGATCTGAATTGCTTTGTGTATCCTTTGAGCGACATATAGTACGCCCCCTCACCCATTCCAGAAACAAGCGTTCCCCTCAATTCAATAAACGACGGGATAGATTCAAGACCGGTCTTTAGCAAGTTAAACAGATTCACTATTTGATCATAGCCCTTCGGGGTGAGCTTGACTGAAACTTTTCTCCCGCTCATTATTCGCTCAATGAACCCGCTCTGTTCTAATTCCAAAAGATGCATTGACGCGGCTTGTTGCGAGCGTTTGATGTTTTTACCAAGTGATGAGGTAGTAATTGAAATAAAATTATTTTTTGCCCCCTTTGACAGGAGCTCAGTTAGTGTTATGAGGTGTTGAATTTTTAGCTCAGACATTGAGCAGTTTATGCTACACCAAGGTCAGTAAATGTTTTGAGTGTAATACCCTCACGTTTTGTCAGGTTGGCAATTCGGTGTCCTATCACACATTCAATTCCGGCTTGCTTTGCGCCATCTACTAGTCTTTGTGTCACTATTCCGTCAAGTATCAGATATTTGATTCCTGACTGAGTTGAGAGTTTCGACACAAGTTCGCTTATTGGCACCTTGAAGACCTCGTTTTTACTAGCATCAAGGCCTATTGCCTCAAGGGTCTCGTTTATGTTTGCAAAGGTTTTTTCTGCAATTTCGGCCATTGGTTTGTCATTTTGGTCTGAAAGTACAGGCTTTGGTTTTGGATTGTTCATTTCTTCAATGGTGTCTTTTAGTATGTCTGCAATTTGCTGTGGGGTGCATTCTTCTACTTCTACTCCCTCAGGGGCACGATGAACAACGTCGATATCAACTAGACTTTTGAGTTCTTTTAGTATGAATCCGCCTGCCCTGTCACCGTCCAGGAATGCAACTACCTTGTCTTTTGCATCACATAATTCCTTGATGGATTCGTCAATTCTTGCGCCGTCAATTGATAGTGCGTTGTCAATTCCTGCTCGTAGGAGGTTGATCACGTCTGCACGGCCCTCGACTAGAATTATCCAAGGAGAATCAAAGACTCCAATACCACATGGGAGTTTTCCCTTTCCAAAGGTGGTAAGCTTGCTTGCGGTGGACGTTCCCTCATGAATGTCCTTTAGCATGGTTTCGCCTTCGCTGATTGTCTTTGTAGCCCATTTTTGTTTGATTTCTTTGGCTCGCTTTATGATGTCATCTTTTTTTGTTGCACGTACATCATCAATTGCATTAAGTTTGAATTTACAGTCAAATGGGCCAACCTTGTCAATGCTTTCAATAGCTGCAGATATGAGTGAGGCAGTATCGATATCAGTACTCATAGGTATGAGTGCCTCTCCAGAAGTTGTATTTGTTGTAGCATTAGCAGTAACTTCTATTCTTCCTACTTTGGATACTCGTTGCAGCTCATTCAGGTTCATCTCCGGGCCAAGCAGTCCTTCTGTCTGCCCGAAAATTGCGCCGATTATGTCTGCGCGTTCAACGAGTCCATCAACATCAAAGGATAGCTTAACGTGATACTTGACAATTCCTGATGGTGGCAAACGAAAATAGACCTCCTAATAATCAATGTTTTATTTTTTCATATCATAGATATAAGTGCTATTAATTTTGGTTCTGTGTAATTGGTGCCTGATCGTGAAATTTGAGGACGTGCCAATGGCAGAAAGACATGAACTTGTCTGTGAACTTTTTATTTCGACAGTTCGACGCTTGGCACCATAAACGACAAACGTGGGTTTTTGGAATAGTATGAAATCATAGGATCCAATTTAGATCCCAAAACACATCATAAAAACTTAAAATTTAACCCTAAATGATGTAATTGCATTGTCTGACGAAAAGCCTCAAGATTCATCCAAAGGTAAGCAGGGATGGACCGCATCAGAAGCGGCCGAATTAGCAGAAGCAGCGGCAAGAACAGCGGCTGCAAGATTGGCAGCATCAAAAGCGGCTGCAGAAGCGGCCGAAAAAGAGTATGAAAAGGCTGCCGAGACGGCGGCAAAAGCGGCTGCAGAGGCAGAAAAAGAGTATGAGGCGGAAGCGGCAAAAGCGGCTGCAAAAATAGCTGCAGAGGTAAGCGCTTCGTTTACAGATAACCGCAAACAAGAGCGAATATTTAGACGAGAGATGGGCGAGCCGGAATTTTTCCACACCAAAAAGGACCTAGTCCCAACAAGACCAGTACTAACAGAAGATGAGCAAGAAGAAATTTCAAGGAAGGTGGAAATCCCAACGGATCAAGTGCCGCCATACAAGCCAAAACACATACTCAGTCCTGAATTTGGCGGGACGTCTAATTATGAGTCTGGCATAACAGGACTGGTAACTGAAACTACCCAAAAACTCGACCGACTAAAAAATGACCCCCATGCAAATACAGAGGATGTCATCCAAGCGGAACAAGATCTCAAGTATTTGGATTCATTATATCAAAACTTTTACTTTGGCATGAATGTTTTTCGCACAGCAAAGGGTGGAAGAGATAAACTTCGAGAATAAACGGTGATATCATATGAGTGAGAATAATTTTAACATCGTCAATATCAGAGTCACTTTCAGAAATATACCAATTCACAAATTGGAGAGATTTTCATTCAAGGATGTCACAGCTGCAAGTGAATCTTTTAAAAAGATTCCAGGCATTTCAGAATGCGTAATAGTTCAGACTGCTAGCAGGATTGAAATATTTACAGTGAGCAATGTGGAAAAAGGAGAAGCGCCAGATGCAAGAAGAGGCGAAGGGAAAAACCTAGCCATAAACAAAATCAAGGAAACGTGGGCATCACTTACAGAGTTAGACGAATACGACCGCGGCCACTTTGATCAGATTCTTGAAGTGTACGATAACAAGGACGTCTATCTCCATCTGCTAAGACTAGCGTCAGGTTTGGAATCAATAGTGGTAGGAAATGAAAGCGTCATGGACGACATAAAAACGGCAATTGCAAAGGCAAAGTCTGCAAAAGTATCGGGCCGAATTTTGAATCAATTGTTTGATAGTGTTATACGAATTGCGACGCGCATCAGAAACGCTACTGAAATCAGCAAAGGAGTGACATCGATTGGAGACATTGCAGTCAAAATTGCGCAGGAAAATGCAGGTATGGATGGAAAGCAGCGCGTTCTGCTCTTAGGTACAGGCGAAACAGCTGCCATGGTTGCAAAATCCCTAAATAAAAAAGGCTACGCGTTTGACATTTCCAGCATGATAATTGAGCGGGCCAATGGTTTTTCAAAAATACTTGGCGGAAAACCAATAAAATTTGAAGAGGTGCTAAAAGGATTCGATAAATTCGACATCGTATTTGTTGCAACTACGGCAGATTATTTTGTAATAAATCACGACAAAATAAGAATAGTTATGGAAAACAAAAAGAAAGGAACCATGATACTAGACATATCAGACCCCAGAACAGTAGACGAGACAGTATCTACGCTTCCTGGAATCAAATTGATGTTCAGGGATCAGATCACCGAGATGGATGAAAGAAACATCAAGGCAAGAGACGACAAAGTTATCGCGGTAGAAAAGCTGATCAGCAAAGAAATTCCAATCATCGAGGCAACTATGAAACGACTTGACCCAGAACCCCTAGTCAACGACGTATTTGCTAGCGTGGACTCGTTAAGGAAAAAAGAGCTAGAAAAGGCACTGCAAATGCTAGGCGAAACAGATGAAAAGAAAATCAAAATCATCGACGATCTAACAAAAGCAGTTGTGGAAAACATTATCTCCATACCTGTAAGCGGTTCAAAAAAAGCAGAGAAAGTCAACTAATAAGATCGTGTTTTATGAAGAGAATTTCTTCAAATATGGGCAGTTCCATTCCTTCTACAAAAATCTGAATTGTCTTTTTGCCCAAAGTTTGTGGAACTATAATCACTTCTAGCTCACCATTGTTATCAGTAGAAAGAATCGATACCACTTTACCATCATAGACAATTCGAGTTTGCTTATTGGATATTAGTTTCCCTTCAATTCTCTCAAGCTTAACTTTTAGTCTGACAGGTTTAAGAGGATCCGCATAAATTTCTCTCACGTTGATTTCTTTTCTCACCACATTCATTTTTGGATTAAACGGTTCTGCCAGTCCAAGATGGGAACTCACGGGTTTTACGTTAAATGAGTGAGGTTTTGCAGCCTGTTTTATCTTTTTTACATTTGATTTTTTCTTTCCATAAAAATAGAAGAGCAGTATTAAAAAAAGATGCATTTCAGTAGACATTATTTTTTGTTTTTTAAGTATCAAAAACATGGTTATCCCCATTGGAATTAGTGAGATAAAATTTCCACTTGCTTGATAGAATAACCATGAGACCAGAGCGCCAATTCCAAGAATCATCATTTGTCGCATACTGAGTTTGCCAATTACTGGAAAACCAAAAATGGCTTCATGTAGTGGGTTTATGTCTTCAAACCATAGAATTTCTACAGATTTCAATAATATTCAAAATAAATAAAAAATAAAAGGTAATTCCGGAGTCATGAAAGGTTTACAGTGACAGATATCGGCTGTCTTGTAGTGGAACCATCAGGAGAAATTCCAACCACTTCAATCGCTAGTGTATCACCTATGTTGTGAGCAGTCATAGCGCTACCATTTGAATAATTTACACGGGCATAAACAGAGGCGGTTTGTCCAGGATTGAGAGTCATAGGTAAAGGGGATGTAGAAAAAACCTGAATGCCAGATACGTTTGGATCGATATCTACCTGTAAATTAACGGCAGTACTAGTCATTGCCTTATTTCCAGCGTTCTTCAAAGTCATGGAAAGGTATTCCTCTCCGGTAGTAACCTTCACCAGATTTACATTTTCAATCAAAATTGCGCCCTTAACAGTAGATACGTTAGAAGTAGAGTTCACGACTGTAAATACACTAGCACCAGACGCAATTGCAATCCCCAATAGAATTAGAGTGGTAATTGCAGGAGAAATGGCTCGTCTTTTTCTACTTATCATCAAAAATTAAATTGCAAATATAATTAAGGGCAAAAATTACCTTTTCAATCCATTTTTTATTATGACTCGTGAGAAAATACAATGCATTAGTTCTCGGGTCGTTTATTCTAATGTGGGCATCATTTTTCTTGCAAAATTCCATATTGTTTTTTGTTTTTGGAATAATGTTGACAATTGCCCTCATATTGAAAATAGATACAAAAATGATTTTAGGTAAAAATTTTTCTCATTTAAAATTCATTACAACAGAACTTAAAATTTTGAATAAAAATAATTCCCTCAAAGTTTCAATTATGGCAAACAACAGGATTATTAATTTTACAAGGCCTATTTTGAAAAAGAAATTCGTAGTCTCGATCCAAAATAAGCTAAATTATGAATTAGAGACAGATGTCAGAAGTTCTGGGCGTGCAGCAAACCCAAGGACTTTGGCAATGCAGGGTATGGCATACATGTTTGTATCTATTCTCATTGTCATCCCAATTGCAATATTATTGGCGATAATTGTAGAACCAATATTTTTTCTCATGTTAATTATACCACCAATACTGGCGCTCTACCCAAAAATCAAACTAAAATCAGCAAAAGTTGAAAGAAGGGTTGCAATTGATGACGAAATTGCATTTTTTACAATGTATGCAAGTGTGATGCAAACAATTGGTAAATCTTTCTATACATCAATTTTAGAAATTGTTGGGAAAGGAATTTTCCCTACCATCGAAACAGAATCGAAAATGCTTGATAGAAATATCAGATTATTTGGCATGGATCCGATCACTGCGCTGAACAGTCACGGTATAACTCATCCAAATTTGCATTTTAGAAATTTGTTATTGGGTTATGTTTCCATCAGTAAAAGCGGTGGCGATTTAGGTCAATTTATGGAAAGAAAAAGCGATGAGTTCTTCACACATACCAAATTCAAGTTTTCAAAATATACCAAACAATCTGAAATTATCGGCGAACTGATGTTAATTTTACTAAATATTCTACCAATCCTTCTGATGACTTCTTCTTTTTTGATGGCAGGTGAATCCATCCTGATCATAATGAGCATTTCATTTATTGTTGTTCCAGTGACGACTGCCATCATGATAATAATCATCAATAGTTTCCAACCGAAAACAAAGGATAATGTCAAATTCAGTATTTTTTCAATTTTGTTTGGTGGGATAGCTGCATTAATTGCAATAGTCATGAATCAGCCGCATTGGGTGTTACTAGTAGTGCCTGTATCGATTACGGCAATTTGTAACCACATCGCCACATCCTATCAATTTCGGGAAATTTCGATGATCGAATCTGCATTGCCAGATTTTTTTAGAGATGTTACAGAATATCGAAAAATTGGCATTGCCATACCCAATGCACTCATCAAAATTGCAAATCAAAGATCGTACAATCATTATTTTGATTCATTATTATCTAAAATTGCCACAAATCTTTCACTTGGAAACGATTTGAACAAAATTTTAGAATCCATTGTGATCCGATCTTGGCTCGGCAGGACTTCATTTTTTGTATTGGGAAAAATTGCCGGGAGTGGAGGCGGAACACCGGAGATTCTAGAACAAATGACCGATTTTTCAGGTAAAATTAAGGAAGCAAAAAACGAAATGATGAGTGGATTGCAGATATTTTCCTACATGGCACATGTGAGTCCGTTGTTAATGATATTGTCTGCATCAGGAATGAAGGACGTAATGACAAAGATTGGACCAGGAGTGCAGCAATTAATGCAAAGCGAAATGAACGGAATGGCCATAACTTCTGAATTTCTAGGAATTGTAAATTTGTTGATAATAATATGCTCATTCTGCATGGGTCTGATTATGTCAAAGATAACATACTTTACAATGAAACATACAATGACGGTCGGGATTTCTTCCACAATTGCGATGATTTTGATTTTTGCTGCGCCACACATGCCGCCACTCATCAAATAAATGGACACAGTGCTAAACTAATACAACTGCCATTCAGACTATGGTAGAACTAATGAAAGTGTCATCATAATATTTTGAAATTATCAAATTGATTTGTTGTTTGTTGGTGTTTTTTTTAACACATTCATCAAGTAACGAGATTCTTTTTTCTAAATCTTCTTTCAAATTCACATTCAGTACATCTGCAGCATGTTGAATTTTTTTACTTTTTTGAATTAATTCATCGACGGAATTAATATTGTATTTTCTAGATTTGATATCATATTGGAAAATTTTTGTTAGTTGAATTCCATCATTTTGAGGTACCACTTCATCGAGGCCAATTATTTGTCGCGTGATTTTTTTCTCAGGAGTTCTAAGTCGGGTCACATGTACGATAAACCACAAGAGCATTTGCTGACTTGTCTTTATGTTTATAGGTTCAGCCGCAAGTCGATTCAATGCAGATTCTGCGCCAGAGCTATGAAAGGTGGTCAGTCCACCATGACCTGTTGCTGCACTCTGAAAAAGATATTGTGCTTCTTCTCCTCTTACCTCGCCTACGATTTCAAAATCAGGTCTCATTCGCAGCGAGGCTTTGATTAAATCCATAATAGAAATATCAAATTTTATGTTTTGTGTGATCGTAGGACTAGTCCGCGTAAACAGTCTTTGCCATCGGTAATGAGGTATTTTTAATTCCGGAGTTTCCTCTATTGTTACTATTTTCCAGCGTGGGTTTGTAAGCCCAATTAGAGTATTTAGCAAGGTGGTCTTTCCAGAACCAGTTTCACCTACAATCAAGCCAAAACTTTTTGCGTCAAGTAAAAGCCACAGATATGCAGCCATCAAATCACTCAGTGCACCAGACTCCAAAAGGTGAACTATGGTGTATGGATCCTCAGTGAACTTTCTTATGTCCAAGGTAGGGCCCGGAAGAGAGACTTCTTGTTCATAAGTAACTATAATCCGGTGTCCTTCGGGAGTCATAGCGTTTACGATGGGAGTTGCAGAAGATACACTGTTTCCCGTTTTTTGCATTAATTTTTGAATGTATGAATTCATTAATTCCATCGTACCAAATACAACGTTAGTATCAAGAATATTGAATTCGCTAAATTGTCGATGAATGACACCCACATTTCTGTCAAATCGCTCTACGGTAATTTCTTCAAGTTTCTCATCTTTCATCAATACGTCTAGAACCCCATATCCCAAAACATCACGAATAAGATAATACCGGAGTTGGCTGAAATTTTTTGAGACAATTTCAGTGATTGCCTGTTGATGCGCCTCTTCCCAGAGATGTTTTTCAATATAACTTACAGGTTCGTCATTTTTCATCATGGGCTCCATTGACAAAAATAATTGTTGCATCATGTTAGAGTATACGGTGTGAGATTCAGCACTCAGAACAGGCTCTGAAATCAAGTATTTGCCTAGCCGCGTTATGAAGACACTTGCGTCTCCGACTTTGTATGAATCTATTATGTCAGTTTCTGCATGCGGCGCAACATGGCAGATGACGTCAAAATTTGGCAGGAAGTTGAATTTTGATAGCTTTGCAGATTGGATTTTGATTTTTTTGTTGTTACCATACAGATTATGTGATTTCATAAATTATATGCAAAGCGAATTTAAAAGCAAGAATAAGATTCTGCCAAATCCACAATTCCGGTAAATTAGTGGTTGATTTTGACTTCCTTTCGGTCTACTTTGGCCATGAGATAAAGGGGTTTTCATTATTCATGTGCAAACATACTTGAGATCACCTTAAAAGAATACAAATTTTTATCATTAATGAAGAGACTAGCAAAGCTAGCATTCCCAGAAAAAACTAAGATCCCAACATTTGCCTATGAGATAAAGCCTACTAATTTTGGCACGCTTCCAGACGACAAAAAAATGATTGCGCTATCAAAGTTCTTTCAGACACTAAGTTCCATTCAAAAACCAATTAGAATCATAATGCTAAAGGAATCATTAGAGTTAGAGGTAGGAAATGAGGCAAGGTATTTGCAAATACCAAGAACATATGTCGTTTCTAGCGAATCACTAGAGTTAATTCTAGAACAAGTCGGATTGGAATATTCAGTTGTAGCTTCTGCCCCGGATTGGAAAGTCAAATCAGAAAATCTAAGCAATGTGATTCTAGAGAACGA
>DATBQZ010000260.1:0-23137 GCA_036560565.1 Candidatus Nitrosotenuis sp.
ACACACATCAACTTCTAAATCTCCGCTGTTCCAAAAATCAAGCCTTTACTACTTCCCAGCTGCCACACAAACCTCAATACTTGATAGGCAAGAGGCAAATTGGAAAGTTCAATCAGTAGACAAAATACTTGATGGGATAAATGAAAGTCTGTTCAATTATGGATATGCTGTAGTGATGATGCATCCGCACGAGTTCTCTACATATTCTGATGGTGTGTACCAAAACAAAGTCAATCAAACTCAGGTGCAACAACTGGGATTGCTAATCGACAAAATCAAAAGCCAGGGGCTCAAAATAGTGACCATCGATGAAATAAGTTCGTTTGACAAACCCGTATCGCAAAAGCCTTCCATTGACAAGCCAAAAGAACCTCTTACCTGCAACTGCGTTGCATTTAGGATGGATAACATACAGGATTTTTATCTAAATGATGTACAAAACGCCGCAATCAGTAAATTCAGCGAAAAAAATTCACCGCTTACAATTAGTGTAATTGGGCAATTCTTTGGCAGTGATCCAAAGGCAGTTAATCTGATAAAGGAAAAAATCCAAAGCGAGCCTCTTCTCCGAATAGCAAACAGAGGCTGGGAATACGTTGATCACGCAGCATATGACCAGGAAAAACAAGCAGCCAGCATCAAAAAAACAAACGACAAGATATTCCAGGTATTGCAAGTAAGACCTGTCATGTTTGCCCCGCCACTGGACTCGTTTAACAAGGACACGATTGAGGCTGCAAATCAAAACAATATGCGTTACTTTAGTGCAAGCATTGTACGTGATCCACCCCCATACGCCGATTCGTTAAAACATGTTCCAAGTACTGCATTGTTTGCAAATTTGATGGAAGATGATCCGTTTTACACTGGAACCATACCTGAAAAGGCACTGGCCAAAATTAAATCGAACATACGCCAAAATGGTTACGCCGTAATCAGTTTGCAATCCCAAGACTTTGCCGCCAAGGATGACAAACTGTCTAAAAATGAAGTCGATTCCTATAAGATCCAGTTCTTAGATGTGATGATTGATGATCTAAAGTCAAACGGCATATCCATAGTCACATTGGACGAAATCCCATCAATTCTGGAAAACAAGTCGCTAGTCATCCCAGACACTGTTAAAGACAATGCCGATTCGTGGTCAAAAGGTAAACTGTCTGACTCTGATTTTACAAAAGAACTTGAATACTTGGTGGAGCAACAAATTCTACAAATTCCAAGCTCACAAATTACTGATGAACAGAAAATTCCGTCCTGGGTCAAAACAACTACCGGTTGGTGGACAGAAGGTAAAATAGGAAATGCTGATTTTATCAAAGGAATCCAGTATCTGCTGGAACAGGGGATAATCAGAATCTAGCTTTGATATGATGATCCGGGACCTACACTGTCTTCTGGCTTTACATCCTGATCCCACTTGCCCCTGGCTCCTTTGACTAGAAAAAATATTCCTAACCCAATTAAGCCTATGACAAGACTGAAAAACAAAAGTCGATTCTGCAGCGCCGTGTCGCAATCTATTTTGATTTGTTTTCCGTCGTCAGAAAATTCATAACAGTCTCCAAACTCTTCTGCCTGAATTGCCGCATTGTAATACTCGTGGCCAAAGATCCCAAATATCAAAAATCCTGCAAAAATAAACACAATTCCAATCATTGTGAACCGTGTATCGCTCAACAAAAAATCAATACTTGAACTTAGTTATGTTGCTTTTCTATTCTGTCTTTGAGGTTTTTGAGCGAGCCTGCATAAAACGACTCCATAAATGCCAAGAACTCTTCAAACTGCCTTCTACCCGTTTTTTCACTAATAAGAAATGAATTCCACAAAACATACGAGGCGTTTTTCCTAGATGTAATAGATATGGTTGCGTGATAGCCTCGTAACGGAAGACCGCTTGTAGCGATATATGACAAGTATTGCTCGTCTTTCCAGCCAGTCACATATTCGTCAACAATGCTGCCGTCTGTAAACCACAGTCTCCTTGCCCCACCTATCCCATATTTTGTCTTTGAAAGAAATTCCGCTTTTTTAATATCTGCAATCCACTCTGGCAGCCCAACTATATTGCTGATCTCTTTCCAGACATTCTTTTTTGAAGCGTTAATCGTTACTGCTTGCAGTACCGTTCCACAATACTGCCCGTTCCCGTCCTCGTCAAGTATTGTAGTTCCCATGCATTAGAATGGGGCGTACGGTTTTAAATTTGTAAACTTTTAAACCCACATTCGACACGTATACATCTAATCAAAAGGTATCATGAATATGGTTTTTGGATGGAATAAAAAGAAAACAGAAAAAGAAGAAGGACAATCACATAATTCCTCCTCAAAGGAAATTAAACTAAATCAAATAGATGCAATACTGTCTGATAAAAAAAACTCAAAGCAGAAACATCTGATCAAGAACACGACCCCGTTATTTTCAAACATACAAAATGAGCTAAATTCCATTCTGAAAATAATAGATCATCTCTCAAATGATAACCTAAAGATAGATGACATTGATAATCAGCTAAAAATAATTGTGACTAGAAGCAAAACTGAAGTAATAAACATCGTCTCAAAAGAGGCAAAAGTCAGGGTGCCTCAATTAGAGACGTTTGACGATGTAGAAAAAGCAACAGAGATTGCATCCCAGGCCTTAAAAAAAATAGGTGACGTGCTTGGAAAGAACAGCAGGGTAATTCACGTATTTGCAAAAAAGTACGCACAGGATCTAAAGGATCATCTTGCAACAATCAACACAAACTACATGTCCATATTACAGATGGTCAACAATTACACCAAGTTTGAATCCGACGAATCACTCATCAAAGAAAAGACGAACAAAATTATCGATATGAACCAAACAATAAATGACAAAAATATGCAAATACCAAAACTAAAAACAACACATGATGGGCTTGCCTCTTCCATAACTGCGCTCAAAAGCCAAACTGATTCGCTAAAGTCAAGCCCGCAGCACGCCAAATATCTTGAAATAAAAAATCAAATTGAACAAAACAAGAAAGAAGAAAACAACCTACGCAAGGAAATAGACGAGGAATTCTCCAAGATATCACGACCGCTTGGCAAGTATGTTTACGTGACGTCGCTTGAAAAACCACTCAAACTCCTCATGGAAGAGTTGATTCAAGACCCGGCAAAGACAATCACCACTCAAAACAAAGGCCAGATAATTGTCATTTTAGAATCATGCATGAAAGGAACACTGTCTGGCGCAGTCTCAGTAAAGGAGGCAGACAAGTCAGTAGAGCACATCAGTATCTTGATTCGAAGGATTGATGATTTTTTGGTGCGCAAGAACAAACTGATACAAAAAGATCAGGATCTTCAAAGTAGGCTTGGGATTTTTGATATTGATGCGTTTGACGAACTTGAGCAAAAATTACAAAAAACAATCACTGACAAAAATGACCTCGAGTCAAAAATTAAGAAACTTGAATCTGAACTGGTTCAGGAAACAAACAATCGTACGCAGGCAATCTCAGAATTAGGTCGTGATTTACAAAGCATTTCAAATACAGAATATGTCATTTTGGTGTAATGGTGAAATAGATGGCCAATGAAACCCGCAGAAAAGTAGTGCTAAAAAAAGATCCAAAAGATGGTATCTTGTCGTATTGTAAGATGAAGCACCCAAACGAAGGAATACTGATACTCAAGGGCAAATCAAAAAAAGGGATTATAACAATAGACAGTCTTGTAATTCCGCCGTTTTCGTATGGTGGCCAAACCTTTGCCGGATTCCCTCACTCGTTTTTGCCGTTTGATTTGTCATATGTGGGGATAGTTCATTCGCATCCAACCGGCCCTGCCGATCCTTCTGTAACTGACATGCAGAACTTTTTTGGCCTAGTTTCGCTAATAGTTAAATCCCCATACGAGAACAACGAGGACATTTTTGCTTGGGATAGTGACGGAAACTCGCTTGAAATAATTTTTGAAAACTAGGGGTTCGGCAAAAAGCTGACAAAACTTTATAAGGTTTTTTCAAAGATTGATTGTATTGTACAGCTATAGAAACTACCTGATCTTTCTATTTGCATCGCTTGCAGTGAGCATTGGACTACAAATGATACTGCCGTTCCCGTATGGACTGGCCGCAGCACTTGCGATTTTCATAATTTTGCCTCTTTTCATAAGGCGCCGATACATGAGCAGAGTCAAAGGCTATGGCGGGGATTCTGGAGGCGGCGGATTCTTTGGACTCAATCAGGAAGGAGGGGGAGGAGTAAAGTACGTCTGCCTCACGTGCAATCACCGATTCAAGGGTGCAATGTGCCCTCGATGCGGCTCAAAAATGAAGCGTGCTGACTTTTAGCCATATCATGACCCTTGAGGATCTTAGGAAAAAGGCAATCTATCAAAATTCAATTGATACGTGGATTGTAACGTGCGAAGAGAAAAACATAGATTGGTACGAGACTGAACACTACAAAAAATTTGTTGCATATCTTCTAAAAAGCGGTCTTAGCATGAAAAAATTCCCGCTCTGCATAAAGGAGACTGGAGGAATTTATGAGCGCGGAAAGGACAAGACAAAGTTTGCTGAAATCTTGGCGCAGTACAACGAGCCAAACTCTGCAGCGTACACGTTAAAGCTCAACGACCAAACCGTTAGCATAATTAGAAATTTTACACTGGACTCTTAGCGTTTTATTTTAGATGTATCAAGTGAGTTTCCAACAAAAACAAACGCAAGTCCAGTAATAGTTATCATTATTCCTGGAGGGATTACCCACCACCACAGCCCTCGAGTCACAGCACCATGGGTGCTTGCGTCATGAAGTATTTGCCCCCATGTCGGGAAGCTTGGATCTCCCAGTCCCAAAAAGCTCAGCCCCGCTTCAGTTGTAATTGCAGCAGGCACTGATATTGCAATGCTTGCAAGCGCATACGGCATGATCTGCGGTATGATGTGCTTGAAGATTATCTTTGAGCTTTTTTGGCCCATTGTCTTTGATGCCTCTACAAACTGCCTGTTCTTAATCTGCAGCGCCATACTTCTTGAAACTTTGGCAATCCCAACCCAACCAAAAATCATCAGAAAGCCAATCATCAAAAATATGCTGTTGCTAATGGTAACTGCCAGAATAATCAGAAACGGAAGTGCGGGTAGCGCGTAAATTATGTCGTTAAATCGCATCATGGATTCGTCTGTCTTTCCTCCCTTGTATCCTGCAAAAACCCCGTAAACCAAGCCTGATGCTACGGATGCAACGGAGACTGTTATCCCAATAAACAGCGCAAGTGGTGTTCCCCACAGCAGTCCGATTGCCAGGTCTCGCCTTTGCTCGTCTGTTCCAATCAGACCGAAAACTTTGCCGCCTATGATTAGTTTTGAATCCTGTATTTCACTTTGAGCGTCAGTCGTAGATATTTTTGCCACAAATGTGTATTTTCCCTTTAACACTTCGTACGTGTCTGTTTTTGAGAAAATTACCTCCTCAGCTGGCATGCTGTCAACTGAAAACGCAAACCTGTCTGATGCAAGCAAGATGTTTTTTCGTATTGACTCGTTTGTTGAAAAGACCTTGTCTGAAAATACCGTCCTGGACTTCAAGTCCGGCAGCGAATACGACAGCAAGTGCAGCGTTATCCCGTCAGGCCTTGTGACGTCAAATTCCAAAACGGGTGTTCCTTGGTACATGGCAGAATACTGGTATATGAAATCGCTTGGGAAATAGTCAAAGGAATAATCTGTCTCATAGCTCTGTATTATTTTTCTTGCATTATCGCCAGTCTGTACTACTGTATGTGTATTCTCTAGCAGTTGGTGCTCTGGGATTTTTTTCACAAGGAAAACATTTACCCATGATGGAAGCGCGGATTTTGGAAATAATGTCCATTTACTAGGATTATTCCATTGCTTGTATGTGTCTAGTGGAATGAAAACTATCGTAAACGCCGATACCAAAATCAGGGCCAGTAAAATGCCGACCCCGGTCATTCCAACTCTGCTTTTCAGAATACTCGTACTGAGATCATCGAACAGTCCCATGCTACACCGTCTTTATCCTTGGATCCAAGTATCCATACAACAAGTCTGACACAAATATGCTGACTAGGAAAAACGCCGTCAGGACATATGTTGCGCCTATTATGACTGGAAGATCCATTACGCTTATTGCCTCAAAGTACAGCCTGCCCATGCCTGGCCAATCAAAGACCGCCTCTGTAATTATTGCGCCGCCAAGCGAGCCTGAAAGACTCAGCGCAAGTACTGTGATTATGGGCGGCGCGACGTTTTTCAGCGCGCTCTGAAAGACAATTTTTCTTTGTGCAATGCCTATTGTTCTTTTGACCGTAACAAAGTCTTCTTGCATCACGTTTACCATGAAATTACGAACCAAGTATGCCCACGTCCCAAACCCAATTAGGATTATGGTGATCAGGGGGAGCGCCATGTGGTATAGTAGCGCAGGTATGTATCCTGGGTCGTTTAGGGGAATGAGCGGTGTCGCCCTTGCAGGAAACAAGTGTAACGTAAATGAAAAAACAAAAATCATCAGCATCCCAATCCACCACACCGGAAAACTTCCGCTAATCACTGCAAACGCCGATGTTATTTTGTCAATTTTCGACCCAGTCTTACTTCCAGCTAGTGCCCCGAGAAATATGCCAATCATGGATATGATTATGGTGGCAGTGGTAAACAACAAAACCGTCCTTGGCAGCTTTTCCAAAATAATGTCTGATACGCGCGAGGATCCAGAGTCGCTTGACAAAAATGTCGCATGCCCAAAATCAAGCGTGATTATCTTGTACATGGAAAGCGCAATTCTGTTTGGCGAATACCACGGATAGTCAAGGCCAAGCGCTTTGATCCTATCGTCAATGCGATTTTGTATGAATTGGTCCAGCTCCTTCGTGTCTTTGAAGCTGCTCATAAGGGACTTGTTCTCCGTAATTTCTGACCTGATCTGAATTGACACTCCTTTCTTTAGTATGATGTCCATGTTGGAGCCGACAAGCATTATTGTCAGCAAGAGGGTCGTCATTAAAACACAGAACAGTATGATTCCGCGAGTGGCTAAATACCGCCTAAGTCCCATTGACCCATTTTGCAAAATTAGCTTAAAATGTCTATTGTGAAATGACTGGCGTGTTTATCTCTAGATATGAAAGGAGGCTAATCATCGCAAATGGCTTGTCAATTAGGCTCATTGTCTCACTGATACTGTCGAATTCAGAACTCCTTGCAGGCAAATACGGGGACAGGAAGAATATTTTCTGTGGTGGATTCATTGACAAAATTTTATCCTCTAGGTTGTTGCGCTCATTGAACTTGGTTGATTTTTCAAGAATCACAAAGTCATAGCTTTTGTCATTGTTCAAAAATTTATCAACACATGAAAACTTGTCAGATACAAAGTCCACACCGAATCCTACTGACGAAAAAATTTTTTCGTATAGTTTTGTAATTCGCGGGTTGTCTTCTAGTACCAGGGCATTCATCGTAGACATTGTTTAACCCCACCTGATGTAGTTTCTTGGTAAAAATGCTTGGACGCCTTCCATTTTCGCAGTCTGCAGTAGATCCCTGTCAAAACTAACCAATGTGGAGCCTGTCAGTTTTGCTGTTGCCAAAATAAAGTTGTCTGGAACATGGCACTCGTAATATTTTTGTGATATCTTGCTTGACTCTGTAATTATCTCGTCTGTCCTGTCGATCATTATTGGCTGTTTGCAGTACTGGTAGACATGTGTCATCGTTGTGATTGGATCCGAGCCTGTAATTTTTGCAATTTCACCCAGTACTGTTTCTGGCATGACTAATTTTGAGGACTGTCTTTTCATTTTTTTTGCAATGGGTCTTAGAACCCTGCCCTCCTGAATTTCCTTGATAAACACATTAGAGTCTAAAATTACGGTTTGCGCTTTTCCAACTTCCATAGTGTAGATTAGCCGTGGGTATAAAAGCGATTTTGCAATAACTGTATCATGTTACAAATTGTAACAATTGATTAAATATTTACAAAAAGCGCTTATCTGTGTGTCTGAAAACGGCAAGCTGTCTCTTGCAGAAAGACTAGATGTCGCAATTGAAAACCTCAGCGTTTGGCACCGAGTTACACTGGTAATGGTGATAATTGGGCTGCTGTCTCTGTCCGTAATTATTTCAATGTCCCAGTATTACTTTCAGCAGGAAATAAACAAGCACGGCCGCATCACCGAGATACATGACGACAAAACCGGAGATATCTCACTCTCCTTCATTCCAAACGGCGAACAGGTTTTCTCAAGTGAAAGCATTGTTGCGCTTTATTCGACGCAAATTTGGCTGATGGCAAGCAACGGGCTTGTTATTGGGCTTCTGTCGTTTTTGTTTTTGTGGATTACATATAGGGGGCAATCGTACAAAACGGAACTAAAAACAATAGAAAACCAACTGATCCGGCAATCGTATCTTGTAAACTTTGAGACATCAATACCTGAAGGTGCAACAAGGGCAGAAAAAATTCTAAACCACTCAAGCCTCGTGTTTCCTGAGTTGCGCTCTTTGCTTGGACGTGACAAACCAGAGGGCAAAAAACTCCCATACAAGACAAGCCAAACAATAGGAAATGAAACAGTGGACATTATCGTAGCTACGAAGAAAGGAGATTTTATCGTCAAGTTCTTTGATGATGTTTCGTTTAAGGCAATAGAGCAGCTTGCGCAAACCCTCTCAAAGTCCAACCGGCGGATATTCCGTGTACTATGTGTTGCAAAAAACTATGACGAGGAATTGCAATCAAATCAGCTGTCATCGCTTATGCAAAAACTAGGCCTAAAGTTTGACATGGATCTGATTTTTGAAGAAGAGCAAGGCTATTCCATGTTGTGGATAAACTAGAGCGAGTCATCCTTAACATCCCTTAATCCCAAAATGTATCTTACATCTGGCTCAAAGTTGACGCATTTTAGAAAAGACGCCTTTCCTTTTTCTGTTACCCTGTACTCGAATTTTGCCTTTGGATTCTGGCTTTCCCTGATTTCGACAAAGCCCTTTTTGTTAAAACTCTCCAAAATTGACCTCAATCTGTCCCTGTTAAGATCAGAGCCGGGGGTGCCTGTAGTTATCTGCCTCAAATTCATCCAAGTTCCGACCTTTGTCAGATAACCCAGTATTGCAATATTTGTGTCTCCCGGAGTCTGATTGAATTTTCGCTCCAATTGATATTCCAATCAAAAGTCCATTGATATGCCTTATGTCTTGTGTGAATAAATTTTTTCGACAAACGCAAAAATCATAATCTATTCTAATAGGTAGTACCATACCACGTGTGATTGAGTGCAGGTACGATAAAAAAAGCAAAGAAGCTAGTTGAGGAAGGTAACGTGATGCATATAGAAAATGATCTGTATCAAGTAAGGTCCTCATCTGATCCAAGCAAGTCATACATGGTGACATCTGACTCGTGTGACTGTCTTGGGTTCAAAAATTTCTACAAATTTCACCACGGCAAAGGACTCAAGGCCAACTGTTCGCACTTGGAGGCAGTTAAGATATACTCCGAATCCAGAAAATGACCTTTAACTAAATCTGTATGATTCCGGTATTTACCAAATACTCCAAGGCATTGGCAAATTCTGTATCTGAAATCAAGCCGTCTGACCACCAAGACGCATTTGTCTTAATCCATCTTGGGATGATTTCTGATTGGCCAGTCGGCATTTGAGAATTGATTATGTTTTCTTTTGAGAGGTATTGTATTACCTCGATGAACTCCCCATCAGAAATGGTATCACTTGACCACAGTTTTGCTTCTGCCTTTATCCAGCCTGGAATTTTATGCTCTGGTGTGTCTTTCAAATTAAAGCTCGTGCTGGCTATCTGTGTTGGAAGGCCGTAAACTAGCTTGAGCGTGTATTTTGCGCCGTCTAATTTGTCAGTGTGTATTGTTTCGTCAAGTGTCGCATCGTCATTAAAGTGCCCTTCTATGGCATTGACTAGTTCTGACTGATCATACACTAAGAGCTGGTATCTTATTTTTGCATAGTCGTCTGCAACCTTACCTGTGACTGAAACATCTTGTCCTTTGTTGTATGCTGTGTGGCCTATGACAATTGGGAGCGCTGTATCTGGCTGTGATTCTGGGGCAGTGGATATGACTATTTTTCCAGTCATCCACGGGTGAATCTCACAGAAATAATAAAATGCAAAATGATCCTTTAGGTCTGTTATTTCCACAGACCCTGACTTTTGTGCGTCAATGGTTCCTGTTTTGAAAAACAATCCAGAGTACTCGGGAGCTTTTGGAACCCCGCTTGCGATACTGTGCGCGGCCGAGTCTTCATTTACCCACGTTATGGTGTCTCCTGGATCCATTGGAAGAATGTCTGGATAAAACGCATTTGGCACCTCATTGTCTGCTGAGCCACTTAGGATTTTTACTTCCAAGTTTTTGCCCATTTGTCCAAAGGCTACTTGTTGATAGGAAAAAATTAACAGCCCTACGACAAAAAAACCAACTAACGTACTGTCTTTGAACAAGTGGACTCAAAGTCAAAATCATCATGTGTGGTATTTTGAATTTGTCTGTTCAAAACAGACAAACTAGGATAAATTAAGAAAGTCACGCGACATTGATGGGTCTGAACATTTTCCTATAAAGCCAAAAAAGGCCAACCATCTCTACTTGCTCCATGAACAAAATCAAATGTATGCTTGCAAGCCAGTCTCCCGTTAGGTCATTTAGTATTGCAAATGATAACGAAAAAACATACACGATGTACCTAATTTGGGAAACCCCGACAAATTCGCTATCATTCGTGCCTGGCCCATTAAGCCTGATTTGGGACACTCGGTCTGATTCCTTATTGAATATGTTTTGGAATAATGCCTCTTTGTCCTCATGGTATGCCGTGTTTCCCTGGTTTACAAGTACGATGACCGTGCCGAAATAAACCATAAATCCTAACAGCAAAAAAATGATCAAACGCGATGATTTTCCCCATATTGTCTTTCTGATCTGATTCTTCAAAATCTCGCCCAGCCTGCCGAGCCTGTTTTTCTTAATCAGGTATAGCATCAGTATTGATACTGTCGTGGCAAATCCGAGGTTTCCTAGCCAGTGTTCTGCAAAGTACTGGCTTGCAAGTAGTCTGAATGGGAGAAAGATTCCTGCAGAAACTCCAACTAGGATGCATTTTTCCTTAAGATCACTGAAATTCATTCATGGTTCTCCTGAATCAAACCTGTGATCAGAACTTGTTCTTGAGTTCCTTTAGATATTTGACACTCACTCGATACGCCCTGATTGCCGAGTATATCTCGTAGAGATCCTTGTATGTGGGACTGAGCTTCTTCAGGTCCTCCCTGTTTATTCCAAAGTCCTCAATTGTTTGCCAAATGCTCTCAAGTGAAACTCCCTCGTCATCAACTAGTATTGAAGAAAGGTTCTTGATGATTCCCCTGCCCAAATAGACACTTGTTATCCTCATGCGCCAGTTTCTTTACCTTCGATTATATCCTTCTCGGAATTTGATCGGATTTGGCAGTTCCAATTTGGAACATTGTATTCCCGGTTGACTTTGGCAAAATTTCTACTTGTATAGTTTCTTGGCTGTGAGTCCTTTTACCTTGCTGCTTGATTTCTCATCGTGCTTCTTTGGCTTGGAATGATTCTCAGTACCGTTTAGATCCGCGATTTTTTCCATACTGTCTCTTTTAGTAGAAAGTTTCTCCAAGTATGCCTTTCTGGCCTCGTCTGGCGTGCCGCCGCTATCCAAAACTTGCTTCATGGCAAGTTTGGCATCTGTGATTATTTTTCTAGTATAGTTCATTTGATTTGCGACGTCGTCTCTTATGCTTGGGTTTAGTTCTGAGAAATACCTGTCATACTTGTCGCCTGAAAGACTTCCGGGGCCTGGCTTTAGTTCAGTTATCGTCTGGTTTAATCTCTGGCTTGCGATGTCTTTTTTTTCTTGCAACGATACCTTCTTTGCCTCTATGTCTATCTGCTTTTGGAGCATCTTATTTTTCTCCTTTAGGAATCTCTCATAGTTTTTAATCTTCAGAGACTCGTACGGGTCGGACTTTTTCTGATCAGTCAAGTCAGATAGTTTTGAATTATAATACATGTCGCTAAACGTTGTCATCTGTTTTGATATCCTTAGTGTGGCGTCCCCAAACCCTTTCTTTCCGTCCTGCTTTGCAAAAACATTCACCGTGAAAATTCCAGGTTCCATTTGTTCAGAAAATTCTTGCCTGAACTCTCCGTTTGAATCAGTTACGGTGGTGGCGGAATTTGCACCAAATGTAATTTTTACCTCTATGCCTGAGACTGGTCTTAGCACATTGTCTGTGACTGTGCCGAAAACAACTGGCTTTTGACCTAATTCGATTTGATGTTGTTCTAGTTTGGCGTTTACAAGAAAATCAAACGGGGCAGCAGACGCATGTGTGGCACACGTACAAAATGCGATAAAAAACACAATTCCAATGAATGCTATTTGTCTCAATGTTGTGGGTTGAATCAGTATTTGTTAAATTCGCATATCAAAATCAAAACAGTTGTAAATCAGTTATTTTTTAGTCGTTCCAATTATATGGTGACCGTTCTGGTTTCTTTAGTTTCACTATATTTTCAAAAAGTACCCTATTTTCAAAAACGATCCCAAGTGTGCCCTTTGATCTCAAAATGCAAAAAAGATCGATAAAACAAAATGTTGATCCCAAAATTGTACACAATTGAACGAAAGCTTTTAATCAGTGTAATTTTTACGATAAAAATGTTGCAATTAAAATTTTACACAGTTTTGATGACACTGCTGGTTGTCAGCATGGTCGGTTCACCAGCTTTGACTCAAATTGCTAGCGCAGCAACCCAACCTCAAAACATCGTAAAAGCAGGCGACTTTGTAACCTTGTCTGGAACTGGAATCGATCCTGACGATGACTTCCTAACAGTCCAATGGAAGCAAGTGGGCGGCGAACAAGTCGTACTGTCCTCAACAACCGTTGCAGAACCAACCTTTACTGCCCCCGATGTTGAAAACGGCCTAGTGAAAATTTTGACTTTTGAATTAACAGTTACTGATCCTTATGGCGCAACTGACAAAGACACCCTAAAAATCACAGTCATGTCAAGAAATCAACCACCAACTGCTGATGCCGGTAGTGATCAAACCGTAAACAAAAATGACCAAGTAACGCTTCAGGGTGACGGCTCAGACCCAGATGGTGACGCATTATACTATCACTGGTCACAAATTGACGGACCAATAGTGGAACTATCTGATGTTAATGACCAAAACGCTTCATTTGATACTACTGCCATGTCTAGAAGTTCTGGCGTATTGAGATTCCAATTGACTGTAACTGATGGTTATGGTGGATTGGCACGTGATAGCGTTGTAATCAAAGTAAACGCTGCAAAGACTACACTAATTACTGCTGATGCAGGTGATGACCAAACAGTTGATGAAGGAACAAACGTGCAACTGGATGGCTCTTGTAATGATAAACTAGATAGAGAATTTTCCTACAAGTGGGTACAAACACTTGGACCATTTGTAGACCTGTCTTCTGCAACTAGTGCAGACCCAGTGTTTACAGCACCTGAAATTGCAAATGGACAAATAGTTCCAACTGCATTTAGATTGACTTGCGCAGTCGGAGATGGCGGCGGGTCATCCACTGATGTTGTAATAATTAGAGTTAGACCAGTTAACGATAATCCTGTAGCAGATGCAGGTCCTGACAAGAATACTCTGTCAAACAGACTCGTAATACTTGCCGGTTCTGGCTCAGACCCAGACGGGGATGCGCTAAAGTATACTTGGAGACAAATTGACGGTGACGATGTAAACGTTCTATATCCAAACCGCTCTGAATTAAAGTTCACAGCACCAGAAGTATTTGGTGGCGACTCTACAACTTTGGAATTTGAATTAACAGCAACTGACCCATATGGCGGAGAGGGAACTGACACTATTACTGTAACTGTGACCTCTGATAATGCAAGACCATCAGCAGACGCAGGACTTGACCAAACTGTAGATGAACAAACCGGTGTTACGCTTTCTGGTTCTGCAGAAGACCCAGATAGTGAAGATATAACTTATACTTGGAAACAAGTTGGTGGCGAAGCAGTGGAATTATCGTCTACCGATGAGCCAAAGCCAACATTCATGGCACCAATAGTTGCCAACGGCAAAGTCAAGGTGCTTGTATTCGAACTAAGAGCGGCTGACGAGAACGGCCGTCTATCCAAGGACACAACCAAAGTATTCGTACTTCCAGTTAACGCAGCACCAGTAGTTGATGCAGGCATTGATCAGACTGTAGATGTCGATGCAACTGTAATGCTTGCTGGCTCTGCAACAGACGAAGACGGAGAAGACTTGACATACCTGTGGAGCCAAATCGGCGGACCAACAGTAACCTTGTCTTCGGTAACTGATCTAGATGTAACGTTTGTAGCACCAAAGACTGAACTTGATGCGACACTGACATTCCAATTAATCGCTAACGATGGAACTATCGACAGTGCACCTGATACTGTTGATGTTGTTGTAAAGGGCCTTGCAACAAAGGTAATAACTGCATATGCTGGCAAAGATCAAGTTGTAAATGAACACGTTGTTGTTACTCTATTTGGTTCTGGAAAGGACCCACTAAAGCACAACCTTTCATACAGTTGGAGCCAACTATCTGGTGAAACCGTGGTACTGTCATCGTCCACTCTGGCAAAGCCATCATTTGAGACACCAGATGTAGACAATGGTGAAACAAAGACATTGACGTTTGAGCTAACTGTCAGTGATGGAATGGGCCGCAGCGCAAAGGATACTGTCAAGATTACAGTAGACCCAATTAACGGCGACCCAACTGCGTTTGCCAAAGTAAAGAGCTCAAGAGAACCAGTATAATCACTGGTCTAACTGATTCTAATTTTATCAATCCAATCACAAGCATGTTGATAAACCATCCAATCTGATGTAATGATGAACCTTTTTGGATGTTGAGAAATTCAAAGACGACGTTTATGTGATAACTGACCGACTTGCAACCAGTCTGCAAAAGGACGACGTGCCAAGACTAAACTATGTTCGTCAAAGGCTAATTGATCTTTACCAGCAAAACTTGGTAAAAATCAATCACTCTGTACTTGAGCTGATTTGCGCGGCAAATCTAATATCCAATGGTTATGTGGTGGATGTGGAAAAGCAGCTGACTGATTCTCTCGTGTGTGACGTTTACGCAAAAAAAGATGATAAGATATCAATAATCGAGATAGAAACCGGCTTTACTCCACCGGAACATGCACTAGATACGATTGATTACTATACATCTAGAATTGTAAGCAAGGTTGCTCGCTACAGCAAGTATTGCGCCAAGTTTTCGCTTGCCACCCCAGTAATAGGTATGCTTCCAATAAACAAGATCTTCCTAAGCCCTTCTGCTTTGAGACCAGAACCGGAAATAAAAAAAGTAAAGTCGCTCTGTGACAGGTTTTACAAAAATCCGCCAATAGCATATGATGACATAGTAAATGCAAAGCTAAACTCTGTTTATCTTATCAATATAGACAAAAACTTTGCAAAAGAAATCGATCCTATGCTATATCATGATCTGACAATGTCTATTTTGGCCAAGAGCGAAATCGACCTTTGAAAGTAGTCCTAAAATATGACAAACATGTATGATCCGTTATACACATGATCTGCGGTAACTGTGAAAAGCATAGGCACTATGAGTGCATTGACTGTCAAAATGACCACAAAACTGAGCTGTGCAGCTGCGACTGCCATGTAGATTCTGAGATGCACGGGCACGGGAAATAAGCGGTTGTTTTTAGTTCAGGCTGGCAAATAGTTAGAAAAAACAGCAGTCTGGTGTTTATTTGGTTCAAAAAACGACTCAAAAGCCGTATTTTTCTATAATTCTTAACCTAAATGATAAACACGTGGTCTGATCTCTGCTAACCTCAAGATTCATAAACCGAAAAAACAATTCAACGAAGATCATTGACGACCATGACTAGTTTTGGTACATTAGAATATGTTTTGGACAAGTTTTCCGGCACATGGAGCTGGAAGGTAACTGGGGAACGCGCAGTTGCAATGGTGTCAAGAATAATCCCGCAAGCTTGGTATGGCGATGGCGAGTTTGAGGCAATAGTTCCAGACGATCCGAAAAACGTACTGCAGATAAAATGGATAATGGATAGATACCCACTTGAAATCCTCTCAAAGGCAATCTGGCAAAAAAAGCTCCCAGTCACTACAAAGCCTGCGCCAAAAAAGCCAAAGAGAATCGAGAAACTGCAGCTGGCAAATCCTGGAAAGCAATTCAAGGGAAACCTGCTGAACTTTCAGAGAGAAGGACTTGACTTTCTGATAAAATCCTCTGGGAACGCACTACTTGCCGACGAAATGGGTCTTGGAAAATGCCTGGTCGGAACATCAATGATTGAAACAATTGATGGTCAAATACAAATCCAAGATTTATGGGAACACTCATCATTAATTGAACAAAATGGCGATGAGTCTTGGGGTAGACTTGCAACACCTATTACGGTATCTAGCTTTGACGGTGAAAAAATATCTGGCAAACAAGTAGACCGAGTATTTAGGCAGAAAATAAATGAGAATCTAATCAAAGTTGCTCTCTGGGATGGCTCTGATGTGGAATGTACTGGGCGTCACAGATTTCTTACACCTGATGGGTGGAAAACTGCAAGTGAGTTAAACGTAAAAGACAAAGTTGCAGTTCCTGCAACTACTCCACATGTTGGCAAAAATGATCTCGATGATGCAGAAAAAACTAACATTCAATCTGTAATCTCGACCAGCAAAACGCGTAACGGTTTGGCATATTTTGTCACAAATAATCTCGAATCAATTCATTGGTGTCCAATCAAAACAATTGAACAGCGAAAGTTTACCGGTTATGTTTATGATTTGTCTGTGCCTGAAACTCATAACTATGTCACAAACGGTATCATCTCTCACAATACTGTCGAAACACTATCCTATATCGGAACTGAGCAGGGCACATATCCAGCACTAATTGTGGCCCCGCTTGTAACACTGAACAACTGGCAGAGAGAAATTGAAAAGTTTTTGAAACTAAAAAGCCGAAACGGCAGACTGATTGATGACAAGCCGCCAACTTCAACGATTATCCGAGTTGGAAAATCAGAAGACCTGGGAAAATATGATTTTTACATAATCAACTACGAATTATTGTTCAAAAGATACAAGGATCTTGCCAAGCTAAACCTGAAAACAATCGTATGCGATGAGGTGCAAAACCTTCGTTCAAAAACAACGCAAAAATATCATGCGATAAAGAAACTGTCTGCACTGGAATCCATAAAGTACAGAATCGGTCTTTCTGGCACGCCGATATACAACCGGGGATCTGAGATTTGGCCAATAGTTGACATCCTCCGCCCAGGACTGCTTGGAAGCTTTAAGGAATTTTGCGAATACTTTTGCTACATAAATGAAAAAGGAAAGGCAATCGTGCTGGAAAACAAGCGAGAGTCGCTCCGAAACATGCTGCAAAAACACGTCATGCTAAGAAGAAAGAAAACAGACGTATTGCAAGAGCTCAAGGAAAAAATCAGGCACAAGGAGATAATCGATGCAGACATTAACTATTACAACAAGGAGCTTGAAAAAATCTGGAAAAAGCTTGAAGATGACAGAAAGGCGGCACAGAATGCGTTTGACGCATCGACTGCATATCAGCGAGCCATCCAAAGCGAACGACAAGTGGCAGGCGTTGCCAAGCTGCCGCACGTGATTAATTTTGTTAAAAACATAATGGAAATCGAGGAAAGCGTAGTCGTCTTTTGCCATCACAAGGCAATCCACTCGCTACTCCACCAAGCCCTTGCAGAATTCAAACCTGCATCCATCATTGGAGGACAGTCCGACAAGGATAGACAGAACAGCATTGACTCGTTCCAGAACGGCGAGACCAAATTAATGATTGCCGGATTGCGTGCAGGAAACGTTGGAATTAATCTGACTCGTGCAAAATATGTGATATTTGCCGAGCTTGACTGGAGTCCTGCAATACATCTGCAAGCAGAAGACAGATTGCACCGAATCGGGCAAAAGAGCACAGTCTTTGCATATTATCTGATGGGCAATGGAACACTGGATGAACATGTCGCACGAGTTCTTGTGGATAAGAGCTACGAAATCGATGCAATAATGGACAACAAAGTAGAGTCATTTGAAAACAAAGAAAAGGCGGAATTGATTTTGGCGCAAATCCACGACAAGATACGATCAATCACTGGCTAGACTGTTACGTATCACCACTTTCACTATAGTTTCTATATGCAAAAGATCAAATACTTAGATCCTGCCAAGAGTAATTCTTGAGAATAGATAGCTGTAGAAACTGTGGAAACGCCTTGGAGGTAAAAAAGTACTGTCAAGTGTGCACCCAGCCGATCCAGTTCATTTGCTCACAATGTCCTCACTATGCAGACGATCCAATCCACTCTAGATGTGATCTAAATCTTCACATCGGGCAACAATCCTTAGCCTAGGATCTTGTCTAGGTTTTCTCATTTTCAGCATAGTGTATCATTCTTTGTGGGAATGGAATTTCAATTCCCTCCTCATCAAGTGATTTTTTAATTACCTTGAGCAGTATTGGTCCAATATTATCCCAGGTGTCACGTGGAATCCAAGCTAGCACCTTTAGATTTACACTTGACTCTCCAAGACTCTCAGTCTCAATTACTGGCTCCGGTTCACGCAATACGTATGGCTGGTTTTCTAGAGATTTTTTAATTATCTCAATTACGTGATCTATATCTTCACCATATGCAACGCCCAAAGTGGCGTCAATCCTTCTTACCTCACTTCCTGAAACATTTCGTATCTCCGATGTGAATATTTTTTCATTAGGGACGCGAACAATTGAGCCGTCAAAAAGTTTGATTCTTGTGGAAAATATGGTGATCTCTATCAGTTTTCCATAAACCTTGCTGTTGGTAATTTCGATTAAATCTCCTATTTTGGCAGGTCTGTCAAACATTAGGAAAATACCTGAGATAAGGTTTGATACAACTGACTGGGTTGCAAATCCGATTATTATTCCAAATATCCCACCTGCAACCATTAATCCGCTCAGGTCTATTCCTTGGCTTGTAATTACAGTCAAGACGGTAATCACTATGATTCCGTAATAGATTATTTTGTGAAAGTTTTTTGAAGTATTTTCTGGAAGATTTGCCGAAACGTATCTTTTGAATATGGTGCTAATTATTCGAGCAAATATGACACCTACCACCATAATTAGAATTCCAATTATCAGTGAGTCGATAAACACCTCTTTTCCCATCACATTGACCGATGTCGCATTTCCAAAAAATTCAAAAGCCATTAGTTAAATCCCCATTCCATAGCAAACTTGTAGTCTGTTTTTTTGATGTTTCTAGATAGCGACCAATTCTCTGGCTTTGTCATCTGTTTTTGCACAACTTCAATTATTCTCAGACCGCCTCGGTTTTTTATTACGATCTTAAGATCATCCATCATTACGTTTTCGTCATTATAGTAAAGATCATGATCTGATGCAGGAACAATGATTTTTCCAATGTGTGCTGATTCTTCCAGCTCGTTTTCGACTATGATCTTTAGACTTGCATGTGCCAAAGAAGACAGTGTATTTTTGTCAAAAAACAGCGGAATTTTTGTATACTTGCATAACTTTCCTTCTTCTGGTGTTCCATACAAACCAAATCTAGAGTAACTGGGCTCACATGAAAAACAATCAAACATATCTGCATGCCCGTCAGTAATCAGAAACACTCCTATCTCTATCGGAAACGGAATCGTTATCTCTGTAGTGGACTTGCTGCTGATGAAAATGGGTTCTGCAAATCTAAGGAAAACAAAATCCGTCTTGTATGATGGTAGTTGAATTGGCAGAATTGGCACTAGTTCAATTTCAAGATCTGTTGTTTTATGATGAATTATTTTTCTTGTAGATTTATTTTCTGGGTCATTTCTGATGTAAGAAAATTTATCTTTGTCTATTTTGGTAAACTGTATTTTGTTTTTTGATACGCTTAGAGTGGTGCCATTTTTTATAACATATTTTCCAAATTTAAAATTTGAAATTTCACTTGACTTTCTAACTGTGTCTGTCCCTGCTGCCATTTGTCTGTCTTATGAATAGATCTTCTTACCTATTTGGTGTATGTTTAATCCATGCCTATCTTCAAATTCTTTTTTTTGTTTTAACGCGATAATGCCTTTAACTTCGTCCATTAACAGTTTATTTGTTTTTGATATTTTACCATTTTTACCAAATTTATGAATGATATTGTTGATAAGATGTCCTTTATTTTCTAATTTTTTTGGCAATGAAGATTTGTTGAATCCTTCCTCAAAAAAGAATTTGTTGCCAGTAAATGGCTTTAATTCATCAATCCATATTGCCTTTTCATCGTATTTTGCCAAAAATGGCTTTTGTACCCATGTGGGATCTCTCCCCTGTAAAAATCTCATTGCGATGGCTTTCTTTTTCCCAATATCGACAACTCCCAGAATCTGAATTTTTCCTGGGGTTGCAGACATACTTGGACCTCTGACTGTCCTGCACAATCCGCTTACTCGTTGATATGCATCCCGAAAGATCTCCTGAGCTCTTACCAGTGGGACTCCGAAGAAATGCTGTGCTCCAGTGTCTCTTGCAACAAACATGTAATACGGAATGCAGCCCAAATTAACTTGTTTTTTCCACATATCTGCCCACGTTCTTGGATCGTCGTTTATGTGTGCAAGAATCGGTGACTGGGTGCGTATCTGTGCACCAGTCCTCCTGATTAGTCTGATGGCGATCTCTACTGATTTTATAGATAATTCTTTTGGATGATTAAAGTGTGCCATAAATGCAAGATGAATACCCCTTTTAGTAATTTTTTCAAACAGTTGTAACATTTCATTAGAGTCATCATCGTTGAGAAATCGATATGGCCAATATCCTAGCGCCTTTGTACCGATTCTGATTGTTTTTAGATTTGGGATATTTGCATCTAACAAAGAATTCACATATTCTGAGAATAGTTTTGTCTTCATTATCATTGGGTCTCCGCCGGTAAACAATACGTCTGTTACACTAGGTTTTTCTTTTAGATACTGAACTAATAGTTCTGATTCGTGCATTGCAAATTTTAATTCATTCATCCCCACAAATTGTGGCCATCTAAAACAGAATGTGCAGTATGCGTGACATGTCTGCCCCTGGCTTGGAAAGAATAATACTGTCTCCTTGTACTTGTGTTGCATTCCATACAATTTTGTTCCATCTTTGAGCTGTGGAACGTTGTATTCAATCTGCCCTGCTGGGTGAGGATTTAGTTGCAGTCTAATCTTATTTGCAGTCGCCTGCGTTATTTTTTTGTCTCCTTTTTCTATGGCCGCAGACATTTCCTTAAAGTGCTGCGGACGTAGCATCTCCTTTTGAGGAAACGTTAGAACAAATATTGGATCATTAGGAGCATCTTGCCAGTTGATGAGGTTTTCTACAACATAATTATTAACTTTGAAAGGTAAAACATTGGCAACTACTTCCATCTCATGCTGGTTTTCGACAGAAATATCTTGTATTTGTGGAATTTCTCTAAAATTATTAATTCCATATGATTTGTACTTTGGAGGATCTGATTCGTCCCACAAATCATCAAATTTTTGCATATTATTTTATCTCAACATCATTGTTAAGTGTTAAGAAATTTGTAACTAATTCTGGCTCAATTATAATTAATTGTGTTCATTTGTAATCATTAATCTCGTCTTTACTGATGCGAGTACAGAACAGTTGTAATTTAGTAGGTGGAACTGTCTATTGCCTCTAATGTCATTGTATATTTTATTGAATCGAGTGATCGAATTTTATGATTAAACACGTGCTTGAACTCTTCATCTGTTTTTGATTCAACTTTAATGATAATGTCATACAACCCATCAGTGGAATTGATTTCTTTAACTGAATTAATTTTTTGTAAATGTTCAATAGTTTTGTCTGTTTCGCCATCTAGGCAGCTTATCAATACAAATGTGGTTGAATTTGATTCGGACATTTAGATTCGGTTGTTCCAAAAGTCTGATTTTTCTATGTTTTTCATCGTCATATTACGTGATAAAGTCAAGCGTATTGCGTATATCAAAACACGAACATGCTGATTTTTTCACAGTCAAGCATCTTATGCACATTCGCTCAATTGTCTGCATACATTTTGAGCAAGTTGCATAGATTCCAGTCTGTCCATTACACGACTCACATGCTGTGACTCTAACTTTCATTGTGATGATCTCCATTGTGCTCATAATGTGACAATAATTGTACTGTATGTCGCAATCTGGTAAAACTAGCCTAGTAATAGTTGTTAAATGTGTTCAAATTAATGATTAATTCCATGTGTATTGTATTCAATTGTAATTATTTGTACCCGATTTCAATTTTGTTTAAATAATTTTAAAAAACTATTAACTATCAATTTGTTAATTAATTGAACTCTATATGACAAATGACTACAAATCTGAAAAAACTGAAACCGTCACTGCTAGGATTAGCAAGCAGACACTTGATAAATTACGTTCTTATGCTAAATCTGAAAACACCACTCTTAATTCAGCAATAAACCAATTACTATCGCATGCTGTTGATTGGGATATTGTTGCTGCTAAGACCAACTGGATTCCAATTCCGAAAGATATTCTGATGTCTTATTTTGAAAAACTCGATGATGCGACCATAATGGCAGTGGCCGAAGAAAGCGGCAAACACGTGCCAAGAGACATGCTTCTTGCCATGCGGGGTAAACTTGACATAAAAGAATGGATATCAATTCTGAGAAGCAGGGCAAAAGCCTCGGGGTTTCATTATGCTGAAATTTCAGAAGATGACCATGTTAAATTCATCATGAAGCATGACATGGGGATGAAATGGTCAATCTATTTTCAAACATACTATATCTCTTCATTTACGATGTTAGGGTGCGATGCCGAATTTAGCATCACAAACAACACTGTCTCTTATCGAATGAGTAAAAAAGACTACGACCCCGACTGATAGTCAAAATAGTCCTTTGTTGTCTCTAAAATACGCAAACCGTAGTCGATTCAAATTTTGTACCTTCGAATATTTTTATAACTTG
>DATBQZ010000261.1:0-3602 GCA_036560565.1 Candidatus Nitrosotenuis sp.
GGAAATAACTACCATCTTGCCTTTTCTTTATTCTGCACTTCTTGCTAGAATAAAATAACAAAATACATTAGATTCTAGCTAGAGTGATTACGAATAAGTTATTTTACCAGCAGAACATCTTTTTTTGAATTAGACACAACGCCATTTGAAACACTACCAAGTAATTTAGAACCCCAGTCAGCTCTGCCTAGCACAATAAGATCAAATTCTTTTTCGTGTTCCAGTAATGTTTCTCTTGGTTGTCCTTTTGCGATAATTTGAGCAAATTCTATTCCATTTTCCTTGCATCTTTCTTTTGCAATTTCCAAATATTTTTCAGCGTTCTCTTTTTCATGTTTCCTCCAACGTTGTTCTAAGGCAACATACAAGTTTCTAGGATAAGGCGCAAGAACGTAAATGCCTGTAATCGAGGCATCAAGACCCTTGGCTATTGGAATTGCCGCATTCAAACACCTGTTTAAACTAGATTCATTTCCAACTGCAACAAGAATTTTCTTAATTGCTTTCATGCTGGAAAGAAAACCTCTTTTATCTAAATATGTTACTCTTGTAAAATTTGTTAACGGTATAATACTTGTAGGTTTTATACACAATATTCGTACATTACGAATAATTTTAAAACAAAACAATTCATTGATAAAAACTGACGTGCTTCAACAAAATAATATTGTCAAGCTGTGTGGCATAAAAAATTAATTTCTTTACTGTTTTTCTATTGAAAATACAATGCCGTAATAGTCAGAAAATGACACTTCGGTTATTCTGAGATTATATTTTTTCTTTAGCTGTTCTAGAAACTCAAATTTTACTGTGTGCTCGTTAGTCTTAATTTTGACTTTATCGCCATCTGTTAATCTCTCCCAATCCGGCTTGGACTCATTTATAAAATTAAAAATATCATCATAGTTTGCCAAATTGTTATTCTCAGTACCCACGGCTCGTTTCTTATTGCTTTGAATCTTAAACCTTTGTTCCTGTCGTTTTTTAATTTCCTAGTAATAATGATGCATCTGTCGCTGCTCTAGCCCTTCCTGTTCAAAGTGGTTATGTGCTTTTCCACCATCATGGTGTGCATGAACAGTTCCATCAATATGGCAATGTGTGTTGTCAATTTCGTCTTTCATGAATATGTCGTTGACATTTAGTATCATGTTAGTTACTGCAACTCCGGTTCTGATGATTTGTTTCTTTACTACTAGCGTCTCAATAACCTCATCTGGAAATATCTCTGCAACTTTTCTTTTTTCAGAATCAATGCCATACCATTTGAGCATATCCTTGGGACAATTTGCGTATTTTGCTCTCAATTGAGTTAGTGTGTCTATTGGATCCATGCCTACATTTCTTGCTAGAGTTATTGGGATCTCCTCAATCGCGTCTGCAAATTTCTCAACTACTATTTGTTCCCTACCCTCAACAGTTGTACTTTGTTCTCTGATTTTATTTGCAATAATTGCCTCAGCAGAACCTCCGCCACGAACAATGAACGAATTCTCGATAAAATTTCGTAGAACATAAATTACATTCAGCGTATCCCTGTGAAATTCATCGAGATAACGCTTGGAATTACATCTAAGTAGGATAGTTACAGATTTGGGATTACTACACCCTTCTACGAACACCATTTTGTCGCCTCCGACATTTTTCTCATACACTTTCTTCGCAAATCCTAATTCGTCCTTGGAAATGTCCTCCAAACTTTTGCAGGTTTTAGCTCCTGTGGATTTTTCAAGCCACGAAAGATCATTCATTTTCACTCTACGCATTGAAATTATCCCTTCTTTTGCGAGATATTCCTGTGCGATGGAATTGATTCCCTTTCTGGATATTACGACATTAGCTCCAGAGCTAACAATTTTTTTTACTTTGGCACGTATGTCTATCGTTTCTTGATTCAGAAAAAGTGTCATCTGCTCAGGAGAGTTTATCTCAATTTGTTCATCTGTTTTTGTGCGCATCATTTCCAGAGGCTCATTTAATAGAAGAATTCTCGCATTTTCAATGCTTCGCGGCATGGCGGAATTATCAATTGTTTTATCAATTATCGTCCCTCTCACTAGTTGAATATTATTCACATTTCCTGCTTTTTCTTCAATCTTTATGTCGTCTACGTCTATCTCTTTTTTTTGTAAATTAGCGACACTACAAACTGCGTCTACTATTAGATTGGCAATAGATACGTCCTCAGATACCAAACTAGTCATTGCTTTTCCTGCTAAACACGAGCTAGCAAGACGATGCATGATTTTTTTATTGGTAATGCTTTCTTTCTTCTTAATTTCATCTAATATGTCTAATGAAAACTCTAAACTTTTCTCATACCCTCTGATAATTGTTGTTGGAGATATTTCCATTTTCAATAATTCCTGTGACTTTCTTAGTAACATTCCAATTAAAATGGCTGTAGAAATAGTTCCATCGCCAACGTGAGTGTCAACTGTATTTACTCCCTCGATGATAGCTTTTGCAACTGGATGTTTAACATCAACCTTTCTCAAAAATGCACCGCCATGTTTTGTGATGGTGTCTTCCCCAAGAATATCGATGAAAACTTTTTCCATTCCACGAGGACCAAGAGATGTCTTAATTACATCTGTAATCATTCCGCCTACAACTAAATTTAATTTTCTGGACTCTTCTATTCCAACTCGTGCTACATCATCATTGAGTAACTCAGGGTACTTCATTCAATTAGAATGTCTCTTAAAATATTAAAGTATATCTACCAAAAAATTTAATTGATAAAAATTTAGAACACATTAATCTTCATATTGTATTACTGATCGAAAACATTTTTCATAAAATCTTAATTCTGTGACGTTTTACTTGATGCATATTAATCAAGATCAATTGTTTGACTCTTTCATTTTACATTAATTTATCACTTCTTAACTGCCTGTGATCTCTGATAATGACATCTAGAAATAGTCATTAACATCGCGTTTCTGTCTGGTCATCTCTTCTGGGTTGCAAGAAATAGGTACAAAAAAGATACCGCGTGTTTTTCATAGATGTGTAGTTTTTTTAATAATTATTTTGATTTTTTCTTAACAAATTGTATATGGGTATTGTTTTTACCTATAAAACGTATAATACGTAATTTTTTGGTAATTATTGTAGTTTTTTCTTATAAAGATACGTTCTTTGTATTATTTTACAATTATAAAACGTATAATACTTAATTTTTTTAATATTTATATAATTTTTAATTTAACGCAAGTCATGGTGGAGATAACTGGTTATGGTGTAGCCGTAATTGCTTTTCTCGCTGCGTCGCTAATAATTGGAACTCTTACATACAAACTTGTACAAAAAAGCGGTAGAAGATTAATCGTTGCAGGAAAAAGCCTGCCTTTGTTTATGGTTGGAACGATGCTTGTGGCGCAATCAGTTGATGGAAATTCATCGCTTGGAGCTATTGCACTTATCTACCAATATGGCTTCTGGGCAGGGGCTGTCATACCTATTGGACTGGGTATCTGTCTCATCATGACAGGTGCGTTTTATGGAAAAAAACTCAACAAAATGTCCATGTTTACTTTGCCTGATTACTATTTCAGAAGATACGGAAATGCCTCAGAGGGAATTTCTGGCATTTTGAT
>DATBQZ010000262.1:0-2657 GCA_036560565.1 Candidatus Nitrosotenuis sp.
ACAGTTATTTAGTTTGGAAATAAGATTTTTCATCAAGAGCAGAATAGCGAACGTTTGTCTCGCATTTGAGAGGTAAACACTTGCTTCTTGTTAACTTATTACTGACGTATTGTTGCGGCTGAGAAATTTTCTGATGTTTCTTCCAACAAACCTATTTGCTCCAGTAATAGCTATTTGTGATCTTTTTTCTTTCATAAATATCACATCACCAGTATAATTTTAAATGTGTATTACCAAAGTCAGCCATTGGATGCATTACAGTGCTACCAAACTCTTGGCTTGAATGAAAGTGCCTCACTTAAGGAAATAAAGCATGCATATAGGCAACTGTCATTAAAATATCATCCAGACAGGAACAAGGAAAAAGAATCTGATAAAAAATTCAAAGAGATTACCGAGGCGTACCAGTTTCTAAAACGAGAACAAAAAAGAAGCAATGCGTCACACAAGGACGCGGCTACCGCGCATGCAGATTTTTGGAATTATTACGACAAGAAAACAAGTGATGACTTTAGGTTTAATCGTCAGGCTAATTTTGAGGAATTTACTCGCAATTTTGGCGCAAATTTTAATGAACCAAAAACTCACAATATGGAAAAGCCGGTTTCCCATAAAATGACACACATTCTACTTTATGGCGGTCTTGTGGCAATGGCATTGTGGATAATTCTTTCAGAAATTTTAAAGTAATCTAAGAAGAGTTATTACATAAAAATAACATATCAGTTTGTGAATTATGTAGAAAAACCGAGAGATAAGCTACGAACGGGTTTTACAACAGGTACATCTGCTACGGCAGCTGCAAAATCAGCATTACTTGCAATAATAAATCAAAAAAAAATTGAGTCAGTCGAAGTTTTGTTACCAAAAGAAAAAAAAATTACGATCAAAGTATCAAGTTGTCAGTATGCCTCTGCCTCTGCTAGATGCTCGGTGATAAAAGATGGGGGTGACGATCCGGATGTAACACACGGTGCTGAAATTATTGTTGATCTGAGTCTTACAAACAAAATAGGGCAAATTGAGATAGACGGTGGTGAGGGAGTAGGCAGGGTAACAAAGCCTGGTCTTGGTTTGGAAATAGACAGTGCTGCAATTAACCCAACACCTAAAAAAATGATAATTGAAAATTTGACCCTCTCTGGAAAAAATGTTCTTATAAAAAATGGAATCAGTGTAATTATTTCTGTTCCCAAGGGAAAGGAAATTGCAACAAAAACTGACAATCCAAGGCTTGGTATTTTAGGCGGAATATCGATTCTTGGGACAACTGGAATAGTAATTCCTTATTCCACAGCATCGTTTGCTGCCTCAATTAGACAAAGTCTCGATGTTACAACTGCAATGAAAAACGACACGGTTGTGTTGACTACAGGCGGGCGTAGTGAAGAGTTTTCTAGAAAAGAGTTTGACTTGCCTGATCATTGCTTTGTCCAGATGGGTGATTTTTCAGGCTATACAATTCAGCAATGTGCGAAAAAAGGAATACAAAAGGCGCATGTTGCCGGTTTTATTGGCAAGCTAGCAAAAATGGCAGCAGGTGTCAAACAAACCCACGTTAAAGGATCCAAAGTAGACATGGAGTTTCTTGCTAAAATAGCCGGCACTTTGACTACAAATCAGACCATATTGGAGCAGATAAGAAAAGCAAACACTGCAAGACATGTACAAGAGATAGTTATCGAAAACAATGTTGAGGGGTTTTTTACAGCAGTTTGTGCTGAGGTGTATAAACAGATGCGCTTGCATTCTGAAGATAAAGTGGAATTGGACGTGATTCTTTTTGATTTTGATGGCAAGATACTTGGAAGGTATAATTCATCCTAAGAAATTTTATTGAGCAAGAAAAGTGGTCATTTATGGAAAAAACGGCAATTCTTGCAATTACAAAAAATGGAATCAAGATTGCATCTGCAATAAAAGAGATTTTTCCCACGTGGGAAATATTTGCGCCATCAAAATTTACTGACACCACAAATGCAAATTGGTATGATGACTCTACGACTGCCAAGATTGCAGAACTTTACAAAAATAACGATGCAATAATTTGCATATTTTCATTGGGTGCAGTAATTAGACTAATTGCTCCCCATCTCGGAGATAAAAAAACAGACCCAGCCGTAATTGTAATAGATGACAAGGCAAACTTTGTCATAAGCACACTATCTGGGCACTTGGGAGGGGCAAATGAGCTTGCAAATGAGCTTGCAAAAAAACTTGGATCAACTGCAGTCATCACTACAGCTGCAGATGTAAACAAAACAATTCCAGTTGATTTAGTAGGCAGAAAGTTTGGATGGAGTATTGACGATGATTCTACTGTGACAAAAATAAGCGCGTTTATGGTAAATGAGGAGAAAATTGGAGTTTACCAAGATGCCGGTGAACAAAATTGGTGGGAAGGAGACCTGCCAAAAAATGTAACTGTCCATGATACATTTGAGAAACTGGAGAAATCAAATTCTAGAGGCTTTTTAATAATAACAGACAAAAAAATTACTGGTGAGATTTTAAAAAATGCGGTGGTTTACAGGCCAAAAACATTGGTCGTTGGAGTTGGATTGCATGTAGATACCACAAAAGAAAAGATATTGGAAGGTCTGAATACATGTCTAGAAAAATTTGACCTCAGTCCTAAAGCAGTTGCAAGATTTGCA
>DATBQZ010000263.1:0-3631 GCA_036560565.1 Candidatus Nitrosotenuis sp.
TAGTCTCCTATATCTTCTTCCTATGGCGCCAGAATGATCCAAAAACGCATCATATTTTCTTTTTAATTTTAGATGAATTTCGTCTGTTTTTTCCTTGAGTCCATCTTTTTTAACCAAGGACAAAACTCCAACATGAACTGGAGCCAAGTACGGTTTAACGGAAAGAACAATTCTGTCGTTTTCCTTTTCCTCTCGCAAACAATGCTCTAAAATGGTGTAAAGACTCCTATCTATCCCCATTGAAATCTCAAATACATGTGGTAGAACTTTTTGTTCGTCATCGAGCACCTCAAATTTCTCCTTGCTCTTGTTTGCATGACTAGTAAGATCATAGTCCGATCTATAGTTACATGCGACCAATTCAAGCCAGCCTATTGTGGTTTGAACTTCAAAATCAAAAGCAACTGTAGCGTAAAACGCCTTTTCCTTTTCCCCTAACCTTCTAAAGCGGCTCTTTGTGATATCTACTCCTGTTTTTTCGTAAAATTCTGTCAGCATTCCCAAATAATATGCAACAAACTTGTTTGGGATTATCCCAGATTCGACTGCATGTTTGCAGCTCATCGGTTTTACCTCGTCATCTACTTGGATTCGAATTATAGTGTCCTGAATCTCAGAAAATCTTTCCAAATCGTTCAGTTTGTTTGGATTGCAAAAAACCTCGATTTCTGCCTGATAAAATTCCCGCAGTCTTAGAAGGCTCTGCCTTGGGGAAATCTCATTTCTAAAGCTTTTTCCAATTTGTGCAATTCCAAGGGGGAGCTTGCCACGCATGGTCTTGAATAGTCTTGGAAAGTCAACAAAGATGGATTGACATGTCTCAGGTCTGAGATATGCTGGCTCTCCCTCTGGTCCAATTTCCACCTTGAACATCATATTGAATTTTCTAGCCTTGTCAAATTCTCCCTTGCACTTTGAACATCGAATATTTTTCTCGGAAATCACATTGTCAAAATCTGCAAGATCGGCACTTTCGGGTATTTCTATTTTGGATATCTCAAAGATCATTCTATCTGCTCTAAATGTAGAACTACAGTTCTTGCATCGAACTATTGGATCTGCAAAGCTTGCCAAGTGTCCAGATGCCTCAAATACTGACTGTGACATTATTTGAGAGCCGTCAATTTCCAGCATTCCGTCACGTCTTACAAGCTCTCGCCTCCATAATTCCAAAAATTTGGTCTTCATACTGACGCCGGCAGGTCCGTATTCCCAAAACCCAGCTTGTGCATCTGCATAAATCTCGCAGCTTGGAAAGTAAAAACCGCGCTCAAGTGCCAACTGCATTATGTTATCATAATTCATAAAATTCTCATCATGTACCGAAAATAAATTTCAAACTATGCAAGATCTTTTACCTTCTTTATATTTGCAAAGTCGTCTCGTATATCATCAATTGGAGTCTCTAAAATTATTGGAATTTTCTTTTTGTTGGCAAGCCTGATAACTGCGGCCATTCCTTTTTCACCTATCTTGCCAAGGCCAACATGCTCATGTCTATCGAGATTGCATCCTAATTCTCCTTTTGAATCATTTAGGTGTAAAATTTTGAGGTTCTCAAGGCCTACTTCATCATCAAATTTCTTAAATGTCTCTTCAACTGCATTTTCAGTTCTTAAATCATAACCGTATGCAAATGCATGACACGTATCAAAACAAACACCAAATCTGTCCTTTGGCTTTAGTTTTGAAAAGATCTCTGCCAACTGTTTAAAGTCAGAGCCGACAGAGTTTTTCTGCCCAGCTGTGTTTTCTAGTAAAATGATAACGTCATTTTTGATCTCGGCTGCCTTGGAAAAAGCATTAACCAGTTGTTTTATTCCCTTTTCCTCTCCGGTTCCCATGTGGCTCCCGAGATGAGCTACCAAATATGGAATACCAATCTTACCGCATCTTTCTACCTCCTTTACAAGCGTGTTGACTGATTTTGTGTATGCAGCTGCATTAGGTGATGCCAGATTTGGCAAATATGGCATATGTGCTACGGTTGCGAATCTATCTATCTTACTGCCTGCCATTTTTTCTCTAAAAGCCTTGGCGTCTTTTTCGGAAATTTCTTTTGCAGTCCAGCTTCTTGGGCTACGAGTGAATATCTGGAATGCAGAACATTCCCGCTCAAGCGCATTATCTATTGCGGCATCTAATGAACCAGAAATAGACACGTGGGCACCTACACGCATACATAGCGATCATTCTCACATAATTTAAACCAGTTCCAAAAGAAAACCCAAATTTTTAATGTCAAACCAAATCATAGTATCTGTGCTAAAACTAGGAACAGAAGAAATTGCAAAATACCCGTTTTTGACAGAGGCGGGAAATTATCTCAAAGAAAAAGGCTTTACTCTTGAACAGTTTGGAAGAGACGAGGATCTCAGACCCATAGTTGAACTTGCTTTTCAACGAATTGAAACTGCGGCAAATGGCAAGATCTTCAACTCTGATTTCAATGTAAAAAATTTGGATATTGAAGTATTTTCATTTCTTGTCGCAGTCATACTTTTAAAACAAAGTGCGATGAACACACTAATCAAGCGATTTTCACTAGCAGAAGCAAGGCGTGCTGAAAAGTTTCTTGAAAAGGATCTCTCAGATATAAACAACAAAGCAAAAAAGGAACTGGCAATTAAAATAATCAAGGATCTTTTTTCAATGGATATACAAAGATCTGATGATTATTTTGTAATTCCTGTTACTGATTACCTAAAACATGCGACTCATTTTTACGAACAGGAGTGGAAGCTTGTAAACAGGCTAGTTGACAATGGAAATGTATTTCTTACATCACATGAAACGGTAAGGCTAATCCGAAAAGAGCTTGATAATTTCATTAGCTCAAAAATTCATTCTGCTAACATACCGTCCATACCGGAATCCTTCAGAAAACCAGTTGATGCACTTGTAGGTCTTGCAAAAAAATTCTCTGTACAAACTGTCGAAACTGGAGAATCTCCGCCTTGCATAAAACATGCAATTGATGTTCTTAGCAAAGGCGAGAACCTTCCACATTCAGGAAGATTCATGCTTGCAACATATCTTTTGAACAAAGGCCAAACGATAGAGGAAATTGCCCCTTTGTTCAAAAATGCACCTGACTATAACGAAAAAATAACCTTGTATCAACTTAAACATCTGGCAGGTAATTTTGGTAGCGGAACAAAATATGCATGTCCCTCATGCGACAAATTAAAAAGTGAAAATCTCTGTTTTGCAATCCCAGAATGTGATAACATCATAAATCCATTACAGTTTGGAAGGAAAAAAATTCCAAATGCTTGACAAGGATGCAAAATTCCTAGAGGAATCTTTCAAAAAATATTATTTTGAACATTTTGATCTGATTCATACTCATAAAAATCCAGAACGACGCGAATTTGGATATCAAAAATTTAATTCCGGAATGAATCGACACATCCCAATAAAATCAGACAAGGAGTTGCATCTTTTGCTTATGACAAATGTTCCCTCTGATGTATATTGCTCAAATGCTAGTTATTTGTTCCCAAATCTGCCGATGGCAGAAAAAGACTGGCAGGGAGCTGACCTAATCTTTGATGTTGATGCAAAGGATCTAAATCTTCCTTGCAGAATTGATCATGTCTGCAAAAAATGTACGACTTGTAGAAATGTC
>DATBQZ010000264.1:0-3292 GCA_036560565.1 Candidatus Nitrosotenuis sp.
TGCAATTCTTTCAAATCTTCGATATGGAACATCTCTGCCCTTTTGGCAAATTACGACTGTTTTTAGCCCCTCGTCTTTTGCCCCGTCCATTACCTCTAGCGCAGAATGACTTCCCAAAACGCCGATTCTAAAATCGGAATAGCCGTCTGCAATTTTGTGAATTTCTGCAGGCTTTATCATGGACAAATTGACTGCAAATCTTAGGTAATATAATTAATCTTCTTTGGTCTAAAGACCAATCAATTACTGGTACAAATCTAGTGTTAATTACGGGAAAACTCATTACAGCTTAAAATAATCACATTACCAAATAATACCAATGAAGCTTGTAATTGGGATTACGGGAAGCACCGGGGTAGTCTATGGCGTGCGAATTCTTGAAGCACTCAAGGAATGCGGAATTGAAACACATCTGGTCATCACGGAATGGGCAAAAAAATGCCTCGCGATGGAAACTGACTACAATCTTGATGATGTAAAAAGCCTGGCAACCCAGTATTCCGATGACTCTAATCTGGCATCTGGGATATCAAGTGGCACATACAGAACAGACGGCATGATTGTGATTCCATGCAGTATGAAGACCTTATCCAGCATAGCAAACGGTTATGATGAGACCCTTGTGGCAAGGGCAGCAGGCGTCACATTAAAGGAATCACGAAAGCTCATTCTGGTAACAAGGGAAACCCCTCTTACTGCCATAAACTTGGAAAACATGCTCAAGCTTGCACGACTTGGAGTTGTGATATTGCCGCCAGTTCCTGGATTCTATACCAAGCCAAAATCAATTGAGCAAATCATTGATCATGCCGTTGGCAAATGCCTTGACCAGTTTGGGATTGAACATAATCTATTCGTTAGATGGCAAGACAACCCTCGGACTTAGTCCATGGACAAATTACCATAACTTCCCATTCGGTGTTCTTCATATTTTAATTGTATTTGTAGATACACACTAACGCTATGTGTAGCAAATCATAACTCCGATTCAACCATAATGGTTTTAGACAAAACATATCTAAAATAACTATTGCAAAGATCATACAAGTTCAGATTATATCCGAACCTTGAACAGTCAAAAAAACTACAGAACAATCTATCTGTGTGCAAATGGGTTTACAACAAAATGATTGAATACTCGAAAAATAAATCCGTCTCAAGAAATGATCTTAATTACTTTCTAACCGAATTAAAAGAACAAGAGTCATGGCTCTATTCATACCACTCTAAAATGCTGCAAATGATATCCACTCAGATTGATGGGGCACAAAAGGCGTTAAAACAATTACATGAAAATGGAAAAAACACTGGTAGTCTAAAATTCAAAAAATATGGGGAATATCGGACATTTACATACAATCAGTCCGGATTTAAAATCGAAGACGGTTTTCTATACTTATCAAAGATAGGAAAAACCAAAATCATACAGCACCGATCACTTCCTGAAAACGCACAAATCACACAGGTCATCGTATCAAAATCAAAATCCGAGAAATGGTATTGTTCTATCACCTGTAATGTTGATATGGATCTACCAAAAATTAGTCTGACAAAATCAGTCGGAATCGATGTTGGGATCAAAAATCTTGTATATGATTCTGACGGATTTGTAACCAAGAACCCGCTAAACCTCCAAAAACTACTAAAGCCATTGATAAGAGTTCAAAGAAAGATATCTCGACGCAAAAAACACTCAAACAACCGTAAAAAGGCAGTAAAATTCTATCGAGTAATCCATGAGAGGATCAAAAATAGACGTAAAGATTTTCTGCACAAATTATCAACACATTATGCCAAAAAATATGATGTTGTATTTGTGGAAAGACTTTCAAAATTAAACATGATAAAAAATCATTCCTTGGCACAACGAATATTGGATTCCGGTTGGGGCACATTTACAAATATGCTTGACTACAAGTGTATGCTAGTTGAAGTTCCTGCAAAAAACACTACAATCAATTGTTCTAAATGCACAAATCCAGTACCAAAGTCTCTAGCATCAAGAATTCACAAATGTAATGTGTGTGGTCTGATACTTGACAGAGATCATAATGCCGCAATTAATATTTTAAACAAAGGATTAGAAATTTTCAACATTAAACTACCGCAGGAACTGCGGAAAGTAACGCCTGTGGAAATCTCATTGAGGTCAATGAAGCAGGAATGTCTACCGTATTTGTTTGGTAGTGGTTCACACAAACGATGGGGAACTAACTAGTATGCCCAAAGTTCACATTGAAAAGATAATCCATGCCGAGCGACATCGCGTCTTTGACATTGTGGCAAACTTTGAGAACTTTCAAAATATGCTGCCGAAATATTTCCCATCAATTAGAATAAGGTCCGTTAGGGAAAACACTGCAATAGTTGAAGAACACCTGCGACTCGGCAACAAGGAATTCATAATGATGACAAAACATGTCACAAAATATCCAGAAACGCACGAGATTTTTGTAATCGGTGGTGATGCAAAAGGCACTCATGTTACAGAAAAATATGAAAAAGTAGGTGAGGCAACAAAACTAATAGTCGACGCAGACATCAAGCTGGGTGGATTTTTGAAAATTTTATCCCTGTTCTCGGGAAAAAAAATTAAAACAGAGTTTAACCAAATAATTGATGAACTTACTAAATTAGCAGAAAACTGACTAGCTTTTCTTTTCTTTTGGTTCTTTCTTTTCCTTTAGGCCTTTCTTTTCTATGTCTTTGAGTTCTTTATCTGATTCTAGCTTTCCTTTTTCAAATTCGCCCTTGGCTCTTCCAAGTGTTCTTGCTAGCTCTGGAATTTTCTTTGCACCAAATATCAGGATTGCCGCTATTATTATTATAAAGACAATCTCGCCCATGCCGATTCCGGCGTTGGCCATATTCTGTAGTATCATTGACTATTAGTGTCCCGGATGAGATTTAAGTCTTTTAAATGTCTGCAAATCGAGATCTAACTTTAAGAGAGTGACTCGGACAAAATTTCAGAAAATAATAATTTCTAGAAACCTGACAGATCTGTCAGTAAAACTGGCAAAAGTGTCAGCGCGCCTTATATCGCAGTATGATGATAAAGAGCTTGCATGGGATTCTTAAAGACACTAAAAAATAATGCTGAACAAGACCTTGAAAAGGGAATGAAGCTTGGCAGAAAATACGGCAAAATAGGTGCTGAGCGAGGAATGGAACTTGGCAAAAAATACGGCAAAATAGGCTACGAGAAAGGAATAGAACTTGGCAAAAAAGGCTTTGAGAAAGGAGTGAATATTAGCGTCGAGCAAGGTTTAGCTTGGCAAAAAAGACACAA
>DATBQZ010000265.1:0-2944 GCA_036560565.1 Candidatus Nitrosotenuis sp.
TCTGACTATGAGCAAGTCATGAAAAAACATGGTTTTGAAACTAGACTACAGTCTTTAACTTGGAATAGTTCAGCCATTCTGACAGGCATAAAGAAGGTCTAGCCGTATTTCTTCAGAAATTTGAAACCAAACTGAGTTGTCTTGTACTATTTCATAATCACGGGTGATTTTTTTCCCATCCGTACTAATCGTAATTACGATGGAACGCCTATGTGCCATGATGTGGTATTTTTGTAATATTGTGCCTATTCCTTCTTTTTTCCTCAGGAGTTCTTCCAGTATGTGTTGTGGGATTATCTTTGAGTCGAATCGCACTGTGGCAGAAACAATGGGAAATTGATCTGCTGAAATGATTATTTTTCTGAGGTATTCGGTTTGACCTATTGGTGTTTGCTCAATTACATTAAAACTGACATTTCTTTTTAAAATGTCGGCTACCGTTTGCTCTACATGGCCAATAGGAGTATTCAAAATTGTTTCTGCTAACAGTTCCAGAGTGTTCGTATGATATCATATGCTGATCAATCAATTAAAGATGTCTTACTATAACATAGCATACTGTACTTACAATAACTCCAATGCTCATGCATTGCAATAGGATTTCTTTTCTATGTGCTTTTGAATAATCCAAAGACTGACGCTTTAGTTCCTTGTATTTTCTTGAGGTAATTATCAACAAATAGCTCAAGGCGCTAGCTATTCCTGCCATCAGGATCGTTTCAAGGGATATCGAGTTTGACTGAATTACCGAGCCGGCAAGTACTGGCAACATGCCCCATGAGACTACAAAGGTCACATTATTGTGGAATCGTCCTTTGAATAATTCCAAGTTATATGCAAAAAGGAAGAACGACTCTAAAATTCCAATCGGGATCAAAAGCGGCGAATCCAGAAATGCGTAATACAGGCCTATTGCAAATGCACCGCCCAATGAGAGTGATGATATTGCTACGAGTTTCCTTTTAGATAGAGAACCCCATGGCTTGGTCTTACTCCCCATGGAATCAAGGCAGTGTGCCGCTACCCCAAGTGCAAGAAAATACAAAACGCATATTGCCGCAAGCCTGTCTGGTGAAAAATCAGCAGTAAAAGCGCCCCATGCGGCAAAAGACACCACCATTCCAGTGTATGGCAAAAACAAGATTCCGACGCTTATTCTAAAGTTTTTTGAGCCAAACTTTGGGACGAACCATTCAGACGTCCTGTCTTTTTGCATGGTTTCTTTATGCACTTCGTTGCTTATATTGTGGATTGAATTCATAATTGAGAAATGTTCGTTTTATGTTTTAGAAATCATCCAAGGTTGAACTAAAAAATAAAGAAAAGATTGGAAGATTATTTGCTTCCAATCAAAAAGATTACGCTTGCTGATGTGCTGACATCCTGGTCGGATGAAAACACTGGTGTTGCTGACATAGAGTCCATAGCTGCCTCTGCCTTTCCATAATAGTATGGCATTGGTGGTGGGCTGTATACACTATCCAACATAACTGATTTTACACCAATTATTTGGTAGTCTAGTGGGGCTAATGCCTTACCTGCTCGCTCTCGTGCATTTTCAATTGCTTTTGACAACAAGTCGTCGCTTAGACTCTTTTGTTTATCAGGAGACAATGAAAAGTACACCGTGTCTACTCTGTTGACGCCTTCATCTACTGCTGCGTCTATGATGTTAGATACCAAATCAAGTTTTGTTGTTTTTACCTTGATTATGTTGGAGACGCTGTATCCGGTAAGCTTTTGCTTCCAGATTCCTGTCTCTTTTTCTTGGTATGACTCATACACTGGGTAGATGCTAAACTGGGCAGTGCTTATCTCAGATTCGGTTATTCCTACTCCCTTGATTGCTGCTACTACCTGGTTCATCATTTCAGAGTTTGCATTGAGTGCTTCTTTGGCAGTTGGTTTTTGAACTTCTACTCCAAACTGAACATTCAACAAGTCGGGTTTTATTGTTGCAGATGCGGTTCCGCTCACAGAGATTGTCTTTTCTCGTGATGGGTATGGGGTCGTCTCTGTCTGTGCTTCTGCTAGGCTTCCTGATGGAATTGCGCCAAGGGCAAAAGCCATGACAAGAACGATTCCGGTCGCTGCTGCGATTGTCAATGTTTTGTTCATGATATAATATGGACAGGTTTCGCTATAACCTTTGATTAAAATAGGATTTAATAGAAAATCTATTAAAGAAGCATCAAATTAGTCTTGATTTATGGGTGATTCAGAAGATCCAATCGGCATTAACGATAAAATCGAAATCCTCTCAACTGATGATCAAAGAATAAAGGCAATAGGTGAGCTTCTCAGCTCCGACTCTAGCAGAACAATTTTACAATTATTATTCAACGAACATATGACTGCAAACCAAATTGCACAAAAAACTGAAACATCGTTACCATTGGTAATGTATCATCTGAAAAAAATGCAAGATGCAGGAGTTGTATCAATATCATCTACTGGAAAAAATACAAAATCACACGACATGAAATATTATACTGTTGACAAATTTGCAATCGTAATCTTGCCATCGGGACTGTCAGAAAAGGCAAAATCAAGCAAGTCACTGCACAATTCTTTTAATAGAATTTACAGATTTGCGACAATTGGTGGAGCGGCTCTGGCAACATGGTTTTCGTCCCAATTCATACAACACCAACAGGCAGCAGTATACGAATCATCACCAAGTGCAGACTCTATGATGAAGTCTGCCCCCGAAATGGCACAGAGCACATTACAGGCACCTGAGGCATCGCAAGCTGCGCAAGACACGGGAATTCAAATGTACCAAGCTACCACTGGCGAGCCAACTACTGACATCTATCTGTCTGTAATAGTCACGCTAAGTGTAGTTGTTGTAGGCTTGATCATAGAGAGAATAATCCGTGCACGTAGAAAATAACACTAAAAACTACATAAATTCTGCATAATGTTATGGTTCTCACAATCA
>DATBQZ010000266.1:0-7346 GCA_036560565.1 Candidatus Nitrosotenuis sp.
CCACTTACACTGTCATCATCATACGCAAAGAAACTTGAAAAAGAATCCCAGTATAGGGAAGAGGACCCAGAAAAACTGGCGCGACAAATCGTGGTATCTTGGCTTTCAAAAAGAAGTCACAAGCGATAATTTCTAATTTTAGACTCTCAAAAAAATCTGTCTTTGTACAAACATTGAAAACAAGTTAGCTATGATTCCATCATTCAAACTAAATACTTGAGACTGCCACAGTCCATTATTGAGTCCAAACGCACAAGACGTGAGAAAGTCAATTGAGCAAAACTGGAAAGAATATTTGTCGAGATATGGGAATCTGTTCTCATCTGATTCGATTAGTGGATCTAGTCCTCCATCTGTCTTTGTAGGCTCATATGGCTACCCTAAAGTTGGGGTGGGGCCGATGGTTCCGCCAATCCATGGCGATACTAGTCTTTTAGATCTGCCTGAAAAATGGCTAGGGAAAACACTGGAAGATATTGTGAATTTTAGACTAAAGCTGGTTCGGGGAGTACAAAATGTTTCAGTCGCACAGCCGCAGGGGCGCTACATTGAAAGCCTTCAAGAGCTTGCAATGTCATCAAATACTCCTGACTCTGACATTGTATTTCAAAAACACACCTCACCAATCACAACAATAGATGGCGAATCTGCGCCCTTTGGGCCGATTGGTGAAATAAAAACCGCCAAATTCTCCGGCATGTCTACAAACCAAACCATTGAAAAAACATACTATGACAAGGATCTAAAAGCAGGAGATGCCGTCGTGTCTCTGTATGACAGCGGAATCGAAATTTCAAAAATCCAAAAATGTTTTAGCATTGGGATGTTTGGAAAAGAACGAAAGCTAGTACCAACACGTTGGAGCATTACTGCGACAGACGATATCATATCAAAAAGCCTTGTTGCAGAAATTTTGGACTGTCAAACAATTGACAGCTGCCAAATTTTCACACATGAACACTTGGGAAACATTTTCTCAGTTTTCTTATTCCCGCACAGATGGATTTTTGAAATGGAGGAGGCTTGGTACACGGACAAAGGAGAAATTGGTTTTGGCGCAGATGCCGAAGACGCAAACGGAATTGATCATTATCCTAGCATAGCTGGAGCATATTTTGCAGCAAAGCTTGGGATTGCAGAATATCTAAAAAGAAAACAAAGACAAGCTGGCGTTTTGATTCTACGTGAAATAAGGCCAGAATATGCAGTGCCTGTTGGAGTGTGGCAGGTAAGGGAGGCAGTTAGGGCTGCAATGTCAAAAATTCCAGTTTTGGCAGAAACCATAGAAGATGGATTAAACTTGGCTTGCAAAAATATGAGTATTAGCAAAAACGAATGGCTCTCAAAAGGAACAATGTTGAAAATGCTAAAACAAAAGTCAATTGCAGACTATTTCTGATAATCCAAGATTTTCACTAGTATGAATTCTCCTTAAGTCTTAAATGCAAAACAGTCCATAGCATATTCATGATTTGGACAACTGTCTACAACGATCAAGTAGGAACTTTACTTTCTTACACTGCTTGGTTAAAGTCCAAACTACCCGTGGTGTAATCATGGTAGAAGGTACAGCACCACTCCCGCCAGCGCCAGTATTGATGACATGTTTTGGTCACTGCGGGATAGGCCTTGGAGCAGAATCATATCGTAGGCTGTTGCTAGATGTCGGTGCAGACCCGCTAAAGCCTATTTTAAAAGACAGTAAAGATGAATCTAGAATTCTTAAAAGATACGGAAGTACAATTTTGCGTTTCCCTAACGCTTACACCGGAGGAGAAACCCCGTTAATTCCAAGGGCACTGCTGGTCGACCTTGACCCGAGGGCAGCTAATCTTATTTTACAGTCATATCCTGATCTTTTTGCCCTGCGTGACAAACACGTGATTCATGGTGCAGGCGGCGCTGCAAGAAACTGGGCCGAAGGACGCTATAGATTCAAAAATGAAATAACCCAAAAATGGGATTTTGCAAAACAACTATCTGCATTATCACCAGAGCCTGTCAGAGGCTATGTTGTACCATTTGCGATGGGTGGTGGAACTGGAAGCTCATTTGCATGTTCATTTATCGAGTTTATTCGAAGCAATACAAAAGAACACGCTACAATTGCAACCCTTGGACTGCTTCCGGAATTCGGTTGGGATCCTGTGATCTTAGAGGCAGCTGCAATTAACATTGTAATGAACCTTGAATACCAAATCAAGTTCAGCGATTGCTCCATTCTATTTTCAAATAAACGACTACGGGAGATCGCACACAAGTTTGAAAAACGCGTAGAAAAGATTCCATCCATTATTGATGATCTACCAAAAGAACACGAAGTTGGATGGAAGGACTACAAGGGAATGAATTTGATTGCAGCAAACGCCATATCCATGTACGTATCGTCATTTGCAAGAGAAACAGAATGGGACATGTCTAACTATAGAACATGGCTTGCAACAAAACGCCCCAAATTTGCAATCCCGTGGGCAATACCTGTCTTGCCTGATGAAGATCAGTGGAGCCTAGACCAATTAACTGGCAACAAGCACAACACAATGGATTCTATCATTGACAACATTAGCAAAAAACAAGATGCCTTACTGTTTGACGTTGACGAAACCGACGTTCGAGATCACGGTGGACCAAAGGATTCATGCTGTGCGTTAGTCAAAGTAAAGGGAGAATTTGACATCAAAGAAAGAGAAGTTCTCAAACGAGTAATCAAAGACAAATTCAACATCGAGGATTCAAGAATGATATTTGTCAAGATTCCAATTCTGGATAAAGAGCAGGCAAACGTCACAATACTTGTCAACACAAAGGCAATCGGTCCTAAGATTTTAGACATTGCACGCGAGGCAGAAGAATCCTGGGATGCCTACAAGGACGAGTACGGCAAATGGGGACTAACCACCGAGGACTTTAAGCAAAGCCTGATGGACGTAGTGCACCAGTTTAGCTGAGAGTTTCATAATTATGGCTGATTTCAATTTTTTAGAAGATTTGGCAAAAAAAGTCAAGTCTGATCGAGCTAATCTTCATCAGGTAGATGAGGAACTAAAGTCAGTAAACATGCGGCTCCACGAGCTGCCGCTAAAAAAACCGACAGAATCGACATTTGCGAAAATGATAGGAGTCCAGTATGAGGACCAAATGGAACAATTAGAAAAAATGAAAGTCAGTCTTGAATCACAAAAGGATCAGCTTGCATCATCAATCAAAAAAGACACTGGCGCATTCATCACCGAGATAAGCTCCCCAGAATTAGTAATCCCGCTTGATCCAAAGCCTGTATTCCGAGATGGAAACGTCTTGTTCCATTACCGCGATTCTGCAAAATTTCAGAATTTGTTTGACTTTCTTGGGGAGTTGCTTGGCTTGAGCATTCCATTAGTTGTAAAAGATGTATTGCTTTCTTCATCTGAAATAATAGTAAAGGTCTCAAACGAGTATGAAGCAAAACAAAAATTCATCAGCGGCATAAATGAGATACAAAAGACTCTGACTATAAAGAGAAAATAACTGTGCAAGATCTACTGATTGCTTAGTTTTTATTCGTTTGAGATTTACAAATCACATTGCAAAACAAAACTCTCCTTCTTGCAATTATAATAATTATCAGTCCTGTCTTGTTTGCACTCGTAGTATATCCTGACACGTTCAGTCTAAGCTGGAACCAGGGACGCGGAGGATTCCTTTTTGCAATTGCGTTCATTGTGGCAGAGCTGATTGGAGTTAAACTTCAAGTGTCTAAAAAAAGAGTACTTGCAACCATTCCGCTTGCTGGAGCAGCCATTGCATATCTTGTAATCCGAGAACATGGCCTGAAGGACTATCTTGTAAATGCGGCTCCTCAGTTTAACGTTCACCTTGTAGATTCCTGGACATGGATGTGGGATTTTGTTATAATGGGCGCATTTTTGATTGCCGTAGTAAGCATACTGTTTGGAAAGAAATGGATACGCATTGCTCCTGCAGGGCCTATCTTTCTTTGCGGAAGTGCTGCAATTCTGTCCCTTGACGCATTCTTTCCATATGATACACTTGGGCCGCTCCAATATGTGGTGCCATATTTAGTAAAGGCAAATGTTTGGATAATCAACAGTCTTGATCTTGGCACTGCAATTGCTAAAGAAAATCTGATGCTGCTGCGAGGCGAGCACGGGCCCATGGCACTGCAGGTATTTTGGCCATCTGCAGGAGTTCACAGCATTATAATTTACTCGCTTGTCATGATGGCGTTTTTGCTAAAAATGAACATAGAGCGAAAACGTAAGGCGGTATACTTTGTCATTGGAATCCTTGGAACAATTGGCATAAACATGATTAGAATATTCTCGCTATCAATATTCGTGCTCAAAGTTTCTACTGATCCCAACAAGTTTGAGGAGTTTCACGGTATTGCAGGCGAAATAATGTTCTTGCCTTGGATTTTTGTATTCTTACTTATCGTAACGTCGATTGAAACAAAACGAATGAAACGCCTTGCATCTTAAAAGAAATTAGTAAGCGAACTTTGCCCCTGCAAGTCTGATAACTCTGAAATTTTTACTCCCAATCTTCTAACGCTTAATGTCTGGTCAGTCAGAGCTTCCTCTAGTAGCTGATGCGCCGTCTTTTTTAATTCCTCAAGGCTAAATGTTGGGCTTTTGAGCATCCTTGACTTTGTCTTGCTTGATAGATCCGATTGTACAAATTGGATTCCGACTGATTTGAACATTTTTTTGTTTTTAACTGCCGTTTCGTACACATCGGTGCATATCTCCTCCAAACTACTTGCAAGGAAATCTAATTCCTTTGAATCTTTTTTTAATGTGACTATTCTGCTGTACTGTATGGTTGGCTGTCTTTCAGCTACTGGCTCCTCGTCTATGCCCCTTGCAGCATTGTAAATGTAGAGCGAAATCTTTCTACCAAACATTTTGTTTAGGGTAAAAATATCGACTTTGCGTAACTCTTCTATCGTGTTTAGATTTATTTCGTGAAGTTTTTCTTCAGTAACTTTGCCTATTCCTGGAATATCGCTTACTTTGAGTGGCGCCAAAAACGATTCCGTATTTTGTGGCTCTATTATGGTCAACCCGTCTGGTTTTTTATGGCTTGAAGCAATTTTTGAGACAAGCTTGTTGACTGATATGCCAACTGAACATGTCATTTTGATTTCGTTTCTTATCTGGTTTTTGAGCTGCTGGGCAAGATGGCTTGCATTTTTGAAATTGTCCTGCGTTCTCTTTGTCACGTCAAGATATGCCTCATCCCGCCCAACATATTCAAAAATGTCTGCATGACTTTTCATTATTTCCATTGCTTTTTCGGAAATATCTGAATAATACGGAAAATCTGCCGGTAAAAAAACCGAATCTGAAATTTGCTTTAGCCGAGCTTTTGCAAATTTAATTGGCATGCCGGATTTCACGCCGTATTTTCTTGCAATATAGTTTGCAGTTGCTATTGCGCCACTGTCTCCACCTCTGTCAGAAAATATGCATACTGCAACTGGCTTTGTTCTTAGATTGGGATCTCTGATCTCCTCGCATTGGGCGTAGAAATAATCAAAATCTACATGCAGTACAATCCTCTCTGGCATGTGTTTGGTATGGAAAAAAATCCTTATTACAATATCGAATCATTCTAAGAATCTAAATATCGATACACGCATTGATAGTTGTGGTTTATCCGTTATCTGTTGACGAAAATGGCGTCAAGATGAAGCCAGAAAACATGGAAAAAGAAAAAATGTATTACTGTGTTCATAATGAAAAGGTGGTTCTAGTATACAAAGACGACCAGGAATTTCTAAACTGCTATGAAATTGAAGAAACGGATTTAGTTGAATCTGTCAAAACCTGTTCTAATCCAGACGAGATTGAAAAAATTATAGAAAATTATATTCAAAAAGAAAATATTAAACATTAAATAAACGCCGAAGAACAGGAACAGCCTAAGGCCAAAACAAAATGAGCGAAGACACACCTACTGAAGCCGAAGAAATCTTTACAGAATCGCAAAAACTCAAAGATAACACTGAGGTAGACGAGACAAAATCCACAGAAGAAGAAGATTCAAGGAAGACACGTGACGTGATCTTTGTTGGGACAAAACCGATAATGACTTACGTCACTGCTACGCTGACACAGCTTTCAAACCAATCGTTTGTTACAATAAAGGCAAGGGGCCAGAGGATCACACAAGCAGTTGATGTGTCGCAAATGATTGTAAAACGAATGAATACCGTGGGATATAAAATCAAAGATGTTCGTATTTCATCTGATTCGCTTTTATCACAAGATGGAAAAACAAGAAATGTTTCCACAATAGAAATTGACATTACAAAAGAATAGAAAGTTTGCTATTCTAATTGGCGTCTCTGTGATTGCAGGACTTGTTTTAATCCAAGTGTTTAACTCGTGCTCATTAAAGCAACTTTCCATAATGTCGGAAATTGAGGAATACAAAAAATTACAGGATCCACAACAATGTGTGATTTTGGTAGATAAAATCGCAAGCCTGAACGACGAATGCAAAACAGAATTCGATATCATTGACTGCGGCTAGATTTTTGCTTGCAAGATAAATGATATTCCAAAATAAATCAGGATGCAATTGATCCCAATCATGCCTATCTTGTACCTCTTGTTTGAAAGAAACACTTTCCCCCTTGAAGAAAGAAACGAAACCAACACAAGCCACGCATAATCCATCCAGATGTGCAGTCCAAACATTATCAAAATCCCCCACACCGACCACAACAAGAGTGCATCCGAAATAAGCTTAAACCCAATTGTAAACCACCATATCAGAAAAAATGGATTCAGTCCCGTTAGGAGTATGCCTGTAAGAAACGAACCGTATTTGGATTTGTGCTGTATGGGATCTTTTTTTAATATTGATATTATCTGCAATCCTGCAAATCCGAAAAGACTCAGAGCGCCCAAAATCCCAATTGAAACCCTAAATTGTGGCATTACACCAAGTGACAAAATTCCAAGCCCAATCAAAATAACCAGCGGTAATTCTACTAGTGTGTGCCCGAATGCTATCTTGACTCCCGCCCTGGCGCCCTGCCTTATGCCGCTTGCAATCGTTGCTACGAACAACGGCCCAGGTGACATCACCCCAGACGCTGAAATTATAACTACTGCAATACCGAACTGGAAAAAGTCTTGCATGTACTAGCCGTACATTGATTTTTTAATGGCACTTGTTTCCTTTTCTCTTTCCCTGATTTCCTTTTCAACTATCTCTGTCTGTTTTTGCATTAATCCAAGATCACATGACACTCCTGGCAAAAGCTTTGACATTGCCATGCAAAGGCGTACACTTGACTTGAAATCAGGGCCAGATTCGTCTACATCGACTAG
>DATBQZ010000267.1:0-2215 GCA_036560565.1 Candidatus Nitrosotenuis sp.
CACAACACCTGCAATGGTGTATGTGCCATCAGCAAGTACAGACAAGGTAACTGGGGCAGGATTAGCAAATTGATATATTGATCCACCAAATCTTAGTTCGCTCAAGGTTATTGCCTGAACGCTATCGTTTTTGATGAATACTGATATGTTCTCACCTGCTTCCTTCTGTGCATCAATATCACCACCAGAACCTGCTCCGAACGCAACTCCGTTTTGGTTAAAGATGTCTGCTACTGCTCTGGCATCATATCCTACAATCTTTACTGCCTCAATTGTTGGTCTTCCACTGATCTGTGAAGAGCTGAAAAAGCCTTGCGCATATGCAAATACAATGGCTCCCCCAACAACTGCTATCGCAACAAGCAATAGCGTAGCTATTACTGGTGCCACAGCTCGGCGAGATTTGTGAAGTCGTAGTATGTCGATGTTTGTATTCATTGATGAATTGTAGGGCTAGAAGTTGTTAAGACGGATGTTGTGCATCAAACACAACATTTTGGTATAAAAATATGGGAAATTAACTCCAGAAGAACTGATCAAGGCCTGTTTGTTTTGGCTTGCCAATCATCGTATCAAAGTCAAGGTCCATTGACGATGTTATCTGGTCTAGTGTGCTTTCCATAAATTCCATGTACTTTGCAGAATCAATCTCGTCTGGGCGCGCCATCTCTACTGGCTTTACTCCCGGCTTGTTGATTGTTTTTACGTATGATATGATGTCGCCCCGCTTTATCTCCCTGGTCTGCTCTAGTAGTTTTGCTGCGCGAATGTGCTGTGGAATGGTCTTGTCATACTCGGACAGAGATTTGCTTAGCATCACATTAAATGCAAGCTCTGAAATTGGAATCTTCTTTTCCTTTACCTTGGTTGCACATACTGTGATTTTTTCGCTGATTTGCTTTTTTGCATTTTCGAAATCATCTACGGTTTGGACCTTGGACAGAACATCAAGCAACTCGTAGAACAAGTTTCTGATAAATGGCGGCGTATGTGATTTCTTTCCAGTTAGGCCCTTGACATCAACTTTGCCTTCTTTTGTTACGCCGAGATAGTTCTTTTTTCTGTTACTCAATACGACATATCGATAGTCCTTGTCTACCTCCAGGTCTACTCCCTGCTCAATTTTTGTATCGTCGATTACTCTGTGAATCTGTTCCTGCGTTGTATTTTTTATAAACAATGAGTCGGTATTGTGCAGCAAGACATTTCCAAGTCCGCCACAAAAGTGATGGTTTTTTGTTTCCAAATCATAAACGTGCCCGTTTATGGGAAAAATCTCGATTTTTTTGATCATATTTGATTGCTTTATGCGAGAATCTTTTTTGTTCCTAATTATTCTGACTCTGCAAACGTTCTGCTTGTCCTTTCTAATCTGTAATGAATATTCTACTTCTAACTGTTCTAGTATGGATATTATTCCAGATAGCACTGATTTGTGAATCTGATCAAGTACTGTCAGTCCGTTTTTATCCGTGTTTCCGTCTCCATCCAACATTCCGTCAAGAAATGCCTTTTTTGCAGCAACATCCGCATTCAATATTATCTGTGGAACTGCCTTCTCGTCTCCACGATAGCAAAGAAACCTGAAATAATCCACAAGCAATTTGCCGTCGCCCTTTGGAACCAGGCCGTACGTATCTGAGCTTTTACGTATGTCAATAATTGTAGTTTCCAATCCCAAATGATTCTGCATTATTTTTTGTGCCTTTTGTAGAATTTTTTTATTCTGATTTACTATTCTCCAAGAATATTTTACATTTTTTTCATAATTGTATACACCACATGTGCCTTCTGCAATGAAAATTCCAAACAGCCATCCCAAGTCTGGATTTACAATGACTTTGGACTCTGCCTTGAATGGAACTAGATTTATCTCATCACCAATTTTTAGATCTACGGGCCTGACTTTTTTTCCGTTTACTACTAGACTGTGATCCTCTGTACATTCTACAAATCCCTTCCTTGTAAGAACCCTGTAACCATTTTTCTTTACTCTGTGTCTGTAGACATACCTGATTTTGGTAAATCCTTTCTCTGTTAGCACATCGATGTCGCCAAATTTGTCATATCTTGCACCGCTGACAGTTTTTGGCATGAGTGATTCTATTGGTACTACGTCTATGTTTCCGTCTTTTCTGCGAATTGTAATTGGAGTGTCTGGGAGTACACTGTCGCCATACAGAACTTCAATTCCGTTTGCTTGGCATTTTTTGAT
>DATBQZ010000268.1:0-1503 GCA_036560565.1 Candidatus Nitrosotenuis sp.
TAGAAGTCTTATTAATATGAATAATGTATTACTGTATGAGGAATGAAATAATGGGAAGCATCCGTGTTGGTGGAAGGGGAACTTCAAAGAGAATAGCTGAAAAAGAAGAAGATAACTGGACTGGCGCTCCTTTTCAAAAATACTCTAAAGAACAAAAGGAAGCTGCAAAAGATAGCTACATTACTACTGGTAGGGGCACTACGAAAATAAAATTCGGCGATATTAAAGAAAGTGCCGACAGTGCATCATCCAAAGGAATGTGGGTCAGTACTGGAAGAGGCACTGGAAAAAGAAAACTATAACAAAAACACCAACCACAAATCAATTACAATTCTTGGCGATATTGAAAAATGTTGCCGCACTGTTTTTTTATCTGAACGTTCTTACCTTGCGGACAATTTTATTGTGGTCGTATGCTGCAGTGGCGGTTATGTATAATAGGTGATTTCTACCTGCTGGCATGGTGATTCTTTTAACGTTACCATATTCTGCAAGCACGTACTTACATGGTCCTAGTTTTCGTTCAAGTTGTTTTCTTACCTTCCAAGATCGTGCTGCCGATTGCAAAGACATTATGCTTTCTTTTTTGGAAAGGAGAATTTTTGCCTTTTTTGAGCGTGCACTAAAAACAAGTTTTCCGTTCATGTCACAAACGGTGACAACTCTAATTGAAGGACTAAGACGAATTAGTTTTTCAGCTGCTCTCTGAACTTCCACAAAATATTACCTAGTTGGTAATTGATAAAGATTTCCTGCGTGATTTGGAAATGTCGTCATAAAAAAATCCACTAGACGTCTATTAATACATGTTTACAGTAAAATCCGTTCTGAATTGGTATGAACCAAATTTCATAAAAATAACTAGATTGATTAATTGTTCTAATCTGAAAAGATCTCCCCAATATAATTATCATTAGATAATATTATTTCGGATTTGAAAGATTCAACTCAAAATGTTTGTAATTCTGGTCTTTAATTTTTATTTTTATAATAACAGTTTGATTTATCTATGATGGATGAAATACAAAATTAGTGGTCGCTGACGTTTTATCATCCGTATCTGATTCGTTACATTCAAAATTCTTTTCTGCCAGCACTTCATCAGAGCTGATCATTCAGGATTTTGCAGTAATTATGATCATGGCATCAATTATGGCGCTAATTTCATACAAGCTCAAGCAACCAATGGTTATGGCATACATTGTTGCTGGGATGATTATTGGTCCGCACACTCCTCCGTTCAGCTTGATCACTCATGTGGATGTACTGCACGTATTTGCAGAGATTGGAATAATTTTGCTTTTGTTTGTAATTGGAATGGAGTTTCCAATTGAAAAGCTCAAAAATATTGGGAAAAAGGCAACTGTGATTGCAATTGCGGAAGCTTCTGGTACTTTTCTTGCAGGCTTTGCAGTATCACAGGCACTTGGCTTTGCATTCTATGACAGTCTGTTTTTGGCACTTGCAATTTCTGTAACTAGTACTGTAATAATCATGAAAGTG
>DATBQZ010000269.1:0-4823 GCA_036560565.1 Candidatus Nitrosotenuis sp.
TGGGAAGGAGAAAACATACCTGTAGACTATAGAACTGCATCCAAGGTGGGTCAATTCCGCACAAGGGTCAAGTCTGGCCTGATAAAACTCCCAGACAATGTGATTACAAACCTAGATTTACCAATCATTCCAGATGAAAAAACCATAGTAGTCGAGTCAGTAAAAAGCCAAGGCTCGATAGTAATGCATTCTTGTTTTGGCACGAAAATCAACGCAACCTTGTCTACGCTTCTCTCTTCAATGCTGTCGTCTAAAACCGGATTTCAGGTAGAGTCAAGGTCTGATGCATATAGAATAGTCTTGTCATCAAAAGGAAGAATACAAGAAAACCAAATACGCGAAACGTTAAGTGACAATTATGATCTTCATGACATTGTCACCGCATCCCTAAATGGAACGCATAATGTCAATTGGAGAACATGGAATGTTGCAAAAAAATTCGGCATTGTGGGCAGGGGTGCAATATATGACAAAAAATCAGCACGATTTCTCTTTGACAGATATTCAAAAACTGCGCTAGTCAAGGAAGCACTGCGCGAGCTTTTCCACGACAAATACGACTTGGAGGGATCTAAGAAAATATTGGAAAAAATCCAAGACAAGACAATTACAATAGAATGGTTTGATGCAAGTAGTTTCTCCAAACTTGCAGCTCCGATACTTGACCATATGACAAAATACTATTCGTCGCCAGCAAGTATTGACAAAGGACTACTTGATTTAGTAAAGAATCGATTACTCAAGACAAGACACAGACTGATCTGTGCACGGTGCGGTAAATGGGAAAAGGTGATAGAAACAACAGATATTGAAAAAATACCGCCCTGCCCCTACTGCAAGGGAAGGCAAATCACAACCACGTTCTATTCTGATTATGATCTTGGAAAAATCATACAAAAAAAATTCACAGGCAAAAAAATAACAACTGAGGAAAATCACCGGTTTGAGCGAGCCTGGAAGGCAGCATCACTTCTTGCAAATTTCGGCAAAACGGCACTGATTGTTTTATCAGGGTATGGGGTTGGCGCGGACACTGCGTCAAGAATACTGAGAAACATGGTAGACGAGGAAAACCTATACCGACAGATATACGAAGCCGAAAGACAGTATGTGATGACTAGGGGTTTTTGGGACTAGTTTTTCTTTTTAATTGACGAAAACGGGGTCACAAACAGTTCTGTTCTTCCCTCCAATCCTGGCTTTGCGGTAACACCTGTGACTGAAATTATCTCGCCTATTGAGCATTCGTCTAGAAGCCTTGCCTGATTTCTCCATCCCTTTATCCAAATTTGGCCCGTGTCGTCCTCGATGAACATTTCAGAAAGTGAAATTGACTCGCCTGCTTTTGTTTGCACGTTGCGTCTTTCTGGTGCCTTGAGTATGATTGCCTCAATACAGTAATAGTTATTGTCTGGCTTTACATTTGCAATTTTTGTTCTGAGTTCTGATACTTGGGGAATGTTTTCTCCTTCAATTTTTCTTACAAAAGAATCTGAATCGATTGTAATGTTGTTGCCGTATACTTTGGAAGGCATGCACTCAAGTGTGTCGCCCTGACTAAATGAGCTCAATACGTTTGCAGTATCAACTATGTGGAAGAGTTGCTTTTCTAAGTTGACTCCAAGAACCATTGTATTTCCGTTCTCGCTTTTTGATGTTGATAGTATTCTGAAAGAAATGGGCTGCACCTTTATGTCAGCTATCTCTAGTATGGTTGACTCGTTTCCATGAATTTCTAATTCCTGTTGGTTTAGCTTTACTTTGACTCCCAAAAGTCGAGCCTTTGTCTGGGGCGGTATGACCTTTGGAATTTCTGATTCATTTTTGTTCCACATTACAACTCTCATCGAGCGGCCATCCTTTCCCTGCAGTCTGAATCGCAGCGAATTGCCTTGTTGACCGCGGACGTTTGTAAATTCAGAGTAATTAATGCTGCCGTCAATTATTCCGGAAACTATGATGTTCTTTTCTCCTTCCTTTACATCACTAACATCTTTTGTCAGAGAATCTAGCGAGGGAATACTGCTTTCAGCATCTGCGATTTCTATGGTGGAGCCTGAACCAATATTGATGGTTGGCTCGCCGTTAAGGTCAGACTTTACATAGGCCTTGATTATTTTTATAAGATTTCCAGGCTTTAGGTTGACAATGTCAGGAAGGTTGGCCTTTTCATCCCACATCTTTACTGTAACTGCCGAATCATTATCGTAAACAGTCATGTTTCTAAGCATGAATTGCGAGCCGTCCTTTCTTGAAAACTGTTTTGCAGGTGATACGTTTAGCACCCTTGTCTGTAGGGTTACCTCTTTTGCCCCTGCATACAAATCCTTTATGCTAATTTCGCTTTTTACCGGTTCAGATATTGCCACGCCAAGGTCAGAGGCAACCAAAAACAACGCGCCCTGATCCGTAAGATAGCCTGCACCGATCTTCTCCTTTTTCTGGGCGATCATATTCTCAACGTCAGATTTTGATAATTCTGGTTTTTGTTCAAGAAGCTTAGTCAGCAATAAATCAAATTCAGTCAAGTCAATTTCTGATAGGAAAATCTCTTAATAAAAATTTCATTAATCTAAATTAGAGAGCGATCTAAAAAAATCAGTGTCAGCCATAACTGCTAGATCGCTTCACAAGTCATATGGAACCATACCTGCAGTCGATGGGATAGATCTGGATGTGCGATCAGGCCACATCTTTGGCTTTCTTGGCCCAAATGGAGCCGGCAAGTCAACCACAATCAAGATACTTACTACATTAATTCCACCGACATCTGGAACCATCGAAGTACTGGGCATTAACGCAGTAAAGCAACCGCTAGAGATTAGAAAGAGAATTGGAGTTGTCCTACAACAGCCAAGCTATGAGCCAAATCTTTCCGTAGAAAAATCACTTGAAAAATATGGGATGATGTGGGACATTGACAGAAAAACAAGGAAAGAAAGGTCTGAGGAACTAATTGATATTTTTGACCTAAATGAAATCAGAAAAAGAAAGAACGAGGATCTGTCAATTGGCCAGAGGCGACGAGTCCAAGTGGCACGCGAATTCATGCATGAAATGGATCTGCTGTTTCTTGACGAGCCTACGGTCGGCTTGGACCCAACTGCAAGAAGAAAACTACTCGATTATCTGAAAAGCAAGGTAAAAACCGGCCTTACTATTTTTTATACGACACATGTTTTGACTGAGGCAGAATATCTGTGCGACGAAATAGCTGTAATAAACAAGGGAAAAATCTTGGCAGTAGATTCGCCAAATAACCTCAAAAACACATTTGGACAAGAAAAAACCATCACCATTCACCTCTCAGAAAGACATGATAGGCTATCAAAACTCTTGTCCGGCATAGCTGATTGTGTAATTGATTTTAACACAGGCACAAACATAACCATCCAATCAAGCAAATCCGAAGTCGTCCTGTCACAAATTCTTCAAATTCTAATTGAAAACAATATTTCTGTAGAAGACCTGTCGGCCATTCCTACAACACTCGAAGACATATTCCTCAAGATGGTAAAGGACTCAAATGCACCCCACAATTAGGCTTATAGTTAGGAATCTGACGATTTCCATAAATCCAGGCTTTCTTGTCTGGCAGGTAATCTTTCCGGTGATTTACATATTTGTTGCAGGTTTTGCGTATACTGCGCTGATCAAGTCGGTCCCGTTTGGAAATATCACACTTGATTATCCGGCATTTATTGCATCTGGGATGATTGGATTTAACATCATGAACAGCACTCTTGTTTCTGGCATAATAATTTGGAATGACAGAAGACATGGAATGTTTGAGCAAATTTTGGTCGGGCCTTTCACAAGAACTAACTACATTCTAAGTAATGTATACACTATTGGTATCGTTGGCATAATTAGCGCAGCTCTGATTACTGCAATTGGATTTCCTCTGTTTTTCACATCGGTTCAGTTTAATGCACTTACCATACCGTTTCTAATTTTTGCCTCAATAACTGGCTCCATTTTGTTTGGCTCTATTGCATCCATAATCTCAACACGTCTAAAATCCAGCGAAGGATTCAACGTAATAATTAATACCGTTTTTCTGTTTTTTGCATTCGTAAGCACCGCATTTTATCCCGCATCTGGCGCGCCGCAGCCTCTGGCTACCGCATTTTATCTTAACCCTCTCACATATCTTGTTGATATCATCAGGGCAGGAATCTTTGGCACGTTTACTGAGTTTGTTATGATTGAAATGATCGTACTAGTAAGCGTCGCAGTCACACTGTTTATTGTTGCAATTAGGCTTCTTACAAAACTTGATCTGTAAAATTAGTAGCCCGGCCCAGACTCGAACTGGGGTCAAGGGCTCCAAAGGCCCCTATGCTTGACCGCTACACTACCGGGCTTCTGTTAATAACTCTCAAAACGACCTTTATTGATATTTCTATTTCTTTCCAACTGTCTTACTGTGTCAATCTTTCATCTTTATGATTTGACCTAGTTTCTTTACAGGATCCTCCATCGAATTCATTGCTGATCTCGCATTGTTCTTAAAATGTGAATTATTCGAATGCAATATTTTTTCAATAATTAAGACAATTCTTTTTGAATTCGTTTCTCGTATGGCAAGTTTTTTTCTAACCAGGTATTTTTCTACCAGATTTGGTACAGCGTTATACGAAATTGTCGGAATTCCTAGCAGTGCAGATTCTGCAGTCATAGTTCCACCAGAGCCAACAAAAATATCAGTGTCCCGCAACAAGATTTTACTGTCAATTACCTTGTCCAAAATTTTTGCCTTGTTTCCTAAAGCGCGTCTTAGCATTGCAATTTGGCTAGCATACCTAGGCAATATCATAACA
>DATBQZ010000270.1:0-1557 GCA_036560565.1 Candidatus Nitrosotenuis sp.
CTAATCGCAACGGCCGCATTTGGCTCAGAACTTGCACCTCAAGTGCAACTACTCCGAGAGGTAAGGGACAATGTTCTCTTTAGCACAAGTTCCGGAACAACTTTCATGAGTGCCTTTAACGGTCTTTACTATTCATTTAGCCCAACAGTGGCAGACTGGGAAAGGCAAAATCCTACATTCAAAGAAGTAGTAAAAACCACAATCACTCCAATGTTATCCACTTTGTCAATACTCAACTATGTTGACATTGACTCTGAGCAAGAGATGCTAGGATATGGAATTGGCATTATACTGCTAAATATTGGAATGTACTTTGTTGCCCCAGCCCTTGTTATTCTGAAAATAAAGTCAAAATTTCGGTAGATAATCTTCCAAAAGTTAGCATAGCACAGCTCATTCCAATTACAGTCTTAGCATGATGTCAATCATCAAAACAACACTGCCTACTGCCACAGTTACTAACATGAATGGAAATCCAATTTTGAAGAATTGGTTGAAGGTAATCCTGTGACCGAACTTTTCTGACAATCCAATGGCAATGACTCCTGCACTGGATCCGATAAGCGTACCATTCCCGCCAAGTCCGACTCCCAGAGATAATGCCCACCACAGGGGGCTAATCGTATTATTAAATTCTGCAGCAATGGTGGGATTCTGATTTAGGACTTCGATTAGTGGTATCATGGTTGCCGCAAATGGGATGTTGTCTACAAAGGAGCTTGCAATGGCCGATACCCACGTTATCATGAAGAAACTTGCCCATGGGTTTCCACCTGTAATGCCAAGCGCAGTCTTTGCCAACGCGTCAATCATTCCAGATTCCTTCCCTACGCTGATTGTGATAAAAAGACAGGCAAAGAATATGAGGGTCGTCCAGTCAACTTCGTGCAATATTTTTTCAGGCTTTATTTTTGATACGAGTAACAAAACACCAGCGCCGCCAAGTGCAATGATTGAAGGCTCAATATGTAAAATTCCATGAATAACAAAAAGTGCTATGACGCTAAACAACACCACTAGCGATTTTATCAGCAACGGTCTATCTTTGATAAAAGACCTCTCGTCCTGACTCATTAATTCTTCGAGATTTTGCGGCGTTGCCTTTAGTTCCTTCCTAAAGAACACCCTGAACAGAATCAGCGATGCTATCATCGAAAGTCCAATCGTAGGTCCCATGTGAAACAAAAATGAATTAAAATCAATGTTGGCAGCTGAGCCAATCATTATGTTGGGTGGATCCCCAATGAGTGTGGCAGTTCCGCCTACGTTTGATGCAAGTATCTGTGCAAGTATAAAGGGAACAGGCGACATGCGAAACGCTTTGAATATAGAAATGGTGACGGGAATCATGAGCAGAATTGTTGTAACATTGTCTATGAACATGGACGTCACTGCGGTAAACACGCTCATCATGACCAGGAGCTTCCACATGTTTCCCTTGGACGCTTTGCCCATTTTGATTCCGATATATTGGAAGATGCCCGTTTCAGCTAAAATGGTCACAATGATCATCATTCCTAGCAAAAGACCTATCGTGTTAAAGTCAACAGAACGAAT
>DATBQZ010000271.1:0-2330 GCA_036560565.1 Candidatus Nitrosotenuis sp.
GACCTCGGCATGGGCAAGGGAAAAATTGCAGCACAGGTGGGGCACGCATGTGTGCTTGGTGCAGAACATGTCAGAAAGTCTCACCCAAGCTGGTTTGAAAAGTGGTGGGAGGGGCAGGCAAAAATCGTACTAAAGGTAAACAGCCACAAGGAACTAGATCAGGTAAAAATGGATGCAATAGAACTGAATCTTCCATGGTCCGAAGTGAGCGATGCAGGACACACCCAGATTGCACCCGGTACCGTTACGTGCATTTCAATTGGACCTGCACCTGAAGATCTAATTGACAAGATAACGCGCGACCTCAAGCTGCTGTAATTTTCTCAGAATAAGATATAACGAGGTAAAGTAAATTCTGACATGTTGAAGAAAAAAGGAGCAGCGATGGCAATCTTTTTCGCAGTCATTCTTTTGGCATCCACTGCCACATTTGCATTTAACTCAAATCCAAAAAAAATGGATGACGCGTCAGTTACCAACACTCCGATGGACAACTTTCCTGACGAGCAGAGAGAAAAGTTTTGTGAAACCGGAGATGCCAAAAGCAACGCGTATGTGACTGAGTTTAAGATTCCAACAAAATGCACCCAGCCGCTGGCGATTACTACTGATGATAATGGGATGGTTTGGTTTGGGGAGACAAACACTGGCAAAATAGCCAAGTTTGATCCGCAGTCAAAGCAGTTTGCAGAATTTGCTAACCCTGGATGGCCGGAAAAAGGCCGCTCTATGTTTTGGGGAATTGCGTATTTCGATGGGGATATCTGGTATACTGATGACGCGTACAATTCTATTTGGAAGTTTTCCACATCTGACAAAACGTATGAGAGGACAAACTATCCGACCAAGGAGGACTCACTCCCACACCACCTAAAAATACAAAACAGTAAACTCATCGTAAATGATTTTTACGAAAGCAAAATCAGCATACTTGATATCGTAGAGACTGGCCAAAATGGCACTTATGTTAACATTCCGTCCCCAATTCCGGCCTCGTTTACGAGCAGCTTTGATACTGACTCGCAAGGAAACATCTGGTACACCAACTGGATACTAAAACAGGGCGGCGCACTAGTCAAGTTCGACTACAACGAGTTTTTAAAATTCATCTCATCCCCACAAATGACCAATTCGACAGCAGAACAGTTTTCCGACGTGTTTGAACTGCCGCCGACACTTGGCACCCCGATAGGGATGTCAGTTGATGGCAACGACAACCTGTGGATGGCTGACACGTCGAGCAACTCGTTTTTCAAGTTTGACACACAAAATGAAAAGTTCACAAAATACATCACGTCTGATCCAGACCTTTCAGTTTATGGCAACGCGACTGGGATGATAAAATCCCCGACCAGCGGACCTTACTGGACACAAATAGATAATGGCAAGCTGATATTCAACGAACAGCTTGCAAACGCGATAGGCGTCTTTGACATTGCCACAGAATCACTTGTCGAGTACAGCGTGCCGTCCAAGAACCCGAACTGGTCTGACTGTGGCAGTATGGAAGAGTGTGGAATATCTCAGGTGTTTGGATTTGTATCGTCTGGCGATAAGATTTGGTTTACTGAATGGGTGGAGAACAACATTGGAATGGTTGATACGGCAAAAGCGCTGCCGCTTGATCTGCAGGTGTCTCAAACAGATGTATCTCTAGCAAAGGGCGGTTCTGCAGAAATACAAATGCAGATCACACCAAAAACAAACACAAAGGCAACAATTTCCCACAAAACCACATCCCAGTTTAACGATGTTTCCGTGCTGATCCAAACCGCACAAGTGGACATGGCAGAATCAAATGTGCAAACAATACCTGTGTCGATAAATGTAAGCGACTTTGCATTGCCTGGTGTATACAAGGTTTTACTGACTGCAAAAACGCCCGACGTCTCCGTGTCCCAGTTTGTTACCGTGACAATAACAGAGTGATCCCGAAAATAGACTCTGATATTGGAATCTCAGTATACACTACCAAGTATCCTGGATGCGGGGGGAAAATCAAAGTGAATAATGATGATTTCAAGGTTTTTGAGGTCTTGTCGCAAAAAACACTTGACTCTATCTCGCAAGAGGGGTTTGCCATATACAAACTGAAAAAATCTGGAATCGACACAAATCACGCACTTGAAACGATTTTTCGAAAATTTGGGGTTCACCTAAAAGCGCTGGGACTAAAGGACTCCTCTGCCGTAACAGAACAGTTTGTCTGCTCGCTTGGGCAAAACAAATCCATTCCAAACTATGCTGACGGCAAAATATCGCTTGAAAGAATTGGGTTTTTGAAAAAACCGCTTTCTGCAAAAGACATGGTCGGAAACAAGTTTGTCATT
>DATBQZ010000272.1:0-2149 GCA_036560565.1 Candidatus Nitrosotenuis sp.
TCAACTGCTCCAGTATTCAAGATTTCAATTCTCAAAGACTCATCAGTGCAAGGAAACCCAGACTATGATCCAGACATGGCACAGGTGCCAATTGGCAATGTCATAGAATGGACAAACGACGATGCGGCAGCGCACACAGTAACTAGCGCAGCAGATGCGGGTGCCGCATTCGATTCAAGCCTTATCAGTGCAGGAGACATATTCAGTCTTGACACTGCAAAGCTCAGCCCAGGCAACTATGACTACATGTGTATAGTACACCCGTGGATGACTGCATCATTTGAGTTGGGCGTAGAGGAAGAGTCAGGAGAAAGACTTGCAGAAGGAGCAACGGCAACTGATCCAAACTCAGTAATTCCAGAGACAGTACCGAGTGAAACTCCAGCTGAGACCCAAGTGCCAGAGTCAGAACCAATTGAAACTCCAGTAGAGTCAGAACCAGTCACCGCAGAGGAGTCAGCAGAATCAGTTGAAGTGCCGCCAACCGAAGAACTTGAAACAGAAATAATAGTTTCAATTCCAGTAGGCGCATCGGCTCCAGGATGTGAGGCGACCAATGAATGCTTCAACCCAAGTGCCATAACAGTTGCAGTTGGTAACACCGTAACATGGACAAACGATGATACCGCAGTGCACACAGTAACTAGTGGCATAGACGTAACTCCAGACGGAATATTTGATAGCAGTTTACTTCCGGCAGGAGAAACATTTTCGTTCAAGTTTGAGTCAAGCGGTGAATACCCGTATTATTGCATGGTTCATCCATGGATGACTGGAAACGTTATCGTAGAATAAGTTTGGAAATAGTTCTTACAAAAAACCAAAAAGAAATTCTCGTAAATCACGCACAAAGTAATTTTCCAAATGAATCGTGCGCGCTCTTGTTTGGAACTAGCGATTCCAAAACATGTACGGTTAAGGATGTATTTCTGGCAGAGAATATTGAGAAATCCCCAATAAACTTTACAATTTCAAACGAGGAATTACTCAAAGGGTACAAAGAGGCAGAGCAGAAAAAACTTGACGTAATAGGAATATTTCATTCCCATCCGCATTCTGAGGCCATTCCCTCATTGACAGACAGAGAATTCATGGTTGGAAATCCAGTCGTATGGGTGATATTTTCAAACAAGCGTGACGAGTTCAAGGCATACATCTTGGAGTCAAGGGTGAACCAAGTTTCTGTAAAAATAGTCTAGGTCATTTTAATGCAGGTCAGAATCTAGTGGAACCAAAGATATGCAGGATTGGGGCTAGAACCCCAATGTTAAGTCTAGGCTTGTGATTTTGCCCAGCCACGTTCAATTAGTTTTGCTTTAGTTGCAGGCTTGACACAGACTGGATTCTCATTACTTGTTTTTACTACAAGATGAAGGCCTTCTTTGCACTGTATCTTATCAATAGCAATGCCAGACTTGATTTGTTTTAGAGGTGACTTGATGATCTTATCACTAGGAACAGTTGGGACTGGCTTTCCACTAACCACACTAATGTCAATAGATTTGTGATCTCCTATGACGCCAAATTGTCCAATATAGTCAGGATCTGCCCAGACATCAAGTTTGTATTTTCCTACTGCGATGCCCTCTGGAATAACCAAGTTTATGTTGTATCTATCAGAAGACGATAGAAAATCGGACACGAAGAAAGGGCAGTCACTGTCGTTTGCCAGTGGGCTTTTAGGCACAACCAAAACGTAGTGAGGTTTGACGGCAGATACTTTGCATATGCCGACATCAGGAGTGATCCAAGGAATGATTTTTCCGGTGTCATTGGTTATTCTGAAAGATACACGTACTGTTTCACCTATCATTACTTCAGATTTTGTGACATTCAAATCAGAAATCAACACTTTCATCCCAAGAGGAATTACTGGGAGAATATCGCTGAATGAATCACCACCCACAGAGGCGCCTATGACTTTGACGCCGGGAGTAAAGTAGTTTTGCCATGCGTTGCGATGCTCGTCCCACACACTTGTTGCAATAATGTTAAAGTCAAGCGGCGCTACAAAGGTGTGATAAATAGTTACAATCAGACAATCATTTGTGAAAACATCTGCAGTCCTACATGCTCCTTTCGAAGTTTCCACCTTGACATCTTTTAAGGAGTTTTCAGGATCTACTACTTTGACGGTATTAACTCCGTC
>DATBQZ010000273.1:0-4992 GCA_036560565.1 Candidatus Nitrosotenuis sp.
CGAGAGTAATGTTTTGACAAATACAAAAAAAACACTCCCTGAAAGATTTGATTATTCGATAGTTGTTCCAATAAGAAACGGGGTCTTTTTGAGCATTGCAACTGCGTGGGCATTTACGCTAAATGCCTCACTTGTTGCATATGGTGCGCATACTGATGATACAAAATATCCTGATTGTAGGCCTGCCTTCTCAAAAAAAATCGAGTCTGCCTTTAATCAGGGAGAGATTGACGGAATAAGGCTCGGAATAAGAAACAAGGTAAAGATATGGACTCCTTTTTCCGAGGGGCTTTCAAAGGGCACGCTCATAAAAATCGGATACAAGGCTCTAGGTGACGATATTTTCAAGACGTGGAGTTGTTATTCCAATACAAAACTTCATTGCGGAAAATGCGAATCTTGCCGAAACAGGAAAATTGCCTTTGAAAAAATCAAAATTAAAGATAAGACAAAATATTTGAGCTGAGTTTACCAGCGATTTTCAAGAATTGGTCTTTTGAAAACCAGTCTTCTAATTACCATGTACCATGCAACAAAGATTGCAGCAATTACTCCAAAGAACAACCAATTTTGCATGCCTGGATCAACAAAGGTCTTTTCAAGTAATCTGACTACCTCCCTTGAGCTCAGGGCACCGACTGCTAAAACTATGAAGAATTCTATTGCAAACCAGGTCCAATATGGCCATGATTCTTTTGGAATGTGTACGTTGTTGTGTGCTCCCACGATAGATTACCTTTTGACTAGATTATTTAATTTTTTCAAAATTTCAGAAAAGAGACTGTTTTGGGTTGCGGATCATGGCTATGACATCCTCCCTGTTTTCCTTTCTTTCATAGATTCCACGGTATGCACACGATGTCATGGTTGCGTCGTTTCTTACCCCCCTCATCTTCATGCAAAGGTGCTCCGCATCAGACATTACTATTACACCTTTGACTCCCTGGGAAAATAGCTCGTCTGCAATGTTTTTTGTCATTCGTTCTTGTATCTGGAGTCGTTTTGCGTATTTTTCTACAAGACGCACAAGCTTTGATACTCCAAAAACTCTGCCGTTTGGAAGATAAGCTATGCTAATTTTACCAAAGAACGGCAACATGTGATGCTCACACATCGAGTAAAATGTGATGTCCTTTACAACAACTGCGTCAGAGTCTTCGGAAAATTGGACTGAGAGTTCAGAGTCAGAGTCGTACCCAGAAAAGATTTCTCCGTACATGTTGGCTATTCTCTCTGGTGTTCCTTGTAGACCTTCCCGTGTTGGATCCTCACCTAGTTCTATGATTAGCTCTCTTACGAGTTTTTTTACTCTCTCTTTGTTCATCATGGTGCCCCTATGAGTTTGTGAAGCTGTGGTACTACTCGCACTTCGTTATAATATGGATACACTAAATCATAAAAACCTAAAAGTTTTGGCAAATCTGGTTCTGCTATTCCATATGTTGGTTGTATTATAAATCCCTTAAGATCATTAGGTCTAGCTATTTTGAAGATTTTTTGAACTAGGTCTTCAAATGGTTCTGATTCCGTTTTTGCGCTCACCACGATTTTGATGTAGGTTGTTTTCGCAGATGCAATTGCTAATCTAAGGCATTCCAAGGCGTTTTCCAAAAGTGTAGAATAATGTTTTGCATCGACAAACTCTGAATCAAGTGTTTTTAGCTCAATTTTGATAAAATCGATGTACGGCAAAACATGACTGAATCTCTTGTGATCAAAGCATGACGATTCAAGATATGTTGGAATATGTTTTGATTTTATGTATTTTGCAAGCTCTGCCACTGCTTCGTGTTGAATCAGTGGATCGCCTCCGGTGAAATTTACCTTGTATGTTTTGGATTGGAGGTGTTTATCAAGCAAGTTGCATGCCTCCTCAAAGTTGTACTCTTGCCCAGAATCTAGGGGAAGTGATTCTTTTGTGTCGCAATAAAAGCAGGTAAATGGACAGCCTGCCAGTCTTACGAAAAGGGTTTTTGTTCCATACAAAATTCCCTCCCCCTCCAGCGAGGTGAATATCTCAAATAGTCTGACTTTCAAGTAGGACGATCTAGTTTGGGTCATTATTTAATTCAATTAGATCTGTGGCAGGCGGATCTAGGAGATTATTGGCTCTTTGGTATAGAACAGGCCCGCTACAAAGAAGATGACTCCCAATATTCCAATTAGGCTGCCAACAAATTCTATGATTTCTGAGAATTCCGTATTGGTTGGTGCCCACAGAAATGCCATTAGTACCCCAACTACAATCATTGGTATTCCAACGCCTGCAGTAATTTGCCTAGAGGTCATGTAACTTGCTTGATCTAGAAAATGTATATGAAGTTTATGTGAACTATTGGTTTTTCTGATCTAGGCGTTTTGGTTTCAGATTAGGTTTGTCAGAATCTGATGGGTTTTTGGTATCTGTTTTGTCGGAATTTGTTGGTGTGTTCTGATTTGTGTTATCCAAGTCACCTTTTGCGTTTTGAAAATCCACATAGCTTTCGATTTCTCTAATCAGAGAATCTAATGATTTGAGTATTCTTTGGTCTATATCACTTGACGTCTGGGTTTTGAGTTTAGACAGTAGAGATTTTGCGCTATCGAATTTTGGTTGAATGTTATCGTCGACGCTTGATTCAAGCTTTGCAAGTCTTGCTTCTAGTCTGCCAATCTGGGACGAATTCTGAACCTTGGTTTCCCTTTGTTTTTGTTCTTGTTTTGCGTTTTGATCTTGCGTCAAGGCTTTTTCAGTGGCATTTTCGGTTTTAATAGAGTCATCTTGTACTGTCGGTCTGTTTGCCTCAGATATGATCCTCTGATTTTTCGAGTCTTTGATGTCAACGTTAATCGTAATTATCCTTTGTACCTTGATAATAATCTGAGATGGATCGTTTGTAGTAGAGAGGGATTCTTTTACTTGTTTTAGCTTTGCTACGTCGTCATCAGATATTCCCAATTCTTTTGCGTTGTTGATCAATGCATCGATTTTGACGATGTACTCGTTTGCGAAGGATTTGGCTCTGTCAAGTAGTTTTTGGTTGGTTTGTTCCCTAATCAGGTTTTGAGTATCAGCTATTGCAGTTTTTAGCTCATCATATGTTTTTTCAACAGATATCAAGTCTCCTTTCGCAATATCCGCTTTGGCGTTTTGGATTAATTCGTCAAGCTTTGTGAAATCAATTGAAATGTTATTTTTTGCAACAAGTCCTTTTAGAAGATCAACATAGTTTTCCATTCTACTAATCGAGGTCTTATAGTCAATGTCTGCAACTGGTGTAGCCTGTTTGGCCTGCATAATTTGTGGCGCAGTTGCAGCTTTTGGAGTCTGAGTTGAGGAAAATGTCATGCTTATTTGCTTGAAGATTTTCATTGCAGACAAAAAGTGCTGTTTTGACTGTGCAACATCCTGTTGTTTTGCAGAATTCATCAATAGTTCGGTTTCAGAATTGCCTTGCTCATACAACGCCTTGATGTCATCTGGAACATTATCTGCCCTATCTAGCTGAAGTTTTACTTGAGTCCTTGCCTGTGAGGCAATATTAACAAGTGAATCCAGTTGTGAGTCTGCCAATACTGCTGGCATTGCAGAAAATATCATGCTTGCAACCAGGGCAGTCAAAATAATCGAAAGTTTTGTTTTCATTAGATGTCCCCCCTTTTCTTTAGTTTTACCAAATTCTGAAAGTCCTTTTTCTCTATTACAATAATATCTTGCCTTTCAAGACGTTTTACTGCTCTCCACATGGTGGTTCTAGGAAGGAGGAATTTTTTGCGCAAATCCTTTTCAAATGCTTGTCCCCCGTTTTGGGCAAGAAATTCAACGAGTTTCTTATCGTCTTCTCTCATGTCCTGTTCTGATTCTGCATCTGCTAACTCGTCTTCTGGTTCTGCGTTTGTCTCCTTGCCACTCAAAATGGGTTTGATGGTGTTTTTGACTGCATGCTTGGTTCTTTTTACGATTAATGCGATTGTGGTAATGGCGCCTCCAACTGCGGCAACCGATGTAGCAATTCCAACTACATTTTTGCTCAAAATATCAAGCGTACCGTTTGTTGAAATTATAGCAGCTTGGGATGCTTTTTGTTCCTGAATTGCAATCTGTTCTGAATCTAATGCCAATTTACCGGCGTCTGAATATTTTTTATTATCAAATGCTGCTGCCGCTTGGTCAAGTTTTGCCTTTGCTAGCGGTGTTTCTATCCCATTATTGTTTAGCTGCTCAATTAGAGTTTTGGATTTTGCAATTGATTCCGAGGCAGATTGTGCTGGGCCTGAAACACCAAAGAAATAATTTATTTCGTTTGACCCATTTGATAGCGATAAATGCGGTTTGTTGTCTATGGTTTCAACTAGATCTGGAAAATTGGTCATTCCAACTATGACTGTATCCTCTGGCATCGTCAGGGCATAATCTATTGGGGAATCAATTTTGAATGTCCAAATTTTGCCCTCTTTTGAAACAAGGTCATAACTATCATATTCTATAGAAACGGAAGAGGCTCCAAACGTTTGGATTTTAGCAGTATTGCTGTTTATTTCATATGTCAATAACAGCCCGTCTTGGTCCTGAGCCACAAAGTTATCAATTGTTTTTCCAAATAGACTTACCGTTAGCTCCGGGTCTTGGGTATCTGCAGTTGATTGTTGTGAAACATGAGTAGTGCCATCAGGATAAACGATAAGATCAAGAGTTTTCAGTGTGCCAGATGAGTGTTGAACAGGTAGTACTACTGCAAGAATTATGCCTATGGCTAGAAGAGGTACCTTTAGCATTCTAATGATGATATCTGTAATCCTTACAAAAATCATTCCCTCTTCGAGTTCAGGCGTCTCCTGTAGACTACAGAGTACTACCTCTTGGTTGTTCATGTTTTAATACCTTAGATTCATGGAATCAAGCACGGATTGGAATCTTCGGAATTCTTGGACGAATTGTAGACCTTTTTCGGTTATCGTATAAAGGCGGTTTTTGTCTGTCCTTACGGATTCCACTAAGCCTGCGCTTGATAG
>DATBQZ010000274.1:0-6396 GCA_036560565.1 Candidatus Nitrosotenuis sp.
TCCTTTATGAGATTTACAGTCTTTTCAAAGTCTGACTCTGTCTCTGTCGGAAAGCCAACTATGACATCAGTTGATATGGTGAATCTGTCAAATTTTTTTCTGAACTTTTTCACCAAGTCCCTAAATGTGGCCTCTGTGTGCCCTCGCTTCATGTCATGGAGCACCTGGTCGCTTCCGCTCTGTACTGGTACGTGGAGAAACTTGTAGACTTTGTCAGACTCGAACGACTTTATCAAATCGTCCTTGATTCTTGGCATGTACATCGGGTTCATCATTCCGACTCTGACCATGAAGTCACTTGGTATGCCAGATACCTCCTCTACCAGTCTTGGTAGCGTGGTTCCAATGTCTAATCCATAGCAGCCGTTGTCAGTTGATGTGAGCCAGATTTCCTTGCAGCCGTCCTTTACCTCCTCGGTTACCTGCCGTACTATGTCTCCAATTCTGTATGACTTGAGGTCGCCCTTTGCTAATTTGGTCTGGCAGAAAGTACAGTCGCTCATGCACCCGCTTGCAATTTCTACTATTCCCACCACCGGGTTTAGCCTTACCTTTGGGAGACCTGTCTTTGTGATATCTGTATCTGATAGTTCGACGTCCCTTTTTCCTAAAAGTGTGTGATTTATGATTTGGAGTGTCTTTCCTATGGAGTTTGGCCCCATGAGGCTTGCACCTGATGAGAATTTTTCCACTGTCTTTGGCTCTGCCTTTGCAAGGCATCCTGCTACTATGAGCGGCTTTGACTTTAATCGCTTTATCCTGTTTACCATCTTGTTTGCAGTGACGTCCTTGACAGAGCACGTGACAATCAGATTAAGATCAGAGTCCTTTGAATTGACAGCCAGTGTGTGGCCGCCGTTTATTATCATGCCAGAAATCATCTCCGCATCTGCAAAGCTTGCAGAGCAACCGTATGATTCTACCCAGATTTTTGCCATATCACTTGAATAAAGAATCTATTTCCTTGTCAGTTAGAATTTTCTGTGACGTGACTAGTTCGCGAATCGTCTTTCCGGTCTTTAGGGATTCCTTGAACAAATCTGCTGACTTTTGGTACCCTATTTTTGGCGCAAGAAGAGTCACGATTACTGGGCTTTTCTCTATGTTTTGCTGCAGCCTTTTTTCGTTTGCACTCAGGCCGTCAATTAAATTGGCAGAAAAAATCGGCACAAAGTTCTTGAGCATGTCTGTAGAGTCCATCACTGCCTTTAGCATTCCTGGAAGCATCACGTTTAGCTCAAACTGTCCTGCCTGCGCCGCATTTGCAACTGCAGTGTCGTTCCCTATTATTCCAAAGCAGACCATGTTAAGGCACTCTGCCAAGGACGGGTTTACCTTTCCCGGCATTATGGAGGAGCCTGCATGCACTGCCGGAATTCCAATTTCTGACAGCCCTGCAATCGGGCCTGATGCCATTAGTCTTATGTCGTTTGCAATCTTGTTTAGCTCTAGTGCCAAATTTCTAATCGATGATGAAAAGTTTGCAACTGCAAACTTGGACTGCAAGGAATACTGCATGTCTTTTTCTGCCTTTAGATTTAGCTTTGAAATTTTACCTAGTTCTGATATGGCAATTTTTCGGTATCCCTTTGGGGTGTTTGCACCATTCCCTACTGCAGTTCCGCCGAGTCCTACAAACTCTAGTTCCTTTGCTGATATGGTGATTGCGTTTTTTGCCTTTGACAGAGAAGTGGCATAAGCTGCAAACTCGCTTCCAAGTGTTACGGGAAGTGCGTCCATCAGATGAGTCCTTCCAATTTTTTTAAACGATGAGAATTCTTTTGCCTTTTTTGAAATTGACTTTATCAGTCCGTCAATTGCCGGAATGGTTTCTTTTAGGTTTAGTAGAATGGCAACGTGCATCGCAGTGGGATATGTGTCGTTGCTTGACTGCGACATGTTGACGTGATCGTTTGGGTGTAAGAACTGGTCTTGTCCTTTTTTCTTTCCAAGTATCTCTAATGCAACATTGCAAATTACCTCGTTTGTGTTCATGTTAAACGCAGTTCCTGCACCTGAGTTGATTTCCTCAATTACAAACTGGTCACGGTGTTTTCCTGACAGGACATCATCGCATGCTCTGATAATTGCGGTTCCGAGTTTTTTGTCAATTGCACCTGTCTGGATGTTTGCAATGGCAGCTGAGCGCTTTATCATGACAAATGCAGATATCAGGTGAGGGTGCGATTTTTTCCCGGTAACGTGGTACTGTTTTATTGCCCGCCCAGTGAATGCGCCATAGTATGCATCTTTTGGTATTTTGACCTCCCCTAGAGAATCGCGATCAGTTCTGTATTCCAAATCAAATCCACTGATTGTCACTAAAATAAATTCTCAGCTGGAAAAAACCCACAAAAATTATCAAAATTAAATAATATCATTGAAAATTTGAGTGAAAATAATGCGAATTATTATATATGCTGGTAGAAGTGACAAACTCGATGAATAAGCGTTATAGTATGCTATTTTCCGTTACAGCTGTAGCGGTTCTAGCAGCAACGCTATTTGGAAGCACATACACACAAACACAAGTAGGCTCTATGATGGCAGTTTCCAAAGGAAACAGTGACCTAGTTCAAAAAGTCCACGATATGGGCGGATTGAAATTTGTCATGCCACAGGCATTTGCGGCAGTAGACTGCGCAAATATCGAAGAAGGAAGAAACGTAGTTAGCTTTGATCTTACTGCAGAAAGTGCAGACCTCCCAATACTGGGTGGCAGCACATACAAAGCCATGACTTTTAGCGGCCAGGTCCCAGGACCAACCCTTAGAGTAACACAAGGCGATGTGGTAATGATGACACTAACTATTCCTGATTCAGAGCTAACACCACACGGAAACGACATGCATGCATCTCAGATGAGTGCAGGAAACTTTGGCAAAGTTTTGCCAGGTGAATCAAAGACTTACTGCTATGTTGCCGAAGTACCTGGTACCTTCAAGTACCACTGTTCCGGCGTCGATGTAGCAGCAATGGATCAACATGTCTTAGCTGGCATGTATGGTATCACTATTGTCGACCCACTTAACGGCTACAAGCAATTGCTAGTCGAAAAGACAAAGATCGATAACGGCAACACTGTCAAAGCGCGAGAAATGGTGTCTGGCGACGCACTTGAATTCCAGCTACAGTACAACCAGTTATACCTAACTGAAGACGGTGGCTATGATCAAAGTGCAATGTTCCAACACCACGCAACACTAAATGTGGTCAACGGTTTCTCATTTGGGTACGTTCCAAACGCAGCTCACAACGAGTTGATTAAAGGTGATGCAAACATGAACATCTTTGTTGCACAGCCATGGAACTCTCCTGATCTGAAACAATACCAATCACAGTTATTGTTCATCGAACAGGGACAACACGTACGATTCTTTGTTGAAAACCAAGGAAACGAACCAGTGTTCTTCCACATTGTCGGTGAGATAATCGACCGTGTAGTGCAAGCAAGTGTAGTGCAAGCAAAAGGTACAGAAACTTGGCTAGTTGGCGGCTCACAAGGCATGATTGCCGATGTGGTCTTTGACGAACCAGGCGTATATGTCGCAGTAAACCACGACTATGCCGCAATCTTCACAGGTGCAGCAACAGTAATGGTTGTAGGTGATCCATTTGGTCTAAACGAGCAATTGGGCACAAACGTACCGTCATATGCACATCTATTGGGTAACCCAAGCGATGCAATCCCACCAATGGGCAAAAACAGCATCGAACATCCAAAGGTTAACCTCCACGGACTGTACACTGATGCACGTGCTGCTGAAATAGCAAGTGAACTAGGAATTTAAATTCCCCATTTTCTTATTTTTATTATTTCTGACCAAAGATCATTCCACACAATTATATTCTGATTTGGAAAAAAAGCCACATGAGTTTTAGCGAAAAGGTTTTGATTTGTGATCAAGTTGATGCGGTTCTCAATGATGTCTTGAAGAAAAACGGGCTAAACGTGACATATGAGCCACAAATCACTCCTGAGGATCTGGCAAAAAAAATCGGGGACTATGAGATCATTGTAGTTAGGAGCAGGACCACCATCACAAAAGAACTGGTGGAAAAGGCAACGAAATGCAAAATCATGGCACGAGTCGGAGTAGGCCTTGACAACATAGACACAGAAGCTGCCAAGGCAAAAAACATCCGGGTGATTAACGCAGTGGAAGGCGCAATGAACGCGGTGGCAGAACTTGTAATCGGTCTGATGCTTGCGATGGCGCGCGATATCCCAAGGGCAGACAGGGAGCTGCGAAATGACAAATGGATAAAAAAAGAACTCATGGGAACTGAGCTTGCGGGAAAATATCTTGGAATAGTGGGCCTTGGAAACATTGGGAAAAGGCTTGCACGATTGGCTAGGGCACTAAACATGAATGTAATAGGATTTGACGTCATTCCAATTGACGCAGAATTTGCAAAAGAGGTTGGATTGATGAAGGCGGACCTTGACACATTGCTGCAGAGTGCTGACTATGTATCACTGCACGTCCCGCTTTTGGAGAGTACTAAAAACATGATCAACGCAGAGCGAATGTCCAAGATGAAAAAGACTGCAAGAATAATCAACACGTCGCGGGGCGGCACAGTGGATGAAAATGCGCTATATGATGCGCTAAAGGCAGGAAACCTCGGAGGTGCCGCACTTGACGTCTTTGAAAAGGAACCAGCCATTGGAAACAATCTTGTGAGTCTGCCAAACTTTATTGCCACGCCGCACATCGGCGCTCAGACAAAAGAGGCCCAGTCGCTTGCCGCACACGTGATTGCAGAAAAGATAATCCAGATTCTGCGCGGCGTTCTGTAATTTGAAAATCTAGTCTTTTGGATTTGTCCTAAATGAGGGATAAACGCCTGACTTGAACTTGGTTGTGTGATGTTTGATTTTGTTGCAAGTATGGCGCAAATAGCAACACTGATGAAAACTCATTTTAGATTTCTAGTTTGAGAATCCGATTAAACGTCTGTGATGATGGATTTTTTGTACAATGTGTAGTGACTCTTATTAGTGATGCAAGCACAGTAAATGAGATCGACGTTGGGATTATTCAGTAAAAAACGACTTTCATTTGAGAAAATAAAACTAACTAAATCGAAAATAGGATCCGATGAGGCCACATCGATAAACGTTAACGTGAAGAACTCTAAAGAAAATTTTGACAATATTGTGGTTAAAACAAAAATCGAAGACGAGGGTGACAAGTACCTGACAATTGGTACCACGTCGCTTAATCTCCCGGACTTGGACTTTCCTAACAAGAACACAGGTGATCATGAAATCATGATAACGCCTTACAACATTCCAGTCAACGAGATGTCCTTTAAGATATCTGTAGATGTGTATGCCAGAAATGACAGCAAGCCGATGCTAAAAAAAGAACTCGTTCTAACCGTACACAAAAAGCGATAAAATTAAACATCCTGGGATTTGCTGATTGGTCAGTCCGGACTGGTTCTGGTGATATTTTTGACTAAACAATCACAATAAAGTTATCCTGCAATTTATCACAAATCTTGCAAATTCTATATCGAGTTGGGCATGGCTATTACTTGTGCAGTTAGTTTAACAAAAAGTAAGCATAAAATACAGATTCTGTGTGGCGTGATTTAGAATTGAAGTCTAGTCTTGTTTTTGCATTGTTGGCTGCAAGTCTGTTCTTGCCAAATCTCGCATTTGCAGACCCTGGAACAATACAGGCTACTGTGAACGATTCGACATTTGACGTAACGTATGACGCAACGGGGCTGGATGTAACGGGAATTGAGGCAGACACCGAGTCTTCAACTGTTACTGTTTTTGTCACAACCTCCGACGTATCTAGTTCTCTCCAGATTACACTTGATAGAAATTTCTTTGACTCCCGTACTGCCGGCGAGGACGATGACTTTTTGGTACTTGCCGATGGTGTGGAGGCGACATTCCAAGAATCAAAAGACGACTCATCACGAACATTGACAGTCGATATACCTGAAGGAACAAGCTCTGTTGATATCATCGCGCTGGGTTCAGCAAGTTTTGGCTTGGGACCTATAACTGAACAACCAGAAGAGATCCCACCTGAAGATGTGCCGGAGGAAACAATTCCTGAGGAAACCCCTGAGGAATTGACATGCGGACCTGGAACCGTACTGGATAATGGAGTGTGTGTACTGGAGCAGGCAGAGCCAGAAGAGGAAACCGTGACACCGCCAGCAGAAACCACTCAAGACGAACTGGCATGTGGACCTGGAACCGTACTAAAGGACGGGACATGTGTACTAGATGAGACATGTGGACCTGGAACAATACTGTCTGACGGAGTCTGTGTATTGGACCAATCTTCGGCACCGCAAGCGACTCAAAGCAGGGGCATGGGATTTGAAGTCATCATGCCAGTAGTTGCAGCCTTTGTAATTGCC
>DATBQZ010000275.1:0-1543 GCA_036560565.1 Candidatus Nitrosotenuis sp.
GACTGGATTTTTCTTTTGAGATCCGCAATTTCAGTACCAACTGAGGAAATCTTTTCGGTCTTTGATGAGATGCCGTCAAGGTTTTCTTTTATGTTGTCTATCCTTTGAGCGATTTTTATTATCATGTGAGTGTTGTTTTGAGTTGATGCCATGTTATCAGACACGGATTTCATTATGCTCTCTGAGCTTGGAGATTCCTTTTGGGCCTGGCTTATCTTGCTTATCTGATCCTGTAGCCTACTTGTTTGGTCGTGCAGCTTTGTGACAAGTGATGCTTGCGAGCGCACCTGATTTAGCCCTGCAAAGAGCCTCTGACTGTCTTCTTCCATGATGTTGATCTGCTTTGATTGTTTTTGGATTTGCTCAATTGTAGATGCGAGTGTATCAATCATGTCTTTCATTGAGATAAGCACCTTTTGGTTTTCAGAAAATATCTTTGCCATTCCCTTGATTTCTTTGGATAAAGTTTTTGTAGAATCAGATACTGCTGCGATTTTCTTAACTAGTGTATTAGAGTCCTTTTTTGTCAGAGAGACAGTAGGTTTTTCCTTTTCAGCAGGTTTTGCTGCCTTCTTTGGTGCCTTGGACATCAAAGTACTGACAGACTGTTAAATAATAAAAGGTTCGGCTGAAATAAAATAAAAAATAATGTAGCTACTCGTTGACCATTTTTGGGTCGTGGAGTATCTCGTGGAATGTTTTTTCTGTCAGTCCGGTGAGGGATTCAACGAACTGTTTTGTGCAATATTCACAGGTTATCATAAAGTACGGTATGGTACCGTACTATTAATACCAAGGTAATGATATAATCACCAACAGTCAGGAACAAAACGCAGGAAATAATCTGTTTAACCTAAACACACGCACTCCTATAATCATATAGTAATAACGAATCACAGTTATGATAAATCCGCTTAGCAAGTCACTAAACTGGAAACTGCAGATGCTGTTTAACGCAATTGCAGTAGGTTCTGTTCTAGTCATCTCGGCTGGCAACTATATGGCAACAAGCGAGTTGGTTGAAAAACTTGGCACCGATCAGGCAAGACAACATCTTGCAGAGATGGGCACTCAGGCCGTCATTTTGGGCGTCATTGTAAATGCGGCAGTAGGAGTGTTTGCTTTCTTTATTTCACGTTCCATATCAAAACCAATCGCAAGGGCAACTGAAATTGCAATCAAGATTAGCGAAGGAGATCTTTCCATCACAGTAGAGGACACAAAGTCAAAAGACGAAATCGGCAGACTGCTAATGGCGGAAAAGCAAATGGTATCCAACTTGAAAAACACCATGTCCGAAGTACACATGGCGGCACAGTCAGTGTCATCAAGTGCACAACATATTGCAGCATCAGGTAGTGAGCTAAATTCATCAGTGCAGCAAATTGCAACAACAGTTGATCAAATTTCAAGAGGTTCGCAGACACAAGCGCAAGATCTAAGCAAGTCAAAACAAATTGTAGACCAGCTGACAAGTGATATTAGCGAGCTTGCGACAAACGCAATAGAATCTGTTGAAGTAACTAACGAGGTAGGTAAACTA
>DATBQZ010000276.1:0-7055 GCA_036560565.1 Candidatus Nitrosotenuis sp.
TGGCAGTTAGTCGAGTTGTTGAAGCATTCAAAGCAAAGGGCCTCTGGCCATAAAACCCTCTTTTTCATTTTATAATAATCCGTGATAAAATACGCATTTTCGTGGCTATTTTCTGGGTTTCCCATTATGGATTATCGTACACCAACACATTAGTATCGAGCACGATCCTCAGCAACAAATCAGCCCGTTGATCTTTTACGTTTTTCTTTTCTGTAAGACCTGACCTCTTTTGCTATTTCCTTTTCGTCTAGTCTGAGATTCTTCTTATCCATTGTCTGGAATATGCTCTTCCATTCTTTTTTTATGTCTGGCATATCGAGCTTTCTCATTATTATGTTGTCGCCGACAGCATACACTACAAACTTGGTTTTGGGCTTTATTCCAAGGTATTTTCTCAGCTCCTGTGGTATGACTACTTGTCCCTTTTCGCTCATCGTTGTAATCTCTGGGTCTTCTAACATTCTCATCAGTAAGACTATTTTACTTTCTTACTATTTATGATCATCGTAGGTTAAAAGGCGCCCAATACCTAAAATTACGCCCAGTTTACTCCATGATTCGTGGCAAACAAGCACACCGTAATAGTGATAGTCTCAATAATCGTAATTGCGTCGTCTCTTGGATATTCGTCTCTGAATCTTATTTCTGCAAACAATTTACATTTCAAGTGGGCATCTGACTTTGACTATCTTTCAGTATTGTATGGCAAAAACATGGTGGCATGCAATGGTTCTGCCTATCCTGCAAGCTTTTCAAAATACTCTTTTACCATATTTTACGACTCTGATCAGATTGGGAAATTTACCACATCCGGGGCCGTCGTGCAGCCAAATTCTGAGGCAAACATAAGCGGCAAGTTTGCAGCAGACGACAAGCAGGTTTCTCAAATGTTCTTCTCGTTTCTTGACACTGAACTGCACGGGACTGACGTTACCCGCATTGACGCAGACAAGATGAATGTGATAGCAGTACTTGACTATACAATACTTGGAGCGATTCCGCTTTCTATTACGCAGGAGTATTCCGGCCAGGAATTCCTTGATCTGATGAACAACGACACCATCTGCTAAACATGCCTGACATACTTGTTATACAAAACGCAAGGCTCGAGGGGCCGGGAGAAATTGGCAAGCTGCTCGAGTCTGACGGGTTCAAACTGGATGTTGTTTTTGCAAAAAAGGAAAATCTTCCAAGCCTTGATCATGCCATGGTGATGGTACTTGGCGCACCGGAAAGCGCAAACGACAATCTGGAGTACCTGAAAAACGAAATGAGCCTGATTAGGCAGGCATCTGAAAAAAACATTCCAGTACTTGGGATTTGCCTGGGATCGCAATTGATAGCAAAGGCGTTTGGCGCAAACGTGTTTCCGGGACCATTAAAGGAAATCGGCTTTTACGACGACGTCCAAGTGGACTCGGAACCTCGCCTATTTCGTGGGATCCAAAGCCCGTTTACAGTGTTTCACTGGCACGGCGACACATTTGACATTCCAAAAAGCGCAACAAGGCTTGCCTATTCCGGACTGTATAACCAGGCGTTTCAAATAGGCAGTGCGGTCGGGGTGCAGTTCCATCTGGAGGTGGACAAAGAAACGATTCTGTCCTGGCTTGAAAATGACAAGAACCTGGCAAAGATCCCGTACATCGATCCAAAAATGATCAAAAACCAGATTGAGCAAAACCTGCCCCAAGTCCAAAACAACATGAAAATCTTTTACCAGAATTTCAAGTCGGCGTTTAATCTTTGACCAAAGTTTAATATATTGTGCATGGGGCTGTTCGATCACATTATGAGTTCAACTCTGAAAATTTTTGAAGAAACCATAAAAACAGATCACAAAGTAATCACCGAGGAAGCCTCAAAGTCCATTCTAAAGACATACGGAGTGAAGGTTCCGCCATATGCCCTGGTGACATCTGCAGACGAGGCAGTAAAGGCTGCAAAGAAAATCGGCTATCCTATAGTGATGAAGATAGTTTCCCCGCAAATCCTCCACAAGACTGACGTTGGGGGAGTGAAGGTTGGAATTGACAATGACAAGGATGTAAAGAAAACATTTACCGACATGTACGGCAGACTCTCAAAGAAAAAGGGAGTCCAAGTAAAGGGAGTGCTTTTGGAAAAAATGGTTCCAAAGGGAATCGAGCTTATTGTGGGTCTTCAAAATGATCCTCAGTTTGGCCCAGTGATGATGGTGGGCCTTGGCGGCGTGATGACTGAGATATTCAAGGATGTCTCATTTAGGATGCTCCCTATAACAACATCTGACGCAAAGTCCATGCTAAACGAATTAAAGTCATCTAAAATATTCAAGGGCTTCCGCGGAAGCGAGCCAATTGATCAAAACATGCTTGCAAAGGCGCTAGTACAAATTGGAAAGATTGGCGTCGACAATGCCAGATTTGTCAACAGCATCGACTTTAACCCAGTAGTGGTGTACCCAAAATCATACTATGTGGTGGATGCAAAAATCATACTATCAAAGGAAGTAAACAAAAACGCCATATCAAAGGCAAAGCCAAACGACTCTTTCATGGAAAAATTCTTCACACCGCAATCCGTAGCCCTGGTCGGAGCATCTGCCACTCCTGGAAAGGTGGGAAATTCAGTCCTGGATAGTCTTGCAAAGCACGACTACAAGGGAAAGGTCTACCCGATTAACCCAAAGGCAGAGGAAATACTTGGAATCAAATGCTATCCTTCTGTCGAGGCAATACCTGAACCAGTTGATTTGGTTGTGGTGTGCGTTGATTTGTCAGTTACACCACCAGTACTCGAAGCATGTGCAAAGAAGGGAATCCACAATGTCGTGATAGTGTCTGGCGGCGGAAAGGAGCTGGGAGGGGAGAGGGCTGACTATGAGGCGCAAATAAAAGAATTGTCAGAAAAGCACAAAATCAGAATTATCGGTCCAAACTGTATAGGAATGTTCAATGCCGCAAACAGGCTGGACTGCGCATTCCAGGGACAGGAAAGAATGGTTAGAGCAAAACTAGGACCAGTCGCATTGTTGTCACAAAGCGGAACTATGGGTATTAGCTTTTTGGAAACTGCGGATTCCTTTGGCCTATCCAAAATGGTAAGCTACGGAAACCGCTCTGATGTGGACGAGGCAGACATGATTTGGTATCTGGCAGGGGACGACCAGACCAAGGTGATTGCATTATACGTAGAAGGATTTGGCGACGGACGAAAATTCATCGAGACTGCAAAAAGGGTAATGAAAGAAAAGAAAAAACCAGTGGTGATTTGGAAGAGCGGAAGAACAGAAGCTGGCGCAAAGCAGGCCGCATCGCACACCGGCTCACTTGGAGGCTCCAATGCCATAATCATGGGTGCGTTCAAGCAAGCAGGAATCATATCTGTTGACAGCTACCAGGAACTTGCAGCGGTCACAAAGGCACTTGCATGGCAACCTGCAGCAAAGGGGAATAGGGCTGCAATGTGTAGCAACGGTGCAGGCCCGATGATTGGCGGCATAGACCACTTTGAAAGATTGGGACTGGAACTGGCAAAAGTTACGCCAAAGACATTACAAGAAATGAAGGCGCACTTTCCGCCAACATATGTGATTGGCAAGGGAAACCCAGCAGATGTGACAGGTGGCGCAAACGCAGACGACTATAGATATACGATTCAAAAGTTCATGGAGGATCCAAACGTGGACATCGTGATGCCTTGGTTTGTGTTCCAAGACGACCCGCTAGAGGAGACCATCATACAGCATCTGGCAGACTTTTCAAAGCAAAAGAAAAAGCCCCTACTGGTTGGAGGAAACGGCGGACCGTACACTAAAAAGATTTCAAAGCTGATAGAAAACGAGGGAGTCCCAGTATATGACGACCTTAGGGACTGGGTGGCAGCTGCTGCCGCACTTGCACAATGGGGCAAGCACCTGTAATCTGTTTGGCGTAATTTCGTCTAGAATCTGGATTTTGTACATACAAAACTAACAAAGATCGATTTCATAAACTAAAAAATATGTTATTTGCTTTCATGGCGGATCTATCATAAAATATTTAACTATTGAGTATTGAATTAATCCAACGTGGTCGTAGAAAATAAGGCAACTATAATCTATGTTCAGCTACTCAAAGAGGATCTCGTAGTTTTACGTATAGCCCCAAACGACGGCATTATTCCAGACTATCAGGCGGGTCAGTTCATCACACTTGGTATTTCGGTAACAGCTGAAAACTACAAGACTGTCCGCAGGGCATATTCGCTTGCGTCGAACCCTGAAAACAAAAAGTACTACGAATTTGTAATTAGATGGGTTCGCAAACCACTGCCCGGTCGTGTTACGACACAACTGTTCTATTCGAGCGAGGGGGATGAAGTATACTTGGGCAAGCCTACTGGAAACGCCCTTACAATTAACGATAGGTTACCAGACGGCCGCAAGGATGAAAGGAGAATAGTCTGTATCGGTGGCGGTACAGGCATTGCGCCTTTTGTAAGTTTTGCAAAACATCTTCATGCTGTAGGTGACAAAAGGGAGATTGTAGTTTTGCACGGTGCAAGTTACATTGATGAGCTAAGCTACAAGGAGACCTTTACCAAACTAGAATACGAAAGCCTAGACCGAGGACGGGACCAGTGGAATTTCAGATACCGTGCGGCAGTAAGCAGACCGCACGAATGGTTCAACAGGGCATGGAAGGGACCAACTGGCAGGGTTGAAAATTTCCTAAGGGCACGAGACAACGGCAAGTCTCCGCTTGAGGAACTAGTTGGCGAAAAAATTACCAAAGACAATACTATGTTCTATATTTGTGGCTGGCAGGGAACAATCGACGGTGTGATGGACTTTTTGTCACCCCAAGGGTTTGTCACATTCCATGACAAGCGAGACGACGGAAGCTTTGAAGTAAAGTACGAGTCATACGGATAGATATTTTCCAAATACTTTTGCACGTTTTGGATAGAATTTTGTTAGTATCTGGTATTTTTTTTGGAAATAATTTTAGCCTTTTCTTATTATGAACTGCATGAGTGCTTCTTTAGAGTATTCAATTCCATGCTCGTCTGTCGAATGCTTGCTGAACTCTTCAATTACTTTCTCAATACTGTCTTCTTTTACAACAAAGTCACAGTCAAAACCATAATCCCTGCAGGTAAACGTAGGCACTGTTTTTGATAAAAAACTGTTAATATTTATCTCATGTTGTTGATTTTACGAACGATCAGACTCAATCTCTATTTCACATTTTTCAGCATTGAGTATTCAATTCATGCTAAATGTGGAATTGAGAACAAATGATTAACAATAATTCAAAATTAGTAAAAATTTAAAGGTTCTCGGGCCTTCACGGGACTTTTAACTCGCCTTACGGTGAGATGAGAACCTTGTCACATATTCAAGAAACTATCTTTTAAAGATATGTCTTAAGGATAATGAGGCGGTGACGGTGGGATTTGAACCCACGTGCCCGTGAAAGCCGTCGCTCATAAGGCGAGCGTATTCGACCTCTCTACCACGTCACCAAAGTTGAGTATCAAGACTTTGTCGGAGTAGTTGAGAATATTTCGAGTTCTTCTTTTGTTGGGGTTATCTGAACTCTCAACCTGTAATCTTTAGTCAAAAAGAGACACTCTCCTTTACCAAATGACTTTAGCATGTCTGTCTCAAGATCTGATAATGCCATCGCGTTTTTTATTTTCTCAGATGCCTGCTCCGTATTTTGCAAAAATATTTTTGTTCCAGCATTATCTGCAATCGCTCTGCCAAAGTCGTTTTCTATCACATCCTCAGGCCGCTGCGTAATGAACATGAAAATGACATTGAACTTTCTTCCCATTCTTGCAATCATGTTCAAGAATCTCCCGGCACTTGCCATCTGGAACAGCATCCACCCCTCGTCTACTACAAGAATTTTTGGAATCCTTGTAGGGGCTGAATTGACTTGCTTCCATATCTTCCCTAATGCCAAGAGCAACAGCATCGATACCCGTTCCTCACCTGACGTTCCTCTAAGGGAAATTACAGTCCTGTCCTCAAATCTTGAATCCCCTTGGAGCACATTGGAAATTGGGCCTTCGACTAAATCTACAAGAAACTTTTTGGCTTCTCCACTTATTTTTTCATACAATTCTTCTACACTGTTGCACTTTTCGGCTTTTGCCCTGAATTCCTTTCGTACTGTATCTGGTGCCTTTGTAATGTCTCCAAGTATGTCTGCAGCGTCAGAAGGAGTAAACAGCTTGAACGGTTCTAGGCCTAACTTTGACTCCTGCGTCACCCTTATCACATTTAGTTTCAGGTGTTCTGCAACTGTTTCATATTCACCGTTGGGATCTATGATGAATATCATGGCGTCTGGATATTTTCCTGATAGTCTAGTGAGGCATGTCTTTGCAGTGACTGATTTTCCTGCTCCCGATGACGCTAAGAGCAGAATGTTGTAGTTTTCTCTTTGGGTGTAATCGTATATGACTGGGGCCATTGTATTTAGATTAATTCCAAGTGGGATTCCGTTTGGAACCTCAATCATGTCTGCACTTACAAACGGGTAGAAAATCACCGTCGAGCCTAATTCAAAATACAGAATTTTTCCGATTCCTTCAACTAGCATTTGTCTTTGTATTGCAGACGTGGCATCAAATGACGCCAAGTTTGCCCTCATCGTAGTTTTGAAATTCTTGTCTGCAATCTTTAATGAAACTAAATCTCTTGTCATTATCGTTACAACAACTGAACAATTGAATAGTTTTGTTTCCTGGCGTGAAAGTGCTTCTAGTACTTGTTGACCTTTCTGAAAAGAATACCTAGCGTTATGTGATCTTGTGGCACCAGTTCCTACTAATCCTGTATATCTGATCATCTGAGATACAGCTTTGTGATTTTCAATTGGTTTGAGCCAAACAGAAACCATGTCTACCCTTGATAACAACGAGTGCGCCCATGCTGAAGGTAACGTGGATGGGATTTTGTATAATGTATAGCATTTTGCAAAACTATCGTTCTCTAGAATCACATTGCTTAGATTTTCTGATTTGACTTTCCAATCCGGGGCAGAAGCTACAACTGAATATTCCAATCCGACTTGTTC
>DATBQZ010000277.1:0-1557 GCA_036560565.1 Candidatus Nitrosotenuis sp.
AGCAATGGTTCTGGCAGCGAGTTTAAAATTGTTGGTCAGAAAAATGTAATGTTTACCGGTATCGATATCTCGATAACCAACACGGCGAAGTTGACTCGGACATTTCTTTGCTGCCTGGATGCTTGTCAGTCTGATGGTTTGATCGCTGGTCAGGCCTTTGTTCTTCAAAACCGGCTGGCGATTGATCACCCGGTACTGCGCATTGGCTTTGAGGCGTGTAACAAAGAATATGCCTTTCTCTGTCAGTTGGTTATACCAATCATAATCGTTGTAGCCCCGGTCGACGGCTACAATGCTGCCTGATGGAAACGCCAGTGTGCGACCCATTTCAACATCACTGGTCTTACCTTCTGTGATGGTGACAAACTCAGGAAGATAGCCATCGTGATTCAATCCAACATGAAGCTTGATGGCACCTTTTGTTGAACGAAAGCTTGCCCATGGAAAGACGGATAGACAAAGGTCTATGGTAGATGCATCCAGGGAATAAAGCGGATTCTTAAAACGAAACTTGTGACCGGGTGCCATGCCTTGACAACGATTCAGCAATTTCCCAGCCAGCGCTTCATACAAAGCAAAGGGTTTATCTTCGTTAATGCGAGACAAGTTCGAGCGCGTCAGTTTTGCACTACCTAGGTGATAAAGACGGTGGGCTTGTACAGAAACATTTTCCACGATATCACGCAAACTGATTCGGCCTGCCAGTTGTGCCATTGCAAGTGTCACAAATTGGGACCATCTGGATGCAGTACGGAAAGAACGGCCTGAGTGATGTCGCTTTGCAAGCGTCTCAAATTCATGTCTCGGTACAAGTTTTAGTATTTTAGAAAAGATTGTATTATAATGCGCCATGGCCTGATTATCCTATCTGGTTCAACAAGTTATGCTAAAACTTATTATACCAATTAGGCCTGAATCGGGCCGCAGTACTTTCTCGTTAACGGGACAGTAATGCCCATGCATAAAAAGCGCTGACACTAACCTCCATCACGCGACATAACACGATAACCGGGTACGTCTTCTGTTGCTCTCGAATAAACCCGTACTTTATTCGATTTCCCTGGCAAAGAAGACCGCGGCCTTTTTTATTATTTCACGCTCCATACGTAACTGCTCGTTTTCCCGACGCAATCGAATCAATTCAGTTTGATCCGTCAGGTTTAAAATTGTTTTCTTCTCTGATGATGGCCTTACAGGGGTTCGCTCTGCCCTGGCCCAACGCCCAATTGCGCTTAAGGAAATACCCAGATGATCCGCCGCTTGCTGGTGGGTATAGCCCTTCTCATTAACTAATCTCGCTGCAACTTTCTTAAATTCTGGCGTGTATTTCGGAATCGGTCGTTCTTTTTGTGTATTCATGTTTACCTCTAATGACATTATAAATCTGTCTCTAGAAGTGTCCTGTTGTATTAAACCATTTCACTCCCTGGTGGGGGATGAATTTATTTCTAGTCGCTCGCTTTTTGTAAATCCGACTTAATCAGAGTTTCCTTAGGTAGTGTTAACAGGTCCTAGTCTAGTGGGATTTGTGCTCTAATCAGAAAAAACTATTAGTAC
>DATBQZ010000278.1:0-6125 GCA_036560565.1 Candidatus Nitrosotenuis sp.
TAACTGGAATGTATATTATGCCTAATTTGTGTCTTTGAATTAAAGCATGAATGACGTTTACTTGCTATGGGTGATATTTTCACTGTTCGTCGGTGTCTCACTTGCAGTTGATCTGGGGGTGTTTTCAAAGCTACGACGAAAAAAACAAGAAATCCCATCCAAAGATCAGGCCCCGCCAATCAAGACTGCTCTGATGTGGACAATAGTGTGGATTTCACTAGCTGGAATCTTTGCAGGAATCATCTATTATGACATGGGTCCTGAAAAATTAACTGAATTCGTTACCGGATATGCCCTTGAAAAGTCGCTAAGTGTCGATAACATGTTTGTATTTTTGCTGATATTTTCATCACTTAGCATTCCGCACAAGTTCCAGCACAAGGTGCTGTCAATGGGAATACTTGGCGCTATCGCAATGAGGGTACCGCTCATCCTAGTTGGCGTGACGCTCCTTGAAAAGTTCCACTGGATGATCTATATTTTTGGCGGATTTCTGATTGTGACTGCAATAAGGATGCTGCTACAAAGAAAGGAAAAGAAAATCGAAATTGAAAAAAACATTGCAATCCGCGTACTCAAAAAAGTCATGCCAGTTGACTTTGAGCTAAAAGACACAAAGTTTTTTGTTAGAAAAAACGGCATACTGTATGCAACAACACTGATTGTCGCACTTGTGATAATAGAATTTACAGACCTGTTGTTTGCACTTGACTCTATCCCCGCTGTTTTGGCAATAACTACTGATCCGTTCATAGTTATCACGTCTAACATATTTGCAATTTTGGGTCTTCGCAGTTTGTACTTTTTGCTTGCCGGCGTGATGGAAAAATTCTACTATCTAAAGCCAGGTCTTATCGCAATTCTGATGTTTATTGGAATCAAGATGATGGTATCTGAGATAATTGAAATTCCAACCCCCGTCTCGTTGGGTGTGGTGCTTGGAATACTCGGATTCGTACTTGCCCTGTCGTTTGTTAGGGCAAGAAAACACCCTGCCTGATTTAAAATTGTGCAAAGTAAAATATCAAAAGCACTAGCTTACTTTTTGGCGCCAAGTGTTCTGTTCTTTAGTCTGAGGTAACTTCCGTGACATTTGCGACATCTTGTTGCAGCCATAGAATTCCTTCCGCCACAGTTAAGACAAACCTTCATGTGTAGACGTGCTGCTTGAGCAATTCGTTTCTTTTCTGGGTCTGTGATTGGCATCTTTCTTAAATCTCCTTTTTTGTCCTTTTTAGTCTTTGGTTTTTTCCAATTTACCTGCCAATAATATGGCTACTTCGTTTGGTCTTTTGGCAACCGGGATGTTTGCCATGTTGAACATGGAAATTTTTGATTCTGCAGAGCCGTAATTGCCCATTACTATTGCACCTGCGTGCCCCATTCTCTTTTCTTTTGGGGCTCGTCTTCCTGCAATGTATGCCACAATTGGTTTTTTGAAATTAATGTCCATGATGTGCTGTGCGACAATTTCCTCTGCATCTCCGCCTATTTCGCCGACTATTACCATTCCCTCTATGGTTGGATCATCTTTTACCATGTCAAATGCGTCAATTAGTCTTGTGCCGTTTACTGGGTCTCCACCTATTCCAATGGTGATGCTTTGCCCAAATCCTGCCTTTGTCAATGTATTTGAAATCTCATAGAGCAGGGTGCCGCTTTTTGATAGGACGACGATATTTCCGGGCTTGAACGGGCTTGCAGGCATTATTCCTATTTTTACAAGTCCTGGTATCATTACTCCCGGCGTGTTTGGGCCAATTATTATCGCGTCTTTCTTCTTTGCCAATTCAATTACCTGCATCGTGTCCCTAATTGGAACGTGCTCCGGTATTGAAACCAGAAGCTGTATTCCGGCCTCTAGTGCTTCAGTTGCCGCACCCAAAAAGAATTTTGCTGGAACAAAAACAATTGAAACTTTGGCATTTGTCGCGTCTACTGCCTCTTTTACCGTATTGTATATTGGAACTTTGCCTTCAAACTTTTGTCCTCCCTTTCCAGGTGTTACGCCTGCCGCAATGTTTGTGCCGTAATCTAGCATTTGCTTTGCATGCAGAGAACCAAATGTCCCCGTTATTCCCTGAACTATTACTGGAACCTTCTGATAGTTTCCGCTTGAATCCTTCTTGCCTCTCAAGAGTTCATAAATGTCAGCCACGTTTGTTTACCGCCATTACTACTCCGTTTATTGCGTCCTCTACAGAGTCAAACATCTTTGTCCTTGTGTCTTTGAGCATCTCTTTTGATTTTTCAGATTCAGAGCCCATCAGTCTGGCATAAACTGGAAGGTCAATCAGCTTATCATCATACGCTTTGATAAATGCGGCAGCAACAGTTGTAGTCTTTACTATCCCTCCATACAAATTCACCAAAATCGCTTTTACTTTTTTCATTTTAGAAACTAGTGTGAGGGCCTCATACACTGATTCAGTTGTAGCACCGCCTCCAACATCAAGAAAGCAAGCTGGCTTTCCGCCGTTGTCTGCAAGCATGTCAAGTGTTGACATGACAAGGCCTGCACCGTTGCCTACGACTGCGATGTTTCCGTCAAGCTCTACTAGTGTAAATCCGCTTTTTTCCGCTCTTTCCTCAAGCTCTGTCTTTTCTTGATATTTTTCCATTTCCGGATGTCTGAAATTCGAGTTGTCGTCTGTAACAACTTTGCCGTCAAGTGCAAGAAGTGATCCGTCCTTTAACAGTGCCACTGGATTTATCTCCGCAAGCTCTACCTCTTTTTCAACTGTAATCTTGGCTAGTCTTTGCAGCATGTCTACAAAGTCTGGAATCGTTTTTCCCTGCAGCCCGATTTGTTTTGCGACCTCTTCTGCAGTTTGAGAATCAACGTCTCCTAGTCCGACTTCGCGTATTACCTGGTTTTTTACTGATTCGATTTCCACTCCGCCTTCAGACGATGCGATGATTGTGTAGCACCTTTTACTGCGATTCAAAAATAATGACAAATACAATTCTTTTTCATATTCCGCCATCTTCTCAAGCAAAATGGCCCTTGTCTTTTCGCCCTTAATTGTCATGTCTAGGAGTTGGGGGTATTTCAGCTCAAATTCGTCATCATTGAGGCACTTTTGTATGCCTCCTGCCTTTCCCCTTCCTCCAACTGGAACTTGGACCTTGATTACAAATGGGTAGCCTAACTGCTTTGCATCGTTTCTTGCCTGCTCGATGTTTTTTGAGGATATCCCCCTTGGAGTCTTGATGCCGTATTGTGCAAATAACTCCTTTGCCTGATATTCTAAAAGGCGCATGCAGAAAATTTTTTTACGGTCTTTATATTCTGTGCTAGTTTATTTGGCTCTCAAGCAACTCTATTGTCTGCAAGAATAGATCCTTGCTTTTTCTCAAAAGCCTTTGCGGGAACTCGTCTATGGTAAATATGAATTGCTGCCTAAACGTCGGAGGTAGGACTCCGCCTGATATGACAAGCTGCTCAACTACGTACTTTTCTGTAAGCGAGCAAACAATTTCCTCGTACGCGTCCTCCTCTTCCTCAAGCATCTGCCTGTACAAAATGATGGGGTTTCCAGTCTTTGTGACTATCGCTGATGCTTTTTTTAGCAGATCCTCTAGATGCTGTGTCTGCCATGCATCTAAGCTGATCTGCTTTACCATATAGTATAATGGCGTTTTTGATATTTAATCCCCCTGATTTGCTAAAAGTGAGCTTCTTACTCTACTGAGATTCGAATTTTTTGACCATCAATGTCGTCGTCTTTGTAGTTTTTGCCGGCTCCCGCAAAGTCGATCTGTTTTACTCTGACCAAAAATGCAAGCTCGGAGGATTTTTCTTTTGCCATTTCAAGTGACTCTTCGTCCAGATCAAGTATTGATGCCGTCTGCAAAATGTCTGTTGGGTTGTATCCTCTTTCCTTTCGCAGTGTTTGCAGTCTTCTTGCCAAGTCTTTTACCAATCCTCTTGACATCATCTCTCTGTTTCGTATTGTAGAAATAAAGACAACAAGGCTGTCTCTTTTTGAAAACGCAAAACCGTCCTGCGCATCAAAATCAACTACAAAGTCCTCTCTGTCTAGTGTTATCTTGGCAGGTCCGACATCAAACGTATAGGTACCATTTGACAGCAATTCGGACACAATGTCTTCTGGTCTTGTTTCTGAGAACTTGGAAAGCAGCAAGGCCATGTGCTGTTTTGCCTTTGGCCCTATCTTTTTTCTGTCCATTTCTATGGCTGGCCTTACTGGGAGGCCGGCTTTTTGCATCTCATCAAGTAGTTCCAGGCCTTCTTTTTCTTCCATTTCAACAATCTTGAATTTTTCAACGTTTAGCTGTGACAGCAAAAGATCGGAGAGTATCTCGATTTTGGGTTTTTGTGATTTTTTGACACAAATTATCGCCTCGTTTAGCGGCCATCTCCGCTTTAGCTTGGCCTTCATCCTCGCTGCCGCAGAAACTGACACTGACTCTTTCATCAGATCAAATGATTCCTCGATTGGCTCGTTGATCAGTCCCTGCTGGTACTGGGGCCACCTGTCCAGAAGAACGCTACTTTTGCCAAATGTTGCAAGATACAGGTATTCACTGGTATAGGGACATAGTGGGTGTATCAGAATGTCAAGTGTTTTGAGTATCTCGTGCAGTACTGCATAAATTGCAAATCTTCTTTCGTTTGAGCCATCTTCCTCCCAGAGCTCAGCCTTTGTGATTGGTATGTATATTTGGCTCAGGGAGTTTATGACGAAATCTTCTATTGCCTTTGCGGACTCGTGAAACTTGCACTTGTCGTTGTTCTCACCAACTTGTGTGATGAGTTTTTGTAACTTGGATAGGAGCCAGATGTCAGGGGGCTGGAGCAGTCCCTTGCTTTGAACCGACTGGATGGGAGTAGCAGTACTGTCAAATTTGTCGTATTCGCTATTTTGTTTGAAGTATAGGTGAATGTGGTATAGCGTGTTTAGGATCTGGTATGGTCTTGACATCATCTCGTCAGTGCTAAAGTTGAGCGGTTCAATCGGGCTTGATTTCCACATAAAATAAAATCTGATCAGATCAACTGGATACTTTGTAAGCATTTCTTCTGCATCCATCACGTTTCCAAGGCTCTTGCTCATCTTGTTGCCGTTTTTATCAAGAACGTGACCCTGAAACAGAAATGACTTGAATGGGGCAATTGGCTTGTTGTTCAGAATGACATTTTCGATCAGAAGGGTATAGGCCCATCCGCGCGTCTGGTCTATGCCCTCGGTTAGAAATGGCGCAGGTATTCCGGATGAATATTCGCTGTCTGTCAAAGATGAGTATGGCGCAGAGCCACTGTTGTGCCAAGTGTCTAGAACAAATTTCTCCCTTTCCATGTTTGCACTGCATTTTTTGCACTTGATGACTACCTTGTCAATCCATGGCCTGTGAAGCTCAAAGTTTGGTCCGTCTGGCAGCTCTACTGCAGAGTCGACTATCTCTTTTCTTGAAAAAAGTCTCTCGATGTGGCCGCATTTTTTGCAGTTCCAGATTGGCAGCGGACAACCCCAAAACCTTTCACGGGAAATGCACCACGGGTGTTTTTCTTTTATTATGCCTAAAAATCGGTTTTTTGGCTGCTCAAAAAAATACTCGACATTTTCTGCTGCCTGTATTGCTTTGTCTCCCAGTCTGTCTAGCATGTAAAAGAATTCCCTTCTTGCAATCCATACAATTGGATGGTGCGACCTCCAGCAAAGCGGATACTTGTGCTTGATTTTGCCGATTCTGACAAGTGCTCCGGCATCCCTGACGTCCTCTACGATTACTCTGTCTGCATCGCGAACAAAAAGGCCTGCATACTTTCCTGCGTCCTCTGTAAACTTTACCTCATCGTTGATTGGATTAAAAATCGGCGCGTTTCTCTTTCTGGCAATCTCATAGTCGTCCTCGCCGTTTGCAGGAGACAAATGCACAAGCCCGCTTCCCGTATTTGCATCAACAAATGACTCTGAAACTGCAACGTGAATAGTGGGCTCTCTTGCCAAGTCCTTTAGCTTTGGAATCTTGCCTAACAACGGATGGGTGTATTTTTTGCCCTCAAACGTAGAGCCCTTGAGCGTTTTTGTTATGCTGTAATTTTCAATTTTTACCTCCTTCATGAACTCGTCTAGCCTTTTCTCCCCGACAACCCAAGT
>DATBQZ010000279.1:0-6984 GCA_036560565.1 Candidatus Nitrosotenuis sp.
ATATTTGGGGACATCGTCAAATGGAACTTGGATTGTAAAGTTAGATCCTGTAAAAGTTTTTTGAAAGCTTGTTTCCATCCCCTGAATTTCCAATATTATTCCAGTGGTCTTTTGAGTTGAATCATCAAATTTTATCTCGACATATTTTTTTTCTTTGTAAAATGTTGCGTCGAGGTGAAATATTTCAGAGTATTTTTCAGAGTTTTGCACGTTTTGAACGATAGAGATTCCAATCCCAAATATTATGATTGTAAGGATTACTGCCAGTGTGATTTTTTTGTTCATCAGAATCAGGCAAATTCCAGTCGGAGTCTTTGCAAAAGATTTGTGTGAATCCTGATTCTCTCAAGGGTTTGATCAAGCGTTCTTTCTGTTCCAGGAGTGGGGTTTTTCTTGAAGAATTGCTTTATTTCCTTTTCCATGGATGCGTCTGCCACTCCAGATACGCTTGCAACTATTCTATTTAGAAGAGGGCTTCCAACTCCTACCTTTTTGTGCAACGACTTCCAGTTCTTTTTGAGCCATGGCCAGAAAATCTTTTTCCCGTAACGGTTTCCAGCCACCCGAATTATTGGAACGTGCATGTTTTGCGAGCGGACGTCCCTTGTTTGCGAGAAATTAAGCGTCCTTAGTAACAGTTTTTCGTCTTTAAAATTGCAAAGCGCCCCGAGGAATCGCAGTTTTTCTTCCTGGGTTTTTACTTTTTTGTACAAGCCAAGCATCTTTTGATATGTCTTTGAATCTCCACTCCATGCAACTACTGAAAATACGGCATCTTGGATATCAGGGTTAAGCGATTGCGGGTTTTTCAGATATGCGTCAAATCTTTTTTTTGCTTCTGCAGTTATTTCCCCATCGTCAAGCTTGCCAAGTGCGCCAATCATAAATCCCCGAAGTAACGCGTTTGTGTGCGGCTCGCCTTTTGTTGCATCCCACCCAATTTTTGCAAAAATTATTTTCAGAAAATCATGAGTAATTTCCTTAATTTCATAATTGAACGGCTCCTCAATTGTTCTATTGTACAATGCATACAGGTTGCCTGCAACGTTTGATTGCGTGATATAGTCATCCTCATTTTCGTAGGATTTTGAAAAATCAAGATAGTTTTTCGCAGTGTCGTCACCTGAAACACACAGCGCAAAAAGATCGTTTTGCAGTGCCCACCTATCCACATGTGAGACTGATTTTTGCAAGACAGAGTTCTTTAGATCGTCGAGAAGATCAGTGGAGTACTTGACGCGGTAAAATCCGGGTCTTCCGGAGTTTATCAAGACGTCAGATTCGTCTATTTGGATTGTATCATACTGTTTTGTCACAAGCTTGTTCTTTGTCGTCTTGCCCTGTGTCACAGATACCGGAATGTGCCAGAGTCCCTTTTCTTTTCCCTTTCGTTCTAGGACAAATCGTTTTTGCGTCAATATGATCTTGGATTTTTCTCGTTTTGCATCAACCAGTGGGAATCCGACCTGCTTTATCCAGGAATTTATCATGGTTCGAACAGGCATCTTTGCTTCCGTGCCTATTTCATTCCACAGATCATCTCCCTTTGCGTTCTTGTACGCAAACTTCTTCAGATATACGCGCAGGCCTGCACGAAAGTTCTTTTCCGTGACAAAATTCTCAAGCATTCGCAGGACGCATCCCCCCTTGTCATACGATATTGCGTCAAAGATTTCACGAATTTCAGAAGGCTTGTTTACTTTGACATCAATCGGGTGTGAGGAATGCAATGAATCAAGTCCCATCGCAACGTTCATCGTATCCTCTAGGAATTGGTCCCATAGCTTCCACGATGGATAGAACTTGTCGACAAACTTTGTTGCCATAAATGTTGCAAACGATTCGTTTAGCCACAGGTCGTTCCACCACTCCATGGTTACAAGGTTGCCAAACCACTGGTGTGCCAGCTCATGCGAGACTACCTCTGCGATGTATTGCTTTGTTTGTGTTGAGGATGTTTTTGGATCATACAGCAGTATAGTCTCTCTAAATGTGATTGCCCCCCAGTTTTCCATTGCACCAGATGCAAAGTCAGGAACTGCAATCAAATCGAGCTTTGGAAGAGGATACTTAATTCCAAAATAATTTTCATATGAGGTGACAAGCTTTTTGCACAAATCCAGTGCAAACTTTCCTTTTTTGCTGTTGCCTTTTGTTGTAACTATTCTATAGTGGACCTTGCCTTGCTTGCTTGACAGATATTCGAATTCTCCCACTCCAAGATACAAAAGATACGTTGACATGACTGGGGTTTTTGCAAACTTGTAGACTGTCTTTTTGCCAAAACCTTTCTTGGATAAGATATTCATGTTGGAAATCGCAGTGTGGTGCTTTTCTGTGACCAGTGTGATTCCAAAGGTTGCCTTTGCCGCAGGCTCATCCCAGCACGGAAATGCGCGCCGCGCGTCCGCTGCCTCAAACTGGGTCGTTGCCAAGTACTTGGGATTTCCGTCTTTGTCCTTGTACTGGCTTCGATAGAAGCCAACAAGCCTATCGTTTAGGATTCCGGTGTAATTGATAAAGATTCTTGCAGTATCTGAAATTTTTCTTGGAATTGTGATGGTGAGAGATTCATTTTTTTCATCCAGCTTTGTTTTTGCGTTGAATTTCTGGTTGTTGGATAGGATGTGGCATGAATTTATTTTAAGTTCTGCCGAATCAAGCAAAATAGTGTTTGTTGGCTTGGATATTTTGATGTCGATTATTTCTTTTCCAGAAAACGTAAAATCATCAAGGTTTGGCTCAAATGTCAGGTCATAGTGTATGGGGGAGGCCTGCATGAATTTGATAAATTGATTGCCTTTATGTATATTTAGGATTGATTTTTTCTTGAGAACAGGATCAGTTTTAATTAGTATGATCTAAGAATCACATAATATCATGTTAAAAATCGAGGCAGTAATTAGAAGCACTAGATTACAGCAAGTAAAAAACGAGCTGGAACAAATCGGAATTTTGACATTTTCAACTTTTAAAGTAGAAATGTCAGGTCTGTCTCACGGACAGATGTCTAGCGGGAGGCCTGGGGCTTTCAAAACAAGTGCACTAATCCCTAAAACAAAGATCGAAATAATTTGCAAAGACAAAGACTTGGATGCAATAACCAACGCGATTTCCAAGGGGGCAAAGACAGGACAAGTTGGAGACGGCATAGTTTATGCCTGCCCGCTAACGCGCCTGACGAAAATAAAAAACGGCAAATTAAACGAGCAGGCAGTATAAGGTTAAGTTTTAAAATACACAGTGCCATTGATTAATCAATGAAGCAAAAACTAGCGCCAAGGCGAATCAAGATTTTAGTTGCCAAGCTAGGCCTCGACGGACACGATAGGGGCGCGCTAGTTCTGTGCAGGGCATTTAGAGATGCTGGAATGGAGGTCATCTATTCGGGTCTTTTTGCCACGCCTGAGCGCGTTGCACAAATTTCAGAGGACGAAGACGTTGACGCAGTTGCCCTAAGCCTTCTCAATGGCGCTCATAATACGCTATTCCCAAGAGTGGTCAAGGAATTGCACAAAAAGGGAATCAAAGACGTGCTGGTATTAGGTGGAGGAGTAATCCCAGAAGAGGACAGACAGGGGCTAGAAAAATCAGGAGTCTCAGGCGTGTTTGGTCCCGGAACACCGCTAGCTACAATAATTGATCACATCAATGCAGGCGTTGCAAAGCTAAGAAAACTGTAATTATTCTTTAGAGTCAGGCCACATCATTTGTCGCATTTTTTTGCCGACTTGTTCTATTTGGTGAGAGTCTAGCTGTTTCATGTATCTGTCAAATGCATTTTTGCCATTCTTGTGATATTCTGAAATCCATTCCTCGTTGAACGTTCCATCTTGGATCATGTCTAGAACTTTTTTCATTTTTGCCTTGACGTCTTTATCCATGACCATTGGACCCCTGGTCAGTCCTCCATATCTTGCAGTTTCGCTGACTCGTCTCCACATGCCGTTGATTCCATATTGCTGTATCATGTCTACAATTAGTTTTAGTTCATGCAGTACCTCAAAGTATGCAATTTCTGGCTGGTATCCTGCTTCAACTAGTGTCTCAAATGCGTTTGTAACCATTGATGCGCATCCTCCACAGAGATCAGCTTGTTCCCCAAACCAGTCAGTTTCCACTTCTTCTTTGAATGTCGTCTGGATTAATCCTGCCCTTGCAGAACCAATTCCTTTTGCTATTCCAAGGGTGCGATTCCATGCAGAACCTGTCTTGTCCTGGTACACTGCAACAATTGAAGGTGTGCCAAAGCCAGCCAGATAAGTTTCGCGAACCTTTGAGCCTGGGCCCTTTGGTGCGACCATGATTATATCCACGTCATCTGGCGCTTTTATCCACTCCCAGTGGATTGCAGCTGCGTGTGAAAATGACAATGCCTTTCCTGCCGAAAGATTAGGTTCAATCTCGTCTCGGTAAACTTTGGCCTGGATCATGTCTGGGATTAAGACGTGAACAATGTCTGCTTTTTTGGTAGCCTCTGCGACGGACATTACTTGATGGCCGTCATTTTTGGCCTTGTTCCAAGTTGGGCTTCCTTCCTTCAGTCCGACTATTACTTTTAAACCAGAATCTTTGAGATTATTTGCCTGCGCATCACCTTGGATGCCATAGCCTATTACTGCAATTGTTTGATTTTTTATAGGATCTAAATTGATATCCGAATCCTTCCATGTTTTTGCCATGCCTAGACCTAAAATCATAGTAAATAAAAACTAAATCGAAATGACCTTGTTACACCCAAGACATCTCACCTGCACATTTTCTCCATCTAGTCGTTCAAACTTTTTGGAGCCACATTTTGGACAAATTGGACATGCTCGAATACCCTTCATGAGAATAATTAGATGATTGATAATTATAGGATTTTTGTTGAGGGTTATTTTTGTTTGAGTATGGTTTTTGGTTTTTTGATTAATTTGTCAGGCTTTGCCTTTGTGAGCTTGACAGATTTGTCTGATTTTTTAGCAGAATCATCGGTTGCGCCATATGGCTTTTTATCAGTCTTAGAAACTGGCAGTAGTGGCTTTTGAGTAATCTTTGCAGGCGATTTCTGATCAGTTATTTTAGAAGTTTGCAGTAACGGCTTTGTTTGTGACACGTCAGATGACACTCCAGATTGGACATAGCAGGTTCTCAGTAATGGTTCGTATTTTTCTCGCGTCTTTCCCAGTTCTAGGACTTCTGTGGATTTGATGAGTTTTTCATCTGCGTATTGCTCCCATGTTCCAGGATATGTCCCTGCCGCATTTTTGGATTTCCAGTCATTGTACGCCCTTTCTTTTAACGAGGAATACCGCTGATCAATACTTTCTAACATTTTTTGCGCACTAACACATTCTTCGGATTGAGTAAATTGCACACGCGGCTCAGGGTTTACAGGTTTTGGCTCATCAGCAGATTGCAGTTTGTCATTTGTCCTGCACGTTTTGTATAACGAATCAAATTTTTGTTGCAACTGCATATAATTGACAAACTCTTGTGAGCCTTCAAATTTTTTCTTTGCGTAAACGCCCCAGTCATCTTTGATTTGTCCTGAATCATACGCTGCCTTCCATTCAGAATACAATCTTTCTTTTAGTGCACTAACTTTTTGGCTTGCATCATTTAGTGCAGATTGCATACGCATTACGTCTGGACATGGCTGGTTTTGTGAATCATCAGATTGAACAGACGATGATCGCGATACTGATGAGTTCGATTGAGTATAACAGGTTCGCAAAACAGGTTCGTACTTTTGTCTTGCCTGGTTTAATTCTGCGACTTGTGAGGAGTTTATGAATTCGTTTGCGTATTGCTCCCATGTTCCAGGATATGTCCCTGCCGCATTTTTGGATTTCCAGTCATCATATGCTTTTTGCTTTAGAGCGGAATATCTTTGATCAATATCATCTATCATTTTTTGCGCACTAACACATTCTTCTGATTGAGTAAACTGCACTCTTGATTCAGGAGGTTTTGATTGAGAGTCACTTGTACAGGATGCAAGAATTAAATTGTATTTTTCTTGGGTTTGCCTATATTCTTGCATTTCCTGAGAACTTTCTAGCTTTTTGGAATAAACGCCCCAGTCATCTTTGATTTGTCCTGAAGAATACTGGACTTTCCATTCAGCGTACAATTTCTCTCTTAACGCACTTGTTTTTCGAGACGCATCATCAAGTAGTTTTTTTAATAATTCAAGATTGCTTGCACAGTTTTTTATGTCAGAATTATTTATAGTGGATTTTGACTGAACTGTTTGTTGTCTTGATTCCTTTGATTTTACGTCTGCTTTATCGTCTGCAAATGCAACACTTGAGACCACACTAAATAACAATACAAAAACTGCAAAACTTGCCAAAATCTTGGGATTCATTTAATGAGGCTCATATCGTGTGAATAAAAAGAGTTTCGTACGATTTTACAGTTACTTGATTTGTCCGCTTCCCAACAGCCTAATCGTTTGAGATTCAGGCTTGAGGATGACGCAAATATCTCCCTTATTGTAAACAACTGGCTTGTCAAGAGTAAGCTTTAGTGGGCTAATTGAGGCAAACTTGGCAGCCTTGATTTGAAGGCCGATATTTACAAGACACATTTGGTTTTGCGCAATGTCGCCTTTGTAAAAAGGACTCTTTACAAAATCAATCTCAATTTCAGTCGATATCTGCTCTGTAGAAGGCATGCATATGATATCTCCGCGACTTACCTGATCTGGTGTGACGCCTTTTACTGCAAGGCCAACTCTTCCTGGAGACACGGCCTCATCTACGGGGTCGTCATGCATCTGAATTGATTTTATCATAACATCGATTCCCGCAGGAAGTAGTTTGAGATTGTCATACTGTTTTATTTTTCCCTGCTCCACCTTACCCAGGATTACCGTACCCACTCCTTTTACATCAAAGCAGTGATCAATTACTATCCGCGCTGCTCCCTCTTTTGATATTTGCTCAAACTTGTCTAATTCCTCCTTGATTTTTTCAGGCGTAGTTTTGATATAAT
>DATBQZ010000280.1:0-4623 GCA_036560565.1 Candidatus Nitrosotenuis sp.
AGTTTTCCACGTTTTGTGCGAGAAAGCTGATTGACTAGACTGGTTTGTATAGAAGGGCGCAATCAAGAGTACTTTAAAAGTTGTTTTGAAAAACTATGAATTAATTTTGATTCATATTGTTTGTTTGTTAAAAACATACAAACTATCTTGAATAGTTCATATGTTCATATAATTATATGGTGTATAAAACTGACGATGATATTCAACTTCACACCGCAAAGGAAATTTGTGAACATATTCTTTATTCTCATTCAAAGATACGATCGGCATCAATCTGTGAGGATAATGGCGTGATCATCTGTTCAGAGCAAAAAAACGACAACGAATCATTACTCTCGCGTGAGGAAGGACACGCGTCATTGATTCAAGCAACTGCTAGATTTTTCAATAGAAAGATTCATGATGGCGGATTTGGACAAACCCTGTTTAGCTTAACCATGCACGAAAAGGTTGCAAGAGTTGCAATTCCGCTAACTAGCAAGCATGTTATTTTAATGTCGATTGAAAATGATGTAAACCATACCGATCTAATAATGAACGAAATCTATCCAACCATCATTGAAAAAAGATTCAATGACATCATCACTTTAAAACAAAACTAGGCAGAAACACCCGTTATCCTTAATCAAATTAATCTATAATTTCAAATTTAATGTACCACGTACTGTCAGATTGATCTTTACCATAATGTTGTCTGATCTGTTCTAGAGTTCAGGATTTCTTCTGACTAGAGAAAAATTGATTAATCGACCAAATGATTTTTCGCTCTTTTCTTTAATCTAATTTCTTAAAATGTCAAAAATGTACAACTGGAATGCTGGCTTGGACGAGCGCCCACGCGTGCCGTACCTCAATGTGATACTTTTTGCAAGTGCCACGACACTTGCCTTGTCGCTTTTTCTGATTTTTGCACCATACATCCAGAGAGTGACTACAGAGTCGCCATTCCTGATAGAAATGGCCTATTTTCCAACCGTATTTCTTGGATTTCTCTTTGGGATAAAAATTACGGAACGTGCAATAAAGCCGTCTGAAATCCGAAGTCCGATAAAGCGTGGAATTGTCAAGCTGCTGCTTTTCTTCTTTATCATAGGGGGACTATTCAGTGCAGTCAGCTTTGCACTTGGGGGCGGAATTGCAATTCCGGAAAAATCAATACTTGAGATGGGCCTAGTTCAGTGGGTTACACAGTTTGTGACGCAAAATGGAGGGCTCACGTTTCTGATATTGTCTAGCATATCGCTTATGGCAGTGGCAACAAGGAGGATGATAGGACTTGATGGAATAGTAAACAGCACATTTACATTTATTGGAACATTCATCTTTTTCTCAATGATGGCACTTAGCCTGTCCCATACGCATCCGTCTCACTCTCAGGTGTATCTGTATGCGTTTTACCAAGCCGGAATAATTGGGGGCGCACTATACCAGATGAACAAGATGACGTCAAAACTTAACATGTGGGAAGACTATGCAAACGGATACTAGAATCTAGGGGTTATTTCGCACGTTCATTTCTTCGTTTAGATCCACTGAGAGGTTCTTTCCTGGTGGTTGGGCTTCGGTTTGTTTTGCTTTTTCTTCTAACATTTGCTTGTACTCCATCTGTTTTTCCTTCCCAACGTGATCAGAATACAAGACATCCTCGCCTATGGCAAGATACAGCAAGGCAATTGCCACAAGCGACGCAGATACCATTATCATAGAATATCCGACCGTTCTGTGGTTGTGCGGCTCTGTCATGAACTAACCAAAATTCTAGAGAGATTTATTCTTTTAAATGAATAATTTTTTCCTGCCAGACTCAATTAAAATGACGATTTTCGCTTTATTTTGAGCCCGTACATGTTGGTGTGTCCTATGCATTCCCAAATGAATCAAAACTCAGGCATTTACTCCAGGGCAAAACTGTGATTGACTGGCAGCTTCAAATCTGACTAATCATGCACAAAAGAAAAAAGTCACCTGACCACAGCAGGATCAATTGACTCTGCAAATTCTAAGCTACGAGTTTCTCGGGCCAATCAAGTTATCCGAATGGGGCCCTCCTATGGAACAAGTAGTTTACATCTTGTTGAGCCGGACAAAAGACGCGTTTCAAGTGATTTACGTTGGCGAATCGGAAAAATCACAAGATGTGGATTTTTTCAAAAATCACGAAAAGTCAAAGTGCTGGGTCAACTCTGCTGGATTTGAGGAAAATCTCTACCTTTCGATATATCCGATGTGGGATTCCACGCCCGATGAGAGAAAAAGACTGGCAGGCAAAATAATCAACAAATACAAGCCATCGTGTAATTAATCTGGCAATGTCTTCAAAACCAATGAACTGTCCATGCTGCGGTGCAAAAATGGAAAAATCCGATGACTTGGGAAATTCCATACTGATGAAGTGCTCAGAGTGCGGGCTGTCTGATACCGTTCTTAAATCATGATTTGATTTTGTTTTTTATCTCAAATATCTGCAACATGGTAAGATCAAGTGCTTTTTTTATGTGCTCGAACTCGTTTATCGAATGCATCTGGCCCTCAACTAGCCTTCTTAAGACCTTGACTGTTCCCTTTTGAAACTCGTCGGCAGCGATTATCTCAAGTGCGTTTAGCTTGGACAGCAAGACATCGAGTTCTTTTTTCATGTCATCTGCAGACTCGTGTCTTTTCATCAAAAACACACCTGCCTAATTGCTATATGAACTTAAAATCACAACAGCTCATCATCAATTCGCTCAATGGAATCAAGATACTGATTGCATGAACATTCTGGTATTGTGCATTTGCCAAGCCTCATGAGCGAGTCTCCCTGCGGTGATGATTCGTGAATCTGGGCAACGTGGTGACACCGCTTGCAGTTCATTGTTTTTTAGAATCTTGTCTTTAATTTAAGGCGTGAGAACCGCCCTTGCTTCTATTTTTGATTGCTTGAGTTGCATCAAAACCTGGTTTGCCTGCTCAAGCGGGAATGTCTTGTATATGATTTTAAGATCATTTTGGGTTGCGATTCTGATTACATCTGCCATGTCGCTCCTTGATCCAATCAGCGTTCCGCGTATTGTTTTTTCCTGCGTTACATCAAAGCTTGGTATGTTGCCAAATGTTGCAAGAACCACGGTGCCGCCTTTTTTTACAGAGTTTATGGCCGTATCTGTCACTGACTCTGATGGGGCAAAGACAATTGCAGAATCTAGCAGCCCTTCCTCTTTTTTTAGGGACGACAAAAATTCTCCCTGGTCGCTCACATATGGAATGACGTTGTCTGCTCCAACTTTTTTTGCGACATCTAGATGGCTTTTACTTCTTGCAAACCCGATTACCCTGCAGCCGTTAATCTTTGCAAATTCTACTGCCAAGTGTCCGACTCCTCCCACCCCGAAGATGCCTGTCTTTTTTCCCTTTTTTGGCTCACTTGCCATCACCGCCTTGTATGCTGTCACACCTGCGCAAAATAATGGTGCGGCATATGCTGATCCCATGGAATCTGGAATTATAGTTGCAAAGTCTTCTGTTATGGTAATGTATTCTGCGTATCCGCCAAGTAACGACTCTCCTGTAATTTCGGCAGAATCGCACAAATGCTCCTTTCCAATTCTGCAGTAATCGCATTCTCTGCACGAGCCGTAAATCGGAGATATTCCTGCCCTTTGACCTACTCTGAACTTTGATACCTTGGAACCTGTCTCTATTATGGTGCCGACAATCTCATGCCCTGGAACGGTAGGCAGTACTGGCGGTATCCCGTATTTTTTCCAGTCTCCCTCTATTCCGTGCAGCTGAGAACGACATACGCCACACGCCTCTATTTTCATTAGAATCTCGTTTGGCCTTTTGATTTGATGCCTGTCAATTTCCCTTAGCTTGAGCGGGTTTGTCTCAATTGGCGCAAGATTTTCCAAAAGCATTGCGCGCATCTTTGACATGATGTCGGTATGGTATCATGTTATTTTTAGATTGTTTTAGATGGCACTGTCAAAACGTCACGAATTCATGAACAAGCAATATTAACTTCAAGTCCCGTACTAATTCATGGGAGACAGCTCTGACGGTAAAATGATAATAGTTTTCATTGTATCTCTAATCATCCTGTCTTTGGGAGTTTTTCTCCTGATATCTGGATATCTTGAAGATCTAAACAATGCAAGATGGGCGTTCGTAGTAATCGGGATAGCTGGTATGGGCGGCTCTTGGTTCTATAGAAGATACACCTAAGATAATCTGCCGCGTCATGTCTTTAGATAAAAATTAATTCCATCATATCACACCATATCTGTGTCACACATAACAGAAGATGATCGCAGGCGCGTTGAATTATTGGATTTGGTGGCAAAAAAAGGGCTCAAGGTATTGGAACTTGAAGATCTAAAACGCCTGCTGACTCTGGTTGAAAACAAGGACTATTCCCACAACAAAAAGGCACAGAAATCCAAAGTAAAACTGATTGCAAAAATAGACGCGGCAATCTTTGATATTGAGGAACGAAGAAAATTCAATTAGACACAAATACTCTAAACGATGAGCTGTATTTGTGGCAGAAAATAATCTGATTCATGAAACAAGCCCGTATCTTTTGCAGCATGCGCACAATCCTGTCAACTGGTATCCGTGGAGCGAAGCTGCGCTAAAAAAAGC
>DATBQZ010000281.1:0-2464 GCA_036560565.1 Candidatus Nitrosotenuis sp.
GCTAGTCATTATAGGTACAATACTGGTAGTGGGCGGGTTTTCTCTCTATCCGTATTTAGCAAAACTACCTTCCAGCGCTAATATTGCCTTTAATGCTGTTGCAGATGACGTTAATGATTTCAAAGATGCCACAATTCATACAGTAAGCGGTACAATAGATCAAACAATCGACACAGTAGAAAATAAAATTGAGACAATAACTCCAAGTGCAGACGATCTAAACCCAGTAAAACAAATACAGGATAAAATAATCTCGCCAACAATGCAGCAAACCTACTATGGTCAAGTGTATGAAAAAGATGAGGAACAAGAAAAGTGCAAAATCTCAGTTCCTCAAATGGCAAAGACAGTAAACGGCAAAAAGGAACTAACGCATACAATTGATTTAGAAAAATGCAAATTTCAAAAACAAGAACTAGTTCAGGTAACAGAGACGACTAATTCTGTAAATGCAGAAGCAATTGCAGTAGAATCATTACCACAATCAAAAATCTTTGAGACATTACAGCTAAAGACAATACGATATGATGACAATACTGTCTCTATCCAGTATGAAGACACGTCTGGCAAAACAGTAAAAGTAACAGTAACATTACGAAATTCTGAAAAGCAATTGTTTACAGGCGAATTCTTTTCATCAAAATTTGATACTAATGTAAATGATATATCAACTAGCCCTCACATTATTGAAATGATAGTGGAACATCCAGATTATGGTACGGTATCATCTTCTGTGTATAATCCACAAGGAGATCAGGACACTACTATCTATGGCGTATTTACACAGTAACTATACCAAAAGATATAATTTCTAATTGTTAACACAAATCATTCTAATAATGAAATCAAATGGGGTAGCGCATTTGCAGATGTCTCCCTCAGTGACAAGTCCGTATCTGCAGACATGATGGTTCCTTCTGGGTTTATCTCTATTAGTGCAGCTCCGTTTTGTTTTGCAAAGATTGGGAGAGTGTTTGCAGGAGACACAGCTAGCGAAGTTCCGACAATTACCATGATATCGCAACTTTTTGCATGATTTATGGCATCATACCAAATATCTTGCGGCAAGGCCTCTCCAAACCATACAACATCAGGTCTTAAAATTTCACCACATTTGCATTTTGGTGGCAATTCAGCAAAATCATCTATAATATCATCTTTGAAATCACAAACAGTACATTTTATCCTAATTATGCTGCCGTGAAGCTCAAGGACTTGTTTACTTCCTGCTCTCTGGTGCAGTCCATCGATGTTTTGTGTTAATACGATAACATCTTTGTATTTTGCAAGATCGGAAATTGCCAAATGCCCCTTGTTTGGCTTTGCAGCAAGAATATTTTTCCTTCTATCGTCATACCATTCCCAGACAAGCTTTGAGTTTTGATAGAATGCGTCGATTGTTGCAAGCTGCATCGGATCGTACTTTCTCCAGTAACCATCTTTTCCCCTAAATGTTGGAATACCACTTTCCTGTGAAATTCCAGCACCTGTCACAAAGACAATTTTTTTGGCATCTCTGATTTGGTCTGAAACAGACTCAAACATGCCTATTTTATCTCAATTTCAAGCAGATCTTTTGCGGCAATCACTGAATCATGGACGGTTTTTGCTTCTTCAAGTAGTTCTGTTTCATCTTTGTATCGCGCAGAAAAATGAGTCAAGATCAAATTTGAAACGTTTGCATTTTTTGCAAGTGTGGCTGCTTCCTTTGCTGTACTATGACCAGTCTCTAGTGCTTTTTCCTTTATCTTGTCAGAGAACGTAGAATCAAAGCTAAGATAATCACAGTTTTTAAAAAACATCTCAAGCTTTTTTGTGGGTCTCGTGTCTCCAGATATTCCAATTCTTTTGCCTGGTCTCTTTTCTCCGACAACATCTGATGGCTTTACCATCTTGTTTTCAAATGTAACTTCTTTTCCCATTTGTAGATCATGCCAGAGGCTTCCCTCTGGAATGCCAAGGCTTTTTATTTTCTGCAAATCAAATTTGCCTGGTTTGTCTTTTTCTTGAAACAAATATGAAAATGCCAAAGTAGAATGTTCTGCCTCTTCTACATATATGGAATAAGTTTTTTCTTCGCACACTAATCCAGGCGTCACTACAGTTATTTTGACTGGGAATGACAAACCAAAATTTAGAACTCTGACATTTTCGCCAATGAATATGTCAATTCCATCAGGGCCATAGATTTCCATTGGTTCCGTTCTATGTTGTAGAGTCATAGTTTGTAAAAGTCCTAGCACTCCAATGCAGTGATCACCGTGTAAATGAGTTACAAAAATTTTCATTTTTTTATTCCATCCTAATCCGGATTTTAGATAAGAAACTTGGGCACCCTCCCCTGCATCAAACATCAGGATTTCACCGTCTTTTTCAAGGCATGTGGAAGACAACCCACGATTCTCTGTTGGCTGCGCAGCTGACGTACCTAAAAATACCAATTTCATTTTATCAGAATCATCCT
>DATBQZ010000282.1:0-1845 GCA_036560565.1 Candidatus Nitrosotenuis sp.
CCCTTTTTCTTGCGGCAATGCCACAGTCACGCGCAAACTCGATGAAAATCGAGGGCTCGTTGTACGTATACGCAATTCCATCTGCCCCACAAGATACAGCAGATTCTGCCACCTGCTCTGGGGTCATGTCGGTTCCCTCTATTTTTCTTCTCTGGGAAATGTCGTAGTTTTGGCAGTACTTACAAAGCCAATTACAGCCAGTTGTTGCTATTGAAAATATCTTAGTTCCAGGCCGATAGTGAATTACTGGCTTTTTTTCGATTGGATCTACATTTCCTACAATTACTTTGCCATAGACAAAGAGTTCGAGCTTGCCGCCTATATTTCCCCTGACTCCACAAAGGCCTACTTGAGAATCTTTGATCTCGCAGTATCTGGCACATGCAGTACACTTTACCCTATCATCGGGCAACTTTTCATAAAGAATAGCCTCTCTGGTCAAAACCACACTATTACAGCAATTTGTAATATAAACAGTATCTAAATATGTGAAAAAAATCATACGTATCAAATGAGCAAGCCGGGAAACCTTTGGCGCAAAATTCACGGCAAGATAACAAAAAGGCCTACAAACTTTTCGTGGTTGATTGAAGACAAGCTTGCAGGTTGCGGAATGCCGACAAGCCTTGAGGAAATGAACTGGATTCGAAGTCAGGGCGTCAAGTCAATCATAACAATGACAGAGGATAGTCTTCCTAATCCCTGGCTAAACGAAATAGAATACCTGCACGTTCCAACCGAAGACTTGACTGCGCCAGACCTTGAAAAAATTGACAGCGCAGTTGACTACATCGATGAGCGAATCAAGAACAAAGAGCCAGTAATGGTTCACTGTGCTGCCGGGATTGGGAGGACTGGAACTATTTTGGCAAGTTATTTGATCAAGTATCAAAAAATGACTGCAAAAGATGCAATTGAAAAGCTAAGAAATGAAAGGCCCGGCTCCGTTCAGTCCGAGATACAGGAAATGGCAGTATCCATGTATGAAAAATACCTAAAGCACAAAGACTAAACTGAATTTATTCCGGAATTGAAATCGTGTCTATTTTTCCGTCCACCAGTTTGACAAACAGAAACCGATTGTCTTTGAAAATCAAAGTAATGCCACCTTCCGAATCAGGCTCTTCTACTTCAAGTACTGGTTGGCCCAAAAGTCCATCGTATTTTGCCATGGGTTTTGTGGATTTTTCCTGTTTTATATCCTAATTGATTTTTATTTCAATTTCCTTTGCGCTTGATTTGACATTGTCTGGTTCGGTATAGTTGTGCTTTTGCCAAGAAGCAAATACCTCGGCGCCAATTTTGTGTTTTCCCGATCCAAGCTCTGATGCCTTAAAGGTCATCTTTTCCTCAAAGTCAAATAATTCCTGCCGTACTTCGTCTTCTGTTAGTCTGATGATTGGCTCAAAGTTTTTTGCTACTTGGACCCAGACTCTTTTCTCCTTCATTGGATTTACCAGTTTAGGGTTGCGCGTCCAAAAAAGCGAGGCCTTTCTGTAGGTGTCAACCGACTTTAGCTCATGCTTTCTAAATCCGCCTGAGGCTAGCTTTATTCCGTATTTTAGCTTGAATAGGTTGTCATATTTGTTGTAAGATTCCGTCCAGTTTTTTTCGTTAAATGCCTCTCTGATTCCGCCCTGAATTGAAAATTTAACTCCAATTGTGACTTCCTCGTCTTGTGAGTATTCTTCCTTGTCAGGAGTTAGGCTTATGTCTGAAAGTGTATTTTCGCTTCCCATAATGCACGATGATTTATATCCGCAATAAGTGGTTTTCCGATAGAATGAATGCCCAAATAATAAAGTCAACCACAAAGGAGACAAGTATTTCGCTAAAGGGATCAGA
>DATBQZ010000283.1:0-1876 GCA_036560565.1 Candidatus Nitrosotenuis sp.
TTCTAACATAAATTAATTTTAGTTCTGAAGTTTCGTAATTGAATTACTAGATGATCTTTCTTTTATTTAAAGAGAAATTTTTTTTTGAGATGAATAAATTGGAATTAAAAACAAGTAAATTACACATACTTGTTTATGATTTCTTTGTATATTCAATGTCAATTTTATCAAATTAGTAAATAAAATACGTAGTTTACTTGGAATGTTTAATTATTCAGCTGTGATGACAAAGTTGATACAACATGGGAATGGAATTTTATGGTGATGATTACAACGGAGCTGATGTTGCACCGTTTGTCGGCATCAACACATTCTTACATTTACCTTGGATAAGATCACATCAAGAACTGATTAAAGCAAAACCTGACGTTGCTATTATAGGTGAACCCTTTGATTTTGGAACCACGATTCGTCCTGGTGCGAGATATGGTCCACGTGCAATTCGTGCAGCGTCTACCATTCCATCACCACCATATGAGCGATTTAATATTGAAACCGGCGCAGATCCGTTTGGAACTTTTAGGACAGTTGATTATGGCGATGTACAAGTTTCACCTGGCGACGTAATAGAATCACACAAAAGAATGACAGCAAAAGTCAAGGAAGTTCTTGATGCACAAGGAATCCCAGTCATGTTAGGGGGAGATCACTCAATTACATTTGCAAATGTTCGTGCATTTGCTAAAAAATACAAAAATATTGGTATGATTCACTTTGACACTCACGCTGACTGTGCACCACAAGGCCTTACAGGCTACAAGTATGATCATGGGGCGCATATTAGAAGAATAATGGAAATGGGCTGTTTGAAGGGCAAAAATTACACTTTGGTAGGGCCTCGAGGATATTGGCCTGGACGTGATTTGTACAAATGGATGGCAGACCAGGATTTCCAATGGTTTACAATGCTAGATGTTGAAGAATTGGGAATCGACATGATTGCTAAGGAAATAGCAGATAGAGCTAATGATGGAACAGACGCGGTTTACCTTAGTTGGGATATAGACTCTTTTGATCCATCTTATGCACCTGGCACAGGCGAGCCAGAACCAAACGGTCTTACCTCAAGAGAAGGAATGAGAATGGTAAGATTGTTATCAAAATCGTTTGATCCTAATAGATTTGCAATGGATCTAGTTGAGGTAGCTCCTGCTTATGATGTGAGTGATAGCAGCTCATACAATGGTGGCATTACCTCCGGACTTGGACAGAGACTCATTATAGAACTATTAGCTGGCTTGTCACTTACAAAGAGAGGTTTGCAAGATGGTGATCCTGTACGACCACACAATTACCGTGGAACTGGAAATACATATCACTTTAGTAATGGCCCGCGCGCCAAAATTCCAAAGCGGGATTGATCCACATCAAAATAATTGTAAAAGGAGAACCAGATGTCTCACCTTTTACACGAATTTATCAATATTCTAACAAAGCAGATGAGGAAATCTTCGCTAACTCGGTGACTATGATAAAAGACAGACTGGACAGAAATCTCAAAATCAATATCAACGAGGCTATTACTGTTTACTCTGCGTTTATCGTTTCTGAACTTCGTACTGGCAAATCAATTGAACAAATTCAGACAAACGCATCTTGTCTCCTAAGTCCAGAACAGGTAATGATCGGAGTTCCCGAAACCTTGAGAACTATGTCTTTTGAGGTAACCCTTGATGAAGAACCCATGAAGACTATTGTTTTGAACACTCCAATCCAAATTTCGGATTATATTCTAAAATCTACTTGAATTAAAGGTCAAAACTATGATAGATGAACTAATCAAACAACTCCCAACGGCAACCCCTCTCTTTGTCCTTGTTGCTGGGTTTGTAATTGGTCTTTTCCACGCTTTTGAGCCTGATCATGTCGTTGCTGT
>DATBQZ010000284.1:0-2520 GCA_036560565.1 Candidatus Nitrosotenuis sp.
CTACAAACTGGCCCAGTACGAGTACTGAGAACAAAACAAGCAATTTAGAGTAATTCATACTTTAAGCTCCATTTCATGCGGCAGATCTTCGCCTTCAAATGCACGGCCATCTCTAATTGTAATAACTCTATCCACTTCGCCAAACTGCAGTCTGTCGTGTGTAACAATAATGAAGGTTTGATTAAGTTTTTTTGCCATTGACTTCATTAGCTGTACAATGGTTTCTGCGGTAACCGAGTCCAAGTTTCCAGTAGGCTCGTCAGCTAAAACTATGGCGGGATTATTTATCAGACCCCTTGCTATTGCTGCCCTTTGAGCTTGCCCTCCGGAAATTTTGTTTGCGCGCTTATTCATTTGGCTTTCAAGTCCTACTGCCTTTAGCAAGTTTTTGGCCTCAGTCATCGCGTTTTGATTCGAATGTTGGATGTTCCTTGGCAGTAAGACATTTTCTAAAACGGTAAGATCGGTCAAAAGATTAGAAAATTGGAATATGAATCCAAGCTTTGAATTCCTAAATGATGATACTTGGTTGTCGCCAAGAGTTGTTGCGTTTGTACCGTCGACAAATACCTGTCCGCTTGTTGGTCTATCAAGCAGTCCAATCATGTTTAGTAGTGTAGATTTCCCGGAGCCTGAGCTGCCAACGATTAATACGAATTCTCCTTTCTTTATGGAAAACGACACGTCAGCTAGTGCACGAACCTTGGTATCGCCTTCACCATAAGTTTTGTTCAAGTTTTTTACTTCTAGAACACTAGACAGAGCGCATCGCCTCCACTGGTTGAAGCTTTGTAGCCTTGAATGCAGGGTAAATTGAAGCAATAACTGCAAGCCCAAATGCCATGATTGCAGTTTGTGTTATTTTGGACCAGTCATAGCTTACCTGTAGTGGAAGGCTTCCCTGAAACGACATTTTGGTTTCCTTTGCATAAAACGTGTAGCTTAGGCCAAAGGCCGTTCCCACTCCTGCCCCTATTATGCCTATAATCATGCCCTGAAACAGGAAAATAATGAGGATGTCCTTTCTTTTTGCTCCGATTGCCCTCATGATTCCCACTTCACGGGTCTTGCTTGATACTAGCATTATCTGAATTGTCACCACTGCAAAAGCAGACGACATCATTCCGAAATAACCAATCATGTTGATCATTGCAATTCCTGATCTGAATCCGCTCAGAGTTTGTTCTGCAGATTCTTCTATTGTTTCTGCCTTAAAGTCATCATTAGGAAAAGAACGCAAAAAAAGATCCTTTACGTCATCAGCTTTTGTCGGATCGTTTAGTTTGACAAGAATTTGGCCAGTTTCCTTGTTACGATCAAGCATGTCCCGTAGAGTGTCAATATGTATAACTACATCAGAATCAAACCCTTGTCCACCAGGTGAGCTTGCTATACCAGTAACAATGAAGCGCTTCATAGTGTCTTCACCGTGTCTATTTACTATCTTTAGTTGTAGATTATCCCCAATATTTACGCCGCCAAGATCACGAGCTACAATAGAGCCAACAACTATTGAATTTCTTGAAAATACGTACTGCCCCTCGCTTACAGTTTCATGAACTGTAGATACTTTGATGTCTTGGAATGGATCCACACCGACAACTGGAATTTGAAAATCTTGAATTATCTTTCCAGACTTGGTCACGTTGATTGAAGCTGATGAAGACAGCCGGGGGGCAGCAGCTTCCACGTATGGTATCCTTTCAAACCAGTTTACCAAAAAAACATCCGATTTTTCCGTAATGACATCCTCCCTGTTTGTCACAAGCACGTCTCCAAATCTATATCCTGACAGATCACGAATTATTGCATCATAGAGTCCCTGAAATATTACAAAATTAACATGAATTACCAAAATTCCAATAGATACTGCCATGATAGCACCAAGCAAGCTGCCTTTCTTGTTTGCAAGCATTCTAGTTGCTAGCTGAATTCTGTAATCCAATGATAGTACAGAATTAGTCCGATATTTAATATATTATCCATATATTTTGAATATAATAGACATTTTTACATAAGAATAGTATCCTTTAATAAGAAACTAATGCCTAAAAATAGCAAATTGGACAGATTAGACCTAAAAATCCTAGGCTCATTGCTTGACAACTGCAGGGAGTCAGATAGGCAAATAGGCAGTAAAATTGGAGTTTCTGGCGCTGCGGTAAAGTCCAGGATTGAAAGGTTGATTCAGAATAAAACAATTGAAAATTTTACATTAAAAATAGAGCCGCCAGTTTTGGGATACAATCTAATCTATATCGTAACGACAGGTCAAGATATCGACGAGATTCTAAAACAAGTAAAACTAATCGGCGAGCCATTTTTCATGGTTCCCTGTGTTGGTGGAATTACAGTTTGTGGTATTGTGGTAAAAAAAGACGTGCAGCAAAAAATAGAGATCATGAAAAATCTCATGAAAGATGTAAGAATTCTCAGCATTTTTGAAGCTGTCAATCCCGGTGTGAGATCAGATTTGATAAAAACAGATCTTGAGATAATAAACCAGCTCATGAAAAACCC
>DATBQZ010000285.1:0-1669 GCA_036560565.1 Candidatus Nitrosotenuis sp.
AGAAAACGCTTCAGACTATTCCCTTGGAATATGCACGCCTGGTGCAATATCAAAAAAGACTGGCATGATCAAAAACAGTAATACCCAATGTCTTATCGGAATGCCACTGAAAAATGATTTGGAAAAAATACTTGGAAAAAAGGTGGCAATGGAAAATGATGCAAACTGCTTTGCAATGGCAGAGGCAACCATGGGCGCGGCAGTTGGATATCATATGGTATTTGGGGTGATAATGGGAACAGGCGTTGGCGGCGGAATCATAATTGATGGAAAAATACACAAGGGAAGAACAAACATTGCTGGGGAATGGGGGCATCACACGTTACATCAAAATGGCAACAGGTGTTACTGCGGAAAATCAGGCTGCGTTGAGACCTACATCAGCGGGCCTGCCCTGGAAAAAAAATGGTTTGAAATAACGGGAAAAAAGGAACCGCTTGTAACTATAGTTAGAAATTTTGATGGTACTGGTGGTGACACATGGAAGAAAGAATTTCTTGATAACTTTGGAATCGGACTTGCAAACGTAATTGATATCTTGGATCCGGATGTCATAGTACTTGGTGGGGGCATATCAAACATTGATTTTCTGTACACCGATGGGCGTGATTCTGTGTATGATAAGGTGTTTAGCGATTTGGTGGATACACCGATTCTTAAAAACAAGCTTGGCGATTCTGCTGGAGTATTTGGCGCAGCACTGCTCTAGGCTGGACAGCCTTCCATTTTTTGGATGTAAAAACCGTTTGTCATAATTTCAATTTCAATTTCATCTGGAACGCTTTCAGAATGGCAAAAATGACATTCTTCTGTTGTGATTTTGGCGTCTTGTTCGTCTATCGAGGATAGCCATTTTTTCGCATACTCGACTGCTTTTTGATTGTCTTTTGAATCCGTGATCACATCAAAATGAATCGTATGCCCGTCTTTTGCTTTTATGTATGTATCAAAAACATGAACTTTCATAAATGGTTTGAAACTCGTCTATTTTTATTTTTTATTGATTGATAAAATTTTTCACAACGCTTATTTTTTCTATTTAATAAATAACTAAATCAATCTAATATGATCTCAGATTAGTTAATTTTTCTTATTGCCAAGTCGCATTAAGGTCTGTTTAACAATACTATTTTTAGATCAATTTCTGCTTTTTCCACGGCTATTTCAGCAGCTTCTACTGCGTCTTGCTTTGCGCTATTTGAACTATCCCTAAGTAATGCTCTATTTGCAGTATTAAGATCTTCTTTTGCTTGTTTCAAATTTGTCTTTGCAGCGTTTAATGCAGTCAAGTAAGCTGCATTTATTGCATCAGCCTCTGTTTTTGTCTTTGGCGTTGATTTTGTCTTACTAACTGTATTGGCTGTGGCAGAAGAATCTAGTTTTTTCTTTTCTTCTTCATGATCATCATTTTTGGCATCTCTTTCTTTTTTCAATACTGCTTCTTCTCTTTCTGCCGCTTTTTTTCTTGCTTCACTGTACTTTCCCTCTGCAGACGAAACAACTTGGGATAACAGCATCACGCTTGCAAAAATCACAAATGCAGTCAGAAATATTTTGTTCATTTATTTTTTCCACCTGAATTTATTATGGATGGTTATTGACATACATTACATTTTACTGGGAAATTTCATTTATGCATCTGCTCTTTCGTTTTAAACGATCATTCGAG